>NZ_CP035088.1:4279375-4597500 GCF_004786035.1 Pseudomonas viciae
TTTCACACGAGGCTCTTCCATGTCAGCACAGACCTTGAAGTCCAGGGCTGCGGTCGCGTTCGCGCCCAATGAACCACTGCGGCTGATCACTATCGATGTCGCCCCGCCCAAGGCCGGCGAGGTGCGGGTTCGCATCGTTGCCACCGGCGTCTGTCACACGGATGCGTTCACCCTTTCGGGCAGCGATCCTGAAGGTATTTTCCCCTCGGTGCTGGGGCATGAAGGCGGTGGTATCGTCGAGTCCATCGGCGAAGGCGTGACTTCGCTGCAAGTCGGCGACCACGTGATCCCGCTCTATACCGCCGAATGCCGGCAGTGCAAATTCTGCCTGTCCGGCAAGACCAACCTCTGCCAGGCCGTCAGGGCTACCCAGGGCAAAGGCCTGATGCCCGATGGCACCTCGCGCTTCTCCTACGAAGGCCAGCCGCTGTTCCACTACATGGGTTGCTCGACCTTTTCCGAGTACACGGTGCTGCCGGAAATTTCCCTGGCGAAGATTTCAAAGAATGCTCCGCTGGAGCAGGTGTGCCTGCTTGGCTGCGGGGTGACCACGGGGATTGGCGCGGTACTCAACACCGCCAAGGTCGAGGCTGGCGCCAGCGTTGCAGTCTTTGGGCTGGGCGGTATCGGCCTGGCCGCGATCATCGGCGCAAAGATGGCCAAGGCCGCACGCATCCTTGCCATCGATATCAACCCGGCCAAGCGCGATGTCGCCCTGTCATTGGGCGCGACGGACTTCATCAACCCCAAGGACTATAACCGGCCCATCCAGGACGTCATCGTCGAACTCACCGACGGTGGCGTGGATTACTCGTTCGAGTGTGTCGGCAATGTGCAATTGATGCGCGCGGCACTGGAGTGCTGCCACAAGGGTTGGGGCGAGTCGATCATCATCGGTGTGGCCGGCGCCGGCCAGGAAATCAGCACCCGCCCCTTCCAGCTCGTCACCGGTCGTGTATGGCGCGGCAGTGCCTTCGGCGGAGTGAAGGGCCGCACGGAACTGCCCAGTTATGTCGAGAAGGCTGGCCGCGGGGAAATCCCGCTGGAGACCTTCATCACCCACAACATGCCCCTGGAAGCGATCAACGAAGCCTTCGAGTTGATGCACACAGGGCAAAGCATTCGTACCGTCATTCATTTCTGAGATGCGGTCGAAAGTCCAATTCCCCCCCACCGAAAGGAAACCAAGATGTCCGTTTTTACTCATGTCACCGTCGGCACCAACAACCTGGCAAAAGCACGTGCGTTTTATGATGCCACCTTGAAAGAGATCGGCCTCAAACGTGTTGCCGACCTCGACGATGCCGGCTCCATTTGGGGCGTCGACAAGCCTTCGTTCTTTGTACTCAACCCGGCCAATGGCAGTCCGGCGACCATCGGCAACGGTGTCACTGTGAGTTTCGAAGCACCGAACCGCTCTGCGGTCCTGGCGTTCCATACTGCAGCGTTGGCAAACGGTGGCGTATGCGAAGGCCTGCCAGGCCCTCGTAGCTGGGCTGATAACGCCTACGCCGCTTATGCTCGGGATCTGGACGGAAACAAGCTGGCGGTGTATTGCTTCAAGGCTGAATAAGCGTACCAGTCTGACGCCTGAACAACGAAGGCCCCTTAAAAGGCCTCCGTTGCTTATCTCTTGGGTTACATGCCGCTGGGTCGATGAGCTCGACCAAAATGTAGTGAATTGAATGCCCGACTCGAGGCCCCTCGGAAGGGGCCTGACTTCCAATGGCAGCGCTTGGCTTTTACGCCCCGCCCTCTACGACAAACCCTCTGTACGAGGCACCTGCATGCCTGTGTTTAGCCGCCAATTGGTACGCTTCGCTGTAGTACCAATTCCTGGCATCCTCAATGGTCGGAAAAGAGAAGAGAACAACGCCTTCTGGCGTTTCGCCCTCGAATACTTCCAGGTGCCCATAAGCAGAAAGCAATTGGACAGGAACACTGGGGAACGTGGCCGGAACCTTTTCGGCGTAGATATCCATTTCGCGTTGATCCAGTGTCTTCTCTCTAATAAAGATAACGTACGCGGTCATGACGACTCCTTAAACAGTGAGTACTGGTTGCAGGCCTTTAGTGTCAGTGATTGATCACTAGCTTTCCGAAGACGTTGCGAGTCATCAACCTCTCGAATGCGGCCTGCGCATCCACGAATGGGAAGCGGCTGTCGATGACCGGACGGATCTTGTGTTCGGCAATAAATCGCACCAAGGCTTCAAGATCCTGGCGGCTGCCCAGCGCGATACTCTGGTAGCGCGCCTGGCTCATGAACATGGGCAGAACTTCGACCGCTCCTTGCAATCCCGCCACCGCCCCTACCATTGATACCTGTCCACCTACAGCAATGGCCTTGATCGATTGCGCAAATGTTCCTGCACCTCCGACTTCAACGATGCGAGAGACACCAATTCCGCCAGTCAGCTCACGCACTTGCTGGGACCATTCCGGCTGTTCTTTGTAGTTGATCGTTTCGTCCGCCCCCAAGGCTTTGAGTTGCTGGGCCTTCGTGTCGCTGGAAGTGGTGGCGATGACCTTGGCCCCCATCGCTTTCGCCAGTTGGACGGCAAACAACGACACACCGCCAGTGCCAAGAGTGAGAACGATGTCGCCCGCTTTCACGCCTTTGACGGCAGACCATGCGGTGATACCGGCGCACGGCAGCGTAGCCGCTTCGTCATACTCCAGGCTGTCTGGAATCGAGATCAACGCGTCAGCGGCCACCGCTCGATAGTCAGTGAGCCAACCGTCTATATCACCAGAGTATTGTGCGTACTTTCCGGTAAAAGGGCCGTCGATCCATTCAGGGAAGAACGAGTTCGTCACCCGATCGCCTACCTTGAACCGGGTGACACCCTGCCCCACGGCTACCACCTCACCAGCGCCGTCCGAAAGCGGAATACGGCCTTCCAGGTTGGGAATGGGATAATTGCCCTCCAGGATAATCACGTCCCGATAGTTCAACGATGACGCTCGTACATGCACGAGTACTTCGCCTGGCGCTGGCGTAGGAACAGGAGCTGTACGAACGGATAGGCCGGCGATGCCGACAGTTTTATCGATGATAAAAGCGCGGGATTGTTTGGTGGCGGTAATCATGAGCGTTCCTCAAAGGTTGAGGCCTCCATCTTTCCCCATTGAATTACGCTTGAGAATCCGTCTCCAACTGCTCAAACTGTGTAGATGAACTACACAATTGGTCGAGGCGATCTGGACGGCATAGTGGTATTCCTGGCGGTTGCTGAGGAGCACGGCTTCCGCGCGGCTGCCAGGCGCCTGGGCATTACCCCATCCGCCGTTAGTCAGGCAATCCGCGCTTTTGAAGGTCGTATCGGGGTGACGCTGCTGGCGCGTACGACGCGAAGCGTCGGGCTGACCGAAGCCGGGGAAAGGCTGCTACTGCAAGTTCGACCGGCAGCACAGCAATTGCTCCATGGAATCGAGTCCGCTCGCAGCCTGGGACACTCGGTCACCGGGCTGTTGCGCATCAGCGTTCCCAAGGCAAGCGTCCCGTTACTGACCGAGCGTTTTGTTGCGGGATTTCTTGTTGCGCATCCCCATCTGCAACTGGAGTTCGTCGGCGACGACCGCTTGGTGGATATTGTGGCTGAGGGGTGTGACGCCGGCGTACGACCTCGGTCATTCGTACATGCGGACATGGTGGCGGTGCCGCTCACCAGTGAGGAGCCACAAGTAGTGGTTGCTTCCCCCGCACTGCTGGCGCGCTATGGACGGCCCACGCTACCGGAAGACATCCAGAACATTCCGTGCATCACGTTTCGACAGGCTGGCATCGTACTCGACGAATGGGAATTCAACATCAGTGGCGAGCGGCACAGCATCCACGTACGCGGGCCATTGATACTCGACGACGCTGGCGCGTGTGTCCACGCTGCGGAACAAGGCGTGGGGCTGTTCAGGCTCCCACGCTCCATCGTTGCTCGCCAGATTCATGCAGGAACGTTGGAGGTCATTCTCAGCAGCTACTCCACGAACTTTCCTGGATTGGCGCTCTACTACCCCAGTCGGAGTACGGTTCTTCCGAAGCTGCGCGCTTTCGTGGATTACGTGTTAGCCCATAAAAACTGACAAGGCACTGAATGGCCCTCGAAATACTTTACGACTTGCGCACGAACCCGATCGTTTATCAGGCTTGAAGTCCCTTGCGAGCAAGGGCGGCACCTGCCTGCAACGCCCTTCCAATCTGCTCTTCGAAATGCCCCTGAATCATCGCTTGCAAGGCTGCAGCCGTCACCCCCCGGTAGGCCGCCAAGGCGTCGATCATCTGTTGAGCATCGTGGCTGGCCAGCAGCTGACTGCTGTTGACCACGACATTCTTCGCGGCGAGCTGTGCGATGTCGGCGGGAATGCCGGCAGCCATCGCCTGATTGGCCAGGGCCGTCATCAACAAGGCAGGAAAAGCCGGGCCTGTACCCGAAAGCGCCGAAAGGTAATCGATGAAGTCTTCTTGCTGAACCTCTGCCGCCGTGCCCACACATTCGAACAAACGCTGCACGAGGCTTTTCGTCGTTGCTGCTATCTCCGCAAAACAATACCAAGGCGTAAAAGACTGCCCGATCTCCACCGCCGCATTGGGCATCGCCCGCACCACCGCCGAAGCCTGGGTCTGTGCGGCAATCGTCTGTGCGGTCATCCCGGCCATCAGGGAAATAACGGTTTTGCCAGCCGCGTTGATGTTCAGGCTGGCGAAATGCTCGGGGCGAACTGAGATGATCACGAGGTCGCTGCGATCCACCAGGTCCTGATTGTCAGTGACCAGGCAGGCGCCTTGTTGCGCCAATGGGTGGTTTCCCGAACGATTGGAAATTATCAGGTTTCCCGTCGGCACCAATCCCTTCGCCAAGACCGCCTTGGCAATCGCACCGCCCAGCCAGCCAGTTCCACCAATGATTCCCACTGTCTCATTAATCATCGGCATGGCCTTCGAAAGTATCCGTCAAGGGAACGAAGACGCCGGGCTCTTTTTCGGCGTAGCCGAACTTCCCGTAGAAACGATCCAGTTCGCGCTGCTTCGGGACTCTGCCGGTGAAAATACTCACGTAATGCGGAATGCGCTGGAAACGCACGGTGATCAGCTCACTCGTATTCATGGTGATATAGCCGATCTGCGTCAGATAAATCGTTCTGGCCCGGGTATCAGCGGCTTGGCTGTCATAGCCAAAGCGCTTGAACATGCTCGCCAGAGCGTTCATTCGCTGCTCGTCTACCGCAGCGACCTCTTGAGCCACTTCAGCGGACTGAAGCGCCCAACTGCGCACGGCAAACTCGAACTGCGAATCGAACAACTGCGGGTTAAGCCAGCACTCGAACACATTGAGGATCGCCTCGGAGATGCTTTCGGCATAGCTTTCACTTTGCCGGATCAAGCCTCCCGTATTGGTCTCCCGCCAGCGAGACAGCAAAGCAGCCAGCAACTGCTCGCGATCCTCGAAGAACCAGTAGAAGCTGGTGCGCGACAAGCCCAGGCGCTTGGCCAGCGGCATGACCCGAACCGCATCGATACCCGACTCCTTCAGGGCCTCGTAGGCCGCTTCCAGCCATCCCTCCGGCGAGCCCCGCCAGCCTGCGTCCTGAGCCTTGCCGCGCGCCTTCCCTACCTGGGACATCCTGCTTACCTTCTTTAAATAATGCGTAACGCGAATGTACTTGGATGACCGCAGAATGTACATCGAAGTACATTTAATTGACTTCCCTCCCTTGCTACACCCACAGTCATTAATGACAAAAACTCATGGTCCGTTGACTTAAAATGGTTTGTCGGCGAAGTGCACCTGGATAAATATCTCCCACAGGCAAAGGACTCCAAACCAAAACAACAACGAGCCGCCCTCATGAATCTTGCAGTGCACGTCTTTGAAAGCAGTTCGACATCCGGCCAAAGAATGCCGGAGCGATCGACTTGGCCACAGGTTTCCTCTGTTACTCATCCCCTGCCCAAACTTCGATAACTGCCCACGCGAACGCCTCGCACACTCGGGCACAACCTGTCACCCCCGTTCCCTTTGAATCGATCCTGCCGCCACTGACCGACGTTGAGTTTGAGCGAGCCCCATCATGAATATAAATACTGTGAAAACCCATCGTGAACTTCTCGCCGACCGCACGCCGGGCCATGGCATGCCTGGCGGTTTGTTTGGCCGCCAAGATGTTTTCGAGACAGACGTGGATATCTTTTTCACCAAACACTGGATTCTGCTTGGTGTCACCAGTGATATCCCCGAGCCCGGTGATGTCTCGACTCTCGATATTGGAACGTCTTCCATCATCCTGGTACGCGATGATGACGAACAGGTACGGGCTTTTCGCAATGTCTGCCGTCACCGCGGGGCGCGTTTGAAACAGGCCGGTAAGTCGACGGTGGGCATGCTGGTCTGCCCCTATCATCAGTGGAGCTACGACCTCGATGGCAGCCTCAAACATGCGGCGCACATGGGCCAGGGTTTCGACCCCAAATGCAAAAGCCTGATCCCTGTCCATACGCGAGTCATCGGCACCCATGTCTTCGTCTGCCTGGGCGACGAACCGCCAGAAGACATCGTGCATCTTGACCAGGTCATGACACCGCGTTTCGCTCAATACGACATCACCCGCTCAAAGATCGCCTACGAATCGGAAATCATCGAGAACGGCAATTGGAAACTGGTGATCGAGAATAACCGCGAGTGTTATCACTGCGCCGCCACCCACCCGGAATTGACCGCGTCTTTCCTGCCCGAAGATTTCGGTTTCTGCACCGATGGGCTTGGAGAGGATTCACTTCAAGCGTTGGACGAGTATCACCGCCGCAATGCCCACACCAAGAACAACTGGGAGAGCGAAGGTTATATCTGCGACGCCGTCGAGTACTTGGGCGAAGAAGCCGTGACCCAATTCCGCTCGCAGCGATTGGTCATTGCCGGCAACGGCGAATCCCAGACCCTGGATACCCGTGTGGCCTGCACCCGGCTGTTTGGCGAGCTCCCCCGCCGCGACTTGGGCGACGTGCATCTTTGGACGCACAACTCGTGGACCCATGTCATGAGCGACCATGCCGTGGTGTCCTACATCATCCCGCTGGCGCCCGATAAAACCTTGGTGCGAACCAAATGGCTGGTACACGCCGATGCCGTCGAGGGCGTCGATTACCAAGTGAATCAACTGACTGAAGTCTGGGCGGCGACAAACCTGCAGGACGCCAGCCTCGTCGGCATTACCCATAGCGGCACCCAGGATCCTGCCTACACGCCCGGGCCGTTCTCAGCTTTTACCGAAACCTATGTCGACCAGTTCTCTCGCTGGTACGCGGCGCGTCTGGCCGCCCATGGCGTGTGAGGAATGAACATGACGACTTATGAACATTTAACGCACCCGGAAAACATCCGCGCCGTTCAACGTTTCACCGCCCCCACGACCTGGAGCACGTTCGGTTCGCCATGGAACAGCGGCGAACAGAAACCCCTGCAATGTTGCGCGGTGCGACAAGAAACCCATGATGTGAAGACGTTCATCTTTCGTTGCGCGGACTTCAGCGCACTGAACTTCGAGCCAGGTCAGTTCATCACGATCTCGCCGGTCATTGGCGGGCAGACCGTCGCCCGCTGCTACACCCTGTCGTCTTCCCCCACCCGGCCCTTTGCGTTTTCCATTACCGTCAAGCGCGTGCCTGGGGGACCTGTGTCGAACTGGCTGCATGACAACCTCAAGCCAGGAGACAGCCTGAAAGCTTCCGGCCCGGCGGGCAGCTTTACACCGGTCGGCCATCCTGCAACCAAGTTGTTGTACCTGTCCGCCGGCTCGGGCGTGACGCCCTTGATGTCGATGACCCGGGCCGCCTGCGACATGGCCGGCAACCTCGACATCGTTTTTGTGCACAGCGCTCGCACCCCCGCAGACATCATCTTCCACGAAGAACTGACACGCATGCAGGCCGCCATGCCGGGGCTGCGGGTCATCAGTGTTTGCGAAGGTCTCGGCGACACCGCTCAATGGCAGCAACCGATAGGCCGGCTCGATTTGTCGTTGTTAAGCCAGCAAGTGCCGGACTACCAGGAACGGGAAATTTTTACCTGCGGCCCCCAGGGCTACATGGAAGCGGTCAAGTCACTGCTCAGGGAAGCGGCGTTCGATTTCAGCCACTACCATCAGGAAAGCTTCGACATTGCCGCGCTGAATGAGGAACCGTTGATTGAGCAGGCCGCCTCGCTCGATCAGCAGGACGCTTTCACGGTGACCCTGTCCCGTTCGGGGAAAACGTTCAGCATGCAGGGCAACCAGACCGTGCTGATCGCCGCCAAAAAAGCCGGCGCAATCGTGCCCTCCTCCTGCAGCCAAGGTGTTTGTGGCACCTGCAAGACCACCCTGTTGCAGGGTACGGTAGAGATGAATCACAACGGCGGTATCCGGCAGCGGGAAATCGACAAAGGCCTGCGTTTGCTGTGCTGCAGCAAACCCACGTCTGACCTGGTCCTTGATCTTTAGCCTTGCATCGCCAATAAAGTAGTCACTGCATACTGGCGTCTGCACAACTCCGTGCGCCTAACATTTACAAGACAGTGACCCAGCCTGATGAAACTGCAACCCTTGCCGCCCCTCAACAGCCTGGTGGCGTTCGAGGCCGCCGCCCGCCACTTGAGCTTCACCGTGGCGGCGCGCGAACTGAACGTCACCCAAGGCGCCATCAGTCGCCAGATACGCTTGCTCGAAGACTATCTGGGCACGGCGCTGTTCACCCGTACGACCCGTGAAATCAACCTCACCGCCTCGGGCAGCCAGTATTACGAGAGTATCCGCGATACGTTGCAGCAAATCGCCCATGCCACAGCTGGAATGCGCCATTGGCAAGGCGCGCAGCAGGTCACCGTCGTCACCAGCACGGCGATGGCCTCACTGTGGCTGCTGCCACTAGTATCGGAATTCCAGCGTCAGAATGAAGAGATTGACTTGCGCATCATCGCGACAGATCAAGTCAGTGACTTTTCCCGACTGGACTGTGACCTGGCGCTTTATTACTGCAGCACCCCGCCAAAAAACATGAAAGTCACGCCGTTGTTCAACGAAGAGATTTTCCCGGTATGCAGCCCCGCCTATCTGGCCCAGCACCCAGGAATTGAAACGCTGGAACAGTTGGGTGGATGTACTTGGTTGTGGCTGGAAGACCAGCACCGGGACTGGATTGGCTGGAAAGAATGGTTCCAACGCCTTGGCTACCCAGCGCCAGAACCCCGGCGGCGGATTAATATCAACAGCTACTCCATGTTGATTCAGTCGGCGCTGGCCGGCCAGGGGATCGCCTTGGCCTGGTCGGGCCTGCTCAGCAACCACTTGCAGACCGGCAACCTCGTGCGGCCGACGCAAACCATCCTGCGCACCGACGCACAGTTCTGCCTGCTGGAACCTCAAGGCCGCGCCCCAAACAGACAAAGCGTCAACCGCTTCCGCCAGTGGCTGATGGCACATCTGGCAGAAACGGTTGACGCTTGATGGAACAGTCGAACTAGCCGACTTTCACGTTCATGGTGATGCGCGCCGTGAAGACCTTCACGCCACCCTCGTCGAAGATATCGACCGGGACAACCTTGTCGCCCGAGGTCGCCCAGTCGATTTCGCTGCCATCAGCAATCGCATGAATGGAGGTCTTGGCTTTGGCCAGGTATTCAACGGTCATGCCCTTCGGAATCCAGCGAGCGCCGCTGGGGATGGACACCTCAGTCATCATGCCGCCTGCGAGCTCCGCCGCGTTGCACAGCGCGATCGCATGTACGGAGGCCAGGTGATTGGTGATTTCCTTGCGAAACGGCACCTTCACTTCACCACGACCGGGGGTCAACACAGAAATTTCCGGGTTGATGGTGCCGAAGTACGGTGCCATCTGGCAGGCCATATTGCTGAAAGCAGAAGCGCCAACGCTTTGGTACATGCTGAGAGTCTGGCTCATGGGGTATCTCTGGTCAGGTGGATGAAAGTCATGAACAGAACACTACCCAATTACAGAATATTGCTCTGTTACAGAACATTATTCTGTAATTGGCCAGCCTGTCAATCTCTCGTGTCGAGCCTTCGTTTCAATTACCATGGCCCCTTTTTGCCTGGGCCGAAAAATGGAACCTGTCGATCTCCTCGAGCGCTGCTACCCAGGGCGTCGTGCCGAGTCCAAGCGGCACATCCTCCGATGCGCCCTGGCGTTGTTTAACCAGCAGGGCATTGAAGCGACCACCATCGAGATCATTCGCGCCGAAAGCGAGATGAGCGTGGGGGCGATCTATCACCACTTCGAAAACAAGGAAGGACTGGTCGCTGCGTTGTACATGACCGCCCTGGATGATCAGGCGCGGCTTAGAGATCGCTACCTCAGCGAGGTCACGTCGACCAAGGACTGGGTTCACGCTTTGGTTTATAGCTATGTCGACTGGGTCGTCAGCCAACCGGACTGGGCACGCTTCCAGTACCAGGCTCGCTTTGCCGTCGCGAAAAGCAGCCTGGGTGATCGGCTTGCAGAGGCCAACCTCGTGAGGAACGCCCAGTTGAAGGAATGGTTCAGCGACCCTGCTCACCGCCAGGATCTACAGGACCTGCCTTTTGAGCTGATGCCTTCGCTCATCATCGGTTCGGCAGAGAGCTACTGCCGAGCGTGGCTCTCCACCAGAGTCAAACGTAGCCCGGAACTCTACAGACGGCAGCTTGCTGAGGCCGCTTGGCGCAGCGTTGGACGTACGGACTGACCTCCCCGGCCCAACTGACAGGAACCAATGACACCTGAGCGGCAGGTAACGGCTGAAGAGCCGCACAGCCCTACTGTCTTTCGCATGCTGGCGCTCCCAGTCAACTCTGGCCGTTGCACTCAAGCATCACCCACAACCGGGACTTAAAGTCGAAGTGCCAGGGGAAGTTCCCCCGCTCACAATTCCAAGAATAGAGCCACTTCAATGAGCCTGACCAAATCCCTGCCAGCGTGCCTGGCACTCAGCTTCGCCTCATTTGCCGCCCATGCCGCCGATGGCCCGCCTCCACCTTCGGTGAGTCAGCCCAGCGGTATCAACCTGGGCGGTACCAGCTTCTACGACGGCTTTGCCGGGCCGCCCGGGCTGACTCACCAGACCTACCTGAAGTTCAGCACCGCCAGCAGCATCAGGACCAACGAGGGCAAGAAAAACAGCGCCTTCGATGATCCGAAGATCAACGTCATCACGATGGTCAATCAGTTGAGCTACTACTCACCCGACACCTTAGCGGGCGGGGCGCACCTGGGCTGGAGTCTATTGGTGCCCGTCGTTTCCCTGGACGGTGACTTCGGCGATAACGGCGCCAAGCTCAAGGATAACGCCGCAGGCCTTGGCGATGTCACGCTTGGACCGCAGGTCCAGTTCGACCCGATCGTCGACGCGACCGGCAGGCCGGTTTTCGTGCAGCGCATGGCCTTCGACACCATCCTGCCAACGGGCAAATACGACAAACACAAAGACCTGAACCCAGGCTCCAACTACTTCTCCCTGAACCCCTACTGGGCAGCGACCTGGATGCCGGCGCCTCGCTGGGAGGTGAGCTGGAGGCTGAACTACCTGTACAACTTCAAGAACGACGATCCGGCGAGCAGTTCGGCGCAGTTCTTCGAAGGGCAATCCGTACGCGACACCCAGTCGGGACAGTCGGCGTGGGCCAACTTCACCGTCTCGTACGAAGTGCTCCCGAAGGTTTCGGTCGGCATCAACGGCTACTACTTCCGGCAGATTTCCGATGACAAGGTCAACGGCAACACCCTGACCGACTCCCGGGAAAAGGTACTGGGCTTTGGCCCGGGGCTGTTCTGGAAAATCACCGAAGACAAAGCCTTCTGGCTCAACACCTATAAAGAAACCGGCGTCGAGAATCGCTCCCGAGCGGATTACCAGGTGCAGGTTCGTTACGTCCACAAGTTCTGATTGACGTATACGCCTGCTCACCCATGAGCGGGCCCATTACCCGAGGTGATGCTTCATGAACGCACTCGACTCCATCGACAGTAAAAAATCACTGGGCGCCATCTGCCTGATGATGGTCATTTCCCTGGGGACACTGCAGATCCAGCCGATCCTTGGCGGTGCCTTGATCGACCAACTCGGCCTGCCGCTCAATGCGATAGGCGCCATTTTCGCCGCCGAACTCATGGCGATGGCCGTCGCTTGCGGCGTCTGTGCCCTGTTCATGGCCAGCGTCGACCGACGCCGCTTCGCCCTGGTGGCCTTGTTGATCCTGGCAGTGGGTAACCTGGTCAGCACACAACTGCACAGTCAGGCCGGGCTGGTCCTTTCCAGGATGGTCTGTGGTGCGAGCGGCGGCGCGGTCATGGCGGTGGTCTATGCCACCGCGGCACTGCGTACGTCCAAGGACGCGACCTTCGCCGTCATCAACATCGGCAATCTGCTGTGGGGCATGCTGCTGGTGACCTCCATGCCGCTGATCCTTAAATCGTTCGGTGTGAACGGGGCGTTTTTTCTATTGGCGATCACCAGCGTGCTTGCGGCGTTGGGGTGCTGGAGAGTGCCCAAGCGCTACCCCGAAGCTCATCGCTTGGCCAGTGGCTCGATCCAGCCATTCGGTCTCACCGCCGTGCTGTTGATCCTGCTGTTTGCCCTGTTGTTTTTCGGGCACTCGGCCCTATGGGTCTACCAGGAGCGCATCGGCAAGAGCATTGGCCTGGAGCCGCAGCAGATTGGTGGGATTCTCGGCGGCAGCATTCTGGCCGGCGCCCTGGGCGCAGGCCTGGCCGGGCTGATTGGCCGACGCCTTGGCCTGCTGTTTCCGCAACTGTTGAGCTTCGGCACGGCATTACTGGCGACGCTGATCATGGTCTACGGCACCAGCCCCATTGCCTTTGTCACCACGGCCTGCCTGATCCATATGGTCTGGTTTTTCAGCCTGCCGTACCTGCTTTCCATGGCCGCCGAACTGGACCCTTCCGGCCGATTGGCGGGCCTGGGGAACGCGGCGATTTTCGTCGGCCAGGGGCTGGGGCCGTTTGGCGCCGCACTGGTCGTCGGTGAGGGCCACTTCCGGGCGGTCGGATGGCTGGCCGCATCAGCCTATTTGCTAGCCTTGGTGATCTCGTGCCTGATGGTTACACGCTTTCGCCGCGGCATTAAGTCTTCCAGCCCGGCCCTGTCTCCACAATCGGTCTGAACCTGAATGAAACTGTACATTGATGAGATTGCCCGATGACTATTCCATTCCCGCAAACCCCTGAATTTTCCGGTGCGCTTTACACGCCCAGCCGTGTGGAAGCAGAGGTGTTCGACCTCGAGATCGAAGGCGTCCTGCCCGCTTCGATCGGCGGGACTTTTTATCAGGTGGCACCAGACCCGCAGTACCCACCCATGCTGGGCAACGATATCTTTTTCAACGGCGACGGCGTGGTCAGCCGCTTCAACTTTGCCAATGGCAAGGTCTCGATGCGCCGCCGCTATGTGAAGACCGATCGCCTACTGGCCCAGCGCCGTGAAGGTCGTTCGCTCAATGGTGTCTACCGCAACGTCTACACCAACGACCGCCTCGCGGCGAAAAACAACACCACTGCCAACACCACCGTCATCCCGCACAACGGCGTCCTGCTGGCACTCAAGGAAGATGCCCTGCCCTGGGCGATGGATCTCGACACCCTGGAGACCCTCGGCGAATGGACATTTGACGGGCAGATCAAATCCGCGACGTTCACCGCCCACCCCAAGCTCGACCCGGTAACAGGCAACCTGCTGGCCTGCAGCTATGAAGCCAAAGGCGACGGCACGCCCGATCTGGCGTACTTCGAGATCTCGCCGGACGGCAAACTGCTGCATGAAATCTGGTTCCAGGCGCCTTATGCGGCCATGGTGCATGATTTTGCGGTGACCGAACGCTACGTCGTGTTCCCACTGATTCCATTGACGGTTGACGTCGAACGCATGAAAAACGGCGGGCCGCATTTCCAATGGCAACCCGACCTGCCCCAGCTGTTTGCCGTCGTGCCGCGCAACGGTAATGCGCAGGATGTGCGTTGGTTCAAGGGCCCCAAGGACGGGTTCCAGGGGCATACGCTCAATGCGTTCGATGAGGACGGCAAGGTCTACGTCGACATGCCGGTCACCGGCGGGAACATCTTCTACTTCTTTCCCCAGGCGGACGGTTATGTCCCGCCGCCCGAAACCCTGGCGGCCAGCCTGATGCGCTGGACCTTTGACCTGAACAGCGCCCTGGACGAGGTCGAACCGCAACCACTGACCGACTACCCCTGCGAATTCCCCAGGTGTGATGACCGCTACATCGGCCGAAAGTACCAGCATGGTTTCCTGCTCGCCTTCGATCCCGAGCGCCCCTACAACCCGGCGAATGGACCGATACCTTTTCAGTTCTTCAACCTGCTGGTCCATTTGAACCTGAAGACAGGCATCACCGACGCCTGGTTTCCCGGTGACAGCGGCTGCTTCCAGGAGCCCATCTTCATTCCGCGCTCTGCCGATGCAGAGGAAGCCGATGGCTACGTCGTTGCCCTTCTCAATCTCATCGCCGAGGGGCGCAGTGAGCTGGTCGTGCTGGACTCCCGTGACATGGCCAGCGGGCCCATTGCCCGCATCCGGATTCCCTTCCGGATGCGCATGTCGCTGCATGGGTGCTGGACTGCTGACCCGAATTAGGCCAGTCAATTAAGCGAAGTACATGTGGGAGCGGGTTTGCTCGCGAAGGCGGCGCTACAGTCGACATTGATGTCGCTTGTGACGCCGTCTTCGCGAGCAAGCCCGCTCCCACAGGTTCAGATTCTTTTCACCCTGCCATCCCCGTCCTATGTGGTTGGCTGTCTGCCTCCTCTCCCTTTGCTCCCCAAGGTTCGCTAAAGGTACTGCCTCGCCAAAATAAACATAAATTCCATATTTTAGGATTTTTGCACAAATCCTACTTTACAGGATTTTTCCGCAGGACTAGATTAGCCCTCATTGCATCCGGTGCCATGCACCCTCTCTCTCCCAAGGAGACTCCATGAAACTTGCAAGTTTTATTGTTCAAGGTCGTAGCAGCTACGGCGTCGTCGAAGGCGACCAGGTGATTGACCTGGAAACAGTCAAGCCCACCTTTGGCAGTGATCTCAAGCAAGCCATCGCCCACAACCGCCTGGGCGAGTTGACCCGCGAGACCCTGGCAGGCCTGCCGCGCATCCCATTGGCTGAAGTGACGTTCCTGCCGGTGATCCCGAACCCGGGCAAAGTGCTGTGCATCGGCATCAACTACGCCACTCACGTGCGCGAAACCGGTCGTGAGATGCCGATCTACCCGATGATTTTTACCCGCTTCGCCGACAGCCAGACCGCCCACCTGCAACCCATCGTGCGCCCCAAGGCTTCCCACAAGCTGGATTTCGAGGGCGAACTGGCGGTGGTGATCGGTAAAGCGGCGCGTCACGTCAAGGCTGCCGACGCGCTGGACCATGTCGCCGGCTACGCCTGCTACAACGACGGCAGCGTCCGCGATTGGCAGAAGCACACCATTCAGTTCGTACCCGGCAAGAACTTCCCGAATACCGGTGGCTTCGGCCCTTGGCTGGTGACCGGCGATGAGATCGGCGACCCACAGGACCTGGAACTGACCACCCGCCTCAATGGCGAAGTGATGCAGCACACCCGCACCAGCGACATGATTTTCGATGTGCGCCGGCTGATCGAGTATTGCTCCACCTTCACCGAACTGGCCCCCGGGGACGTCATCGTCACCGGCACCACCGGAGGTGTTGGCGCATTCCGTGAGCCGCCGGTATGGATGAAGCCAGGCGATGAAGTCGAGGTCGAGATTGCACGCATCGGCACCTTGCGCAACAGCATCGTGGACGAGCAATAAGCCATGAATCACCTACACACCGCTGAACAACCGCCAGAACAGGATGCCGACAGCAAAGGCTCGAGCCTGGAGCGCATGTTGCGGGTGCTCGACCTGTTCACCGAAGAAAACCCGATCTGGGCGGTCGACGACATGGGCACTGCCCTGGGTTTCACCCGCTCGACGATCTACCGCTATGTGCGTGAGCTGGCCGAGGCCAACCTGCTGTTCCAGGTCGAAGCCGGGCGTTATGCACTGGGCGCGCGGATCATCACCTGGGATCGTCAATTACGCCTGAGCGACCCGCTCGTGCGCGCTGCGCAATCACTGGAACCCAGCTTTCCGCAGTGGAACGAGCAGCAAGTCTGGCTGATCTGCCGGCTGTTCAAGGACCAGGTCGTGTGCATTCATCAGCACGGCAATCTGTTCAGTGAAGTCAGCTATTCCCGTGGTTCGCCCAGGCCGTTGTTCCTCGGGGCGACGTCCAAGGCGATCCTCGCCAACATGACCTCGCGGCAACACAACCAGCTGTTTCTGGACAATCCCGATGAGGTGCGCGCCAGCAGCCTTGGCCAGACCTGGGACCAGTTCCGCCGCACCCTGCAGCAGTTGCGGCGCCAGGGCTATGTGGCCAGCGCAGGCGAAGTCGACCCTGGCGTCTATGGCCTCGCCGCGCCGATCTTCGACGGCGATGGCAAGGTCATCGGCAGCATCAGTTGCGTGCGCCCGATCCAAGCACGTGACGACGCCCAGGAAGCGGCACAAGGGCAACAGATCCTGGCCTTGGCCCAAGACTTGTCGCAGCGCATGGCGGCGCTCGCCAACCGCCCCAAGCCACTGGGCTGAGCCATCCGCAAAGGGAATAACAATGACAACCCTCAAACGTCTCAATACCCAGGTACTGGTCATCGGTGCCGGCCCTACCGGGCTGACCCTGGCCAACCTGCTCGGCCAGGCCAATGTCGACACTTTGATCATCGATCGCAAGCCCGGCACTGTGACCGAGCCACGGGCGGTTTCGATCGACGATGAATCCCTGCGCACCATGCAGGCCATCGGTCTGGACCAAGCTGTGCTCAAGGACGTGGTTCCCGGCTACGGCGTGCACTATTTCACCCGGCCCGGCGGCCGTTGCTTTGGCAAGGTCGAGCCGACCGGCAAGCTGTACGGTTTCCCCAAGCGCAATGCCTTTCGCCAACCGCTGTTCGAGGCCACGCTCAAGGCAGGCCTCGAACGCTTTGCCAGTCTCAAGGCACGCTTCAGCCACGAGCTGCTGGAGTTTCATCAAGACCAGCATGGCGTGCGTGCGCTGATTCGTGACGCTGATGGCGAACTGTTGGAAGTCCAAGCAGCCTATCTGGTGGCCTGCGACGGTGGCCGCAGCCCGGTACGCAAACAACTCGGGATCGAGATGGTCGGTTCGAGCTTCTCCTCGCGCTGGCTGGTGGTCGATACCGACCAGGATGACGACCCGTTCTGGCAAACCCGCGTGTATTGCGATGCCCGGCGCCCAGTGGTTGACGTGCCCGGTCCTCACCGTACGCGCCGCTTCGAGTTTCTGCTGAAGGCGGACGAAACCGATGAGCAGGTGCTCGGCGAAACCCGCCTGCAGGCGCTGCTGCGTCCGTTCAAGGGTGAAGCGCCGGTTTCCATCGTGCGCAAGACGGTCTACACCTTCCACGCCCGGGTCGCCGAGCGCTGGCAGGTGGAGCGCGTGTTCCTCGCCGGTGACGCCGCGCACCTGACCCCGCCCTATGCCGGCCAAGGCATGAACAGCGGTGTGCGCGATGCCCACAACCTGGGCTGGAAGCTGATCGGCGTGCTGAAAGGAAAAATGGCGGAAACCGCCCTGCTGTCTTACGAAAGCGAGCGACGCGATCATGCCTGGGCATTGATCAAGCTGGCCTTGAACCTCGGCGTGGTCATGGCGCCGGCCACTGTCCTTCGCGCTCGCCTGATCAGTTCTGCGTTCGCCTTGATCGGCCTGTTGCCACCGTTGCGGGACTATTTCCTGCAAATGCGTTTCAAGCCCAAGCCCCGGTTCACCAAAGGCCTGGTACTGACCGAGGGTGAAGCCGGGAAACTGTCCTGCGGGCAGATGTTCCCGCAACCGATGCTCACCGATGCCCATGGCCACGAATGCCTGCTCGATGAGGCCATCGGCGCCGGCTTCGCCTTGATTCAATACGGCGCACCTACCCGGCAACGGCTCGATGAACTCAAGCATGGCTTCTGGAACCATCTGGAAGCCAAACGGATCCTGATCCTCCCCGAGCCCATCGAAGCCATGCCGACGATTCCTGGCTGCACAGTGCTCCAGGACCGGGACGGTTTGCTCAAGGCCATACTGGGCGAATCAAACCGGTTTCTGCTGCTGCGCCCGGATCGCTATATCGCCGCCATTTTCGACAAGGCCACCGAAACAGAAGCTGCCGAAGCGTTGCAGTCGCTGTTGGGCATCGCCGCGACGAGAAGCAGCGAAATCGAGTCGGGCATCGCCCCCGCCTTTCACTGAACCTTTCAAGCCCCCGAGGTGTTTATGCAAACACTCCAGACTTCCACACCGGCACGCTTGTGCTACCTGCACCTGGCGAGCAAAGAACCGCAACGGCAGATCGATTTCTATCGCCGACTGCTGGACATGGACAGCTCGGCGCAGGCCGACGGCAGCTGGCTACTCAGCGGCCCGCAACGGGCCATGCTCGTGTCGCCGGCTGACCACAGTGGCCTGCTCGCGGCGGCGTTTGACCTGGGCGATCAGGCTCGACTGACAGCGCTGCGGCTTCGCCTGGTCGAGAGCGGCTGTGCTGTCGAAGCGCTCGACTCGCCGTTACTCGAACCCGGTGCCTTCCTGATCCATGATCCCCAGGGTCGGCAAACGATCTTCGGGGTGTCGCGCAGCCACGCCGCTGTTGATCGACATGGCATGCCTGGCCGCCTGCAGCACGTGGTGTTCCAGACCACTGAACTGGAAGCGATGATCGATTTCTACGTCAACACGGTGGGGTTTACCGTCTCGGACAATGTCGTGGATGAGCAGAGCGGCCAGCTCATGACGTGTTTCCTGCGCTCGGACGATGAGCATCACACACTGGCGTTTTTCCGTGGTTCGAAAAACGAGTGGGATCATCACTGCTACGAAACCAACGAATGGAACGACATTCGCGACTGGGGTGATCGCTTCGCCAAGGAGCGCATCACCCTCTTCTTCGGCCCTGGCCGGCATGGGCCAGGCAACAACCTGTTCTTCATGGTGGTCGATGCCGACCGCAACCGCCTGGAGTTCTCCGCCGAGCTGGAAGTCACCGAGGCCTCGCGCCAACCCGGCGTCTGGCCCCAGGAGGAATACACGCTCAATTCCTGGGGACGTGCCTGGATCCGAAGCTGAGCCCTTTTCATCGACAGCGTTGGCACCCTCAACTGCTTGAACGACGCGATCACCTGCCGCCAAAGGTAAGATTATGACCACTCAACCGCTCGCCCCTTACGCCATCACTGGCGACCAATACATCAACGGCACCTGGCGTGCCGGTCGCTCCGCGCGCCGCCTGGACGACCGCAACCCGTTCAACGGCGAACAACTGCTGGAAATGCCGTTGGCCTCGATCGGCGATCTCGATGACGCCTATCAGGCCGCCCATCAAGCGCAAGCAGCCTGGGCCCAACTGCACCCGACACAGCGCAGCGCATACCTTGAAAAACTCGCCCTGGTTATCCAGGACCGTCGTGACGAAATCGTTGACTGGCTGATTCGTGAGTCGGGCAGCACCCGGATCAAGGCGAGCATGGAATGGCAGTTCACGCTCAACCTTGTGCGCGAGTGCACAAGCATGCCGATGCAGGTCGAGGGACGCATCCTCACCAGCTACAAGCCCGGCGAACAGAGCTTCGTGTTTCGCGAGCCGCTCGGCGTGGTGGGTGTGATCAGCCCGTGGAACTTCCCGTTGTACCTGAGCATGCGTTCGGTGGTGCCGGCGCTGGCGCTGGGTAACACCATCGTGCTCAAGCCCGCCAGCGACACGGCAGTGACCGGCGGCCTGCTGATTGCCCACCTGTTCGAAGAAGCCGGCTTCCCGCAAGGCTCGCTCAACGTCGTGGTCGGTGCCGGTTCGGAGATTGGCGACGCCTTCGTCGCGCATCCCGTACCGAGCCTGATTTCCTTCACCGGCTCGACGGATGTGGGCCGTAATGTCGGGCGCATTGCTACCGGCGGCAAACACATCAAGCGTGTCGCCCTGGAGCTGGGTGGCAATGCTCCACTGGTGGTGCTCGATGACGCGGATGTTGAAATAGCCGCCCACGCTGCGGTAGTCGGACGCTTCCTGCACCAAGGGCAGATCTGCATGAGCGTCAACCGGGTGATCGTCGACCGTTCGCTGTATGCCGACTTCGCCGCGCTGGTGGTGGAACGCGTGCGCAACCTCAAGACCGGCGACCCGGCCAAGGCAGACACGGTGATCGGGCCGGTGGTCAATCAGAGCCAGCTCGATGGCCTGCTGCGTAAAATCGACGGGGCCCAGAGCGCCGGCCTCAAGCCGCTGTGTGGCGGCCCGGCCTCCGGGCTAGTGCTGCCTGCCCACGTGTTCGGTGAGGTGGGGGCCGATCAGGAACTGGCCCGCGATGAAACGTTCGGGCCTTTGCTGCCGCTGCTGATCGCCGAGAACGAAGGTCACGCCTTGGCGTTGGCGAACGCCAGTGAATATGGCCTGTCCAGCGCGGTGTTCACCCGAGACATGGCCCGTGGCTTGAACTTCGCCCGGGGCATTGTCGCGGGCATGACCCATATCAACGACATCACGGTCGATGACCAACCCAACGCGCCCTTCGGCGGTGAAAAGAACTCCGGGCTCGGCCGCTTCAATGGTCACTATGCCTTGGACGAATTCACCCGTGCCCATTGGGTCACCTGGCAGCCCGGAAGCCATCACTACCCTTTTTGATCACTAACCCGCAGGGACGCAGCCAGGATTGGGCAAGTTGACCTCTTTGCCCAATCAACAAAAAACAATAAAAAATAGAGGCGACAAATGACCCATTTAGCCTGTGTGTCCACTGATCAGGTTGTGCGTTCCGATCGGCTGATGAAGTGGAAAGAATTCATGAGTGACCACCTGGGTCGCACGCCGGACTATGTCAAACGTCTGGAGTCGACCTTCATCGATCCGTTGCATGACAGCAACTTCCAGGGC
Organism: Pseudomonas viciae; assembly: GCF_004786035.1. Classification (NCBI taxonomy): domain Bacteria; kingdom Pseudomonadati; phylum Pseudomonadota; class Gammaproteobacteria; order Pseudomonadales; family Pseudomonadaceae; genus Pseudomonas; species Pseudomonas viciae. The sequence goes on from NZ_CP035088.1 coordinate 4,300,369, forward strand.
CGGCTGGAGTACGGAGACCTGGGCCAGCTGCGGTTCTGTCGAATGACCGCCAGTGCCCATCGCTACTCCCGTCATCTGAGCAAGGCCATCGACTCCCTCGAGACGCCGCGCATGTTGATCCTGCAGATTGCGGGGGTCAGCCATTTCGAGCAGGGGCAACAACGCAGCGTACTGGCGCCTGACGAAATGCTCCTGGTCGACTGCGGAAAACCTTTCGACGTCACCAGCACCCAAGGCTGCGAACACTTCATCCTGCTGTTCCAGGGCGCCCCTGGACAACTCGCGCCAACCGGCGACATGCACCTTAATGGTCGCAACGGCCTGGGCCGGATGCTGATGCACCTGGTCAGCGATGCCTACAACCAATACCCCTTGCTCAACAACCATTCGGCCGGGCTGATCGGCGACAGCATCACCGGTCTGCTGGATAACGCACTGAAGAACAAGCAGGAAGAAAAGCAACTCGAACACGACTTCCGCTTCTTCAAGCAGAACCGCCTCAAGGCGTATATCGAACGCCATCTGGCCGACCGCGACCTGACCATCGAACGCATCGCCAACGCCGAGCAGTGCTCGGTACGCAGCCTGCACCGGGCGTTTCAGGATGAACTGGGGTGCAGCGTCAGCGAGTACATCTGGCAGCGGCGCCTGGCCCGCTGCGCCGAAGACCTGCGCAGCCGGGAACATGCCCATCGCTCACTCACCGAGATCGCCTACGCCTGGGGCTATGGCAGCAGCTCCCACTTCAGCCGACACTTCAAATCGACCTTCGGCATGTCGCCCCGGCTGTTCCGGGAAACCGCGAGCGACAGCCGGGTCAAATCGACGGCGGCGTGAGCCAATTTTCAATCCGTATGGGATTTGTTCGCGATGGCGGTGGGTCAGTTTGCGGTGATGTTGAATGTGCCGCCTTCGCGAGCAAGCCCGCTCGCACAGATTCAGGTCATTGGCATTGCGCCCTCGCCCTGCCCTTAATTCCAGCCGCCCCCCATCACCTTGTACAACGTCACCCGGTTGCTCTGTTCGGTCAGACGCAGGCTGATCAGGTCCTGTTGGGCGCTGTAGAGGGAACGCTGGGCATCCAGGGCTTCGAGATAGCTTTGCGAACCGCCGCGGTACAGGGCATCGGAGAGTTCGAAGCTCTTGCGGCTGGCGTCAGTCAACGCCTGCTGGGCCTCGATGCGGCGATCCAGGGTGCTGCGCACCGCCAGGGCATCGGCCACTTCCTTGAAGGCGCTTTGCAGTGTCTGCTGATAGGTCTGCACCTGAATCTCGCGCTCGGTCTTGGCCGCGTCCAGCGTTGCGCGGTTGCTGCCACCGTCGAAGATCGGCAGGCTGACGCTCGGGGCGAACGACCAGGCGCCACTGCCGGACTTGAACAGGCTGGACAAGGCCGAACTGGAAGAACCGGCACTGGCCGTCAGGCTGATGCTCGGGAAGAACGCCGCACGGGCCGCGCCGATGTCGATATTGGCCGACTTGAGTGTGTGTTCGGCGGCCAATACATCCGGACGCCGTTGCAGCAGGCTGGAAGGCAGCTCGGCCGGTACCTGGACCAGCGCCGCAGCCGATTCCAGGGTCGAGCCTGGCAGCAGTTCCTCGGGAACATCACTGCCCACCAGCAGGCGCAGGGCATTGCGATCCTGGAGAATCTGGCTTTCATACGCCGCCGCGTCGGCCCGGGCTGACTCCACGGTGGTTTGCGCCTGGGCCACCGACAATCCGGAGGAACCACCCAGTGCGTGGCTGCGCTGGGTCAATTCGTAGGTCGCCAGCTGACTGCGCAAGGTCTCCTGGGCCAGGTGCAGCCGCTCGTTGTCCGCCGCCAGGGTCAACCAGGCCGTGGCCACTTCGGCCACCAGGCTGATCTGCGTGCTGCGCCGGGTTTCGGTCAGGGCCAGATAGTCTTCCAGCGCTTCGTCCTGCAGGTTCTGCACCCGCCCGAACAGGTCCACTTCATAACTGCTCAGCCCCAGTTGCGCGCTGTAGTCATGGGTGGTGGTCGCCGAGCCGCTGTTGGACAACGAGCCGGGTGTACGACTGTGGGTGCCACTGACGCTGGCATCGATCGACGGTAAAGACTCCGCGCGCTGGATGCGGTATTGCGCCTGGGCCTTTTCGACGTTCAGGGCGGCCAGGCGCAGGTCGCGATTGTTGCTCAGCGCCAGAGTCTGCAAGCGTGCCAGACGGCTGTCAGTGAAAAACTGTTGCCACTCGATGTCGGCGGCCACCTGCCCCTTGGGTGTGCTGGCGGGCGCCAGCCATTGCTCGGCGATCGGCGCCTCGGGGCGCTCGTACTGCGGCGCCAGATTGATGCAGCCACCGAGCAGCGCGAGGACGGCCAGCAAGGGCCAACGGAACTTGATCATGCGTCACCTGACTGGGTGGTTGGAACGGAAGTCGACGCCGTGGAAACCCGGGAAAAACGCCGGCGAATCTGCACGAAGAACAACGGTACGAAAAAGATCCCCAGCACCGTGGCGGACAACATCCCGCCCAGCACCCCGGTACCAATGGCCTGGCGCCCGGCGGAACCTGCGCCGCTGCTCAGGGCCAGGGGCAACACACCGAACATGAAGGCCAGGGATGTCATCAGAATCGGCCGCAAGCGTTGGCGCACGGCAATCAGCGTCGCTTCCCGCAAGCTGTTGCCCCGCTCTTGCAGGTGTTTGGCGAACTCGACGATCAGAATCGCGTTCTTGGCCGCCAACCCCACGGTGGTCAATAGCCCGACCTGGAAATAGACATCGTTGCTCAAGCCACTGAAACGGGTGGCCAGCACCGCGCCCACCACCCCCAGCGGCACCACCAGCATCACCGAAAAAGGCACAGACCAACTCTCATAGAGCGCGGCCAGGCACAGGAATACAAACAGCACCGATATCCCGTACAGCAACGGTGCCTGCGAACCGGAAAGGCGCAGTTGATAGGACTGCCCGGTCCACTCGTAACCGATGCCCTCCGGCAATTGCTTGATAATCGCTTCCACCGCGTCCATGGCGTCCCCGGAACTGACCCCGGGCGCCGGGTCGCCGACCACCTCCAGCGACGCGTTGCCGTTGTAGCGTTCCAGCAACGGCGAGCCGTAGCTCCAGGCACTGCTGGCGAACGAGGAAAAAGGCACCATCTCGTTGTTGCTGTTGCGCACGAACCAATGCTCCAGGTCGGCCGCCTGCATGCGCGACGCAGCCTCGCCCTGGACATAGACCTTCTTCACCCGGCCCTGGTTGAGGAAGTCATTGACGTAAGTGCCGCCCAACGCCGTGGACAGCGTGGTGTTGATGTCGCTGGTGCTCAGGCTCAAGGCCCCGGCCTTGCGATCATCGATGCTGACCTTGAGCTGCGGTGCGTCATCCAGGCCATTGCTGCGCACCCCGAGCAAACGAGGATCCTGGTTGGCCAGTTCGATGAATTTTTCCCGCGCCGCCACCAGCGCGTCATGCCCCAGGCCGGCGAGATCCTTGAGTTGCAGGTCGAAGCCGGACGTCTGCCCCAGGCCGCGCACGGCCGGTGGCTGCATGACGAACACATTGGCATCGCCGATGCTCGACAGCGCCATGGTCGCGCGCTGGGCAATGGACGCCGCATCCTGCCCGGCCCCGGTACGCTCGCTCCAGTCCTTGAGGCGGATAAAGGCACGGGCGCTGTTCTGGCTGTTGCCGTTCATGCCCAGGCCGGAAATGCTGATCAGCGCTTCGACTTCCGGTTGCTCGAGGAGGTAGCTTTCGAACTGTTTGACCACCGCTTGAGTACGGCTGTCTGTAGCCCCTACCGGCAACTGCACCTGAGCCATGAGAATGCCCTGGTCTTCATCGGGCAGGAACGACGTTGGCAGGCTCAGATAACCGGCAGCCATCACCAGCACCACCAGCCCGTACACCAGCCAACTGACGCGCCCGCGCTGCAAAATGCCCCCCACCCGACGTTTATAGGCCTCGGCAGCCCGCTCGAATGTGCGGTTGAACCAGCCGAAGAAACCCCGTTGCGCGCCATGCCCCTCAGCGTCGGAAGGCTTGAGCAGGGTCGCGCACAATGCCGGCGTCAGCGTCATCGCTACCAGCACCGAGAGCACCATGGCCGAAACAATGGTGACCGAAAACTGCCGATAGATAACCCCCGTGGAGCCGCCAAAAAAAGCCATGGGAATGAACACCGCGCTGAGCACCAAGGCGATGCCGACCAGGGCGCTGGTGATTTCATCCATCGACTGGCGCGTGGCGTCCAGGGCCGACAACCCCTGCTCGCCCATCACCCGTTCGACGTTCTCCACCACCACAATCGCATCGTCCACCAACAGGCCGATGGCCAGGACCATGGCGAACATGGTCAAGGTATTGATCGAATAACCGAACAGCGCCAGCACGCCAAACGTACCGAGCAGCACCACCGGCACGGTGATCGCCGGGATCAGCGTCGCCCGCAGGTTCTGCAGGAACAGGAACATGATCAGTACCACCAGGACGATGGCCTCGCCCAAGGACTTGACCACCTCTTCGATGGACAGGCTGACAAACGGTGTGGTGTCGTAGGCGATCACGTTCTTGAGCTGCATTTCAGCCGGATAGAACGGCTCGAGCTCCTTGAGCTTGGCCTTCACCGCTTCACCCACGTTCAGGGCATTGGCCCCGGCGGCGAGCTGTACGCCCATGGCGGCCGCGGGTTTACCGTTAAGGGCGGAACTCACGTCGTAGCTTTCACTGCCCAATTCAACCCGCGCCACATCCCCGAGCAGTACCACGGCACCGTTGCTGGTGGACTTGACCACCACATTGCGAAACTCTTCGACGGTTTGCAGCTTGCTGCGGGCGCTGATGGTGGCGTTCAACTGCTGGCCCTTCACCGCCGGCATGGCGCCGAGCTGACCGGCGGAGACCTCAGTGTTCTGCGCCTCCAGGGCACTGCTGATGTCCGAGGGCATCAGCGCATATTTCTCCATCAGCGCCGGATCCAGCCAGATGCGCATGGCGTAGCCTGAACCCAAGGTCTGCACATCACCAACGCCGTCGATGCGGCTGATGGAATCGAGCAAGGTGCTGGAAATGTAGTCGCCGATCTGGGTGCCGGTGACGCTCGGGTTGTCGGACGCCAGGGCGGCAATCATCAGGAAGTCCGAACCGCCCTTGGTCACGGTCAAGCCCTCGCTTTGCACCGACTGCGGCAGCCTCGATTCAGCCTGTTGCAGCTTGTTCTGCACCTGCATCTGGGCCACGTCCGGGTTCGTGCCGGCGGTGAAGGTCAGGCTGATGCTGGCACTGCCGTCCGAACTGCTGGAGGCCGACATGTAGGTCAGGTTATCCAGGCCTTTCATCTGCTGCTCGATGACTTGGGTCACCGAGTCTTCCACGGTCTTGGCCGAGGCGCCGGTGTAGGTCGCGGAAATACGCACCGTCGGCGGCGCGATGTCCGGGTACTGCTCCAGGGGCAACTGGCTGATGGACAAGGCGCCAGCGAGCATGATGACGATGGCGATGACCCAGGCAAAAATCGGCCGGTCGATAAAGAAACGCGCCATGTTCAACCCTCCTGCGCAATGGCAACAGGCGTCGCTTTCTGCGTACGGCTGCGGGTGCCGGTGTTCTGTGCCACGACGCTGTCACCGACCCGGACTTTCTGCCCGCCCTCGACAATCACCTGGTCTCCCGCGTTCAGCCCAGCCGTGACCCACCACTGGTTGTCCACGGCGCGGTCGATGGTCAGCAGCCGCTGCTCGACCTTGCCGTTGACCACCAGCAGCACCGAGGTCGCGCCGCTGGCGCTGCGGGTCACGGCCTTCTGTGGAATCAGGATCGCCTTATCGTCCCGCGCCTGTTCCAGGACTGCCCGCACGTACATGCCCGGCAGCAACAACCGCTCCGGGTTGGCGATTTGCGCCCGCAAGGTCACGGTGCCGGTGCCTTCATTGACGCTGACCCCGCTGAACTTCAAGCGCCCCTCATGGGCGTAGGTACTGCCGTCATCGAGCTTGAGACTGATCCGCGCTTCGCCTTCACCATTGCTCTGGAGCACACCGCTGGCCAGGTCACGCTTGAGGCGCAGCAGCTCGGTGGTCGACTGGGTGACGTCGACATACATCGGGTCCAACTGCTGCACCGTGGTCAGTGCGCTGTCTTGGTTGGCAACCACCAGCGCGCCAGGGGTGACCGTCGAGGTTTCGATGCGGCCGCTGACGGGAGAACTGATGCGGGTATACGCCAGGTTGATGCGTGCGGTGTCGACATCGGCCTGGGCCACTTGCAATTCCGCTTCGGCGGTCAGCAGGCTGGCCTGGGCATCCTCGTTGTCCTGCTGGCTGATGGCATCGATTTTCACCAACTGTGCATCACGCTTGGCCTTGGCCTGGGCTGACTTCAAGGTGGCGCGTGCCTTGGCGAGGTTGGCCTGGGCTTCAGCCAGCGCGGCCTTGTAGGAGGAAGCATCCAGTTGATACAACGCCTGCCCGGCCTTGACCTCGGCGCCTTCGACAAACAGTCGCTGCTGGACGATACCGCCCACCTGCGGGCGAATCTCGGCGACCATGAATGCCTGGGTGCGCCCGGCCAGCTCCGTGGTCAGCGCCTGGCTTTGCGGCTGCACGGTAATCACTGAAACCTTCGGCGGTTCGAGCACCGGGGCGGATTCGCCGGAGCAACCGCCCAACAGGAACAGAATGATCAAGCACACCAGGACGGCGGCGGTCACCAGGGATTTGGCGAATAATTTGGTCGACATAAATGCCTCTGCAAGACGGATGGTTCAAGCCAGGCGCCATACTGCGAGGCAAATGTGCAGGAAAATTGAAGATTGCCCGCCGCCCTTGAATCTTCATCGCACCAGGGCCTAAATGGATGGGCATTCATCGACCTGCCCGAGCCCATGAAACTGAGCATCTCCACCAAGCTGTTTATTGCCGTACTGGCCAGCGTGCTATTCGTCATCCTGAGCATGGGGGTGGCCAACGGCTGGAGCTTTGGCAAAGGTTTCCTCGACTACCTCAACGAACAGGCGCTGTTGCGCATGACGCCGGTGCTACCGCGCCTGGCCAACGCCTACGCGCGCGAGGGCGACTGGGAATTCCTGCGCAACCAGCCGGATCGCTGGTTCGAACTGCTGCGCCCGGAACCGGGGGAAAACGACAGCGACCCGCAGCGGCCGTCCATGCCGATGTCCGACCTGACCGGCGCGGTATTTCGCATCGCCCTGCTGGACCAGCAAAAACAGTTGGTCATGGGTTACTCGGCGATTGCCAACGACGCCCTCATGCGCCCGGTGGAGGTTGGCGGCAAAACCGTCGGCTGGCTGGCGGTGACGCCGTTCCAGAACGTGACCGAAGCCGGCGGCGAACGTTTTCGGCAGTACCTGGTGCGCACCAGCCTGGCCATGGGCGTGTTCTCGTTGCTATTGGCGATGCTGATCGCCTGGTGGATCGCCCGCACCCTGCTCGACCCGGTCAAGCGAGTGGCCGCTGCCACGCACCGGCTGGCCGCCGGCGAATACAGCAACCGGGTGACGGTGTCCTCCAATGACGAAGTCGGTCAGTTGGCGCGGGACTTCAATCAACTGGCGTATACCCTGGAGCGCAACGAGAAAATGCGCCGGGAGTTCATGGCCGATGTGTCCCATGAACTGCGCACCCCGCTGTCGGTATTGCGCGGAGAGCTGGAGGCCATCGAAGACGGCGTGCGCACCCTCGATCAAGCCTCGATGAAATCGCTGCAAGGCGAAGTCGGCATGCTCAGCAAACTGGTGGACGATCTGTATGAACTGTCCCTGGCCGATGTCGGCGCGCTGACTTACCGCAAGAGCGAATGCGATCTCAACGACCTGCTGGACGGCTGCGTGGCGATGTTCCAGGAACGCTGCAACACCCGGCATCTGCGTTTGGAGCTGGAGCTGCCGACAACGCCGCTGGAGGTCGAAGCCGACCCCAAACGCCTGCAGCAACTGTTCGGCAATCTGCTGGAAAATGCGGTGCGCTATACCGATGAAGGCGGTGTGCTGCGCATTCGTGCCGCCAGCGAGGGTGACGTGGTGCGCATCGATTTTCTCGACTCCGGCCCCGGGGTCGATGCGGATCAATTGCCACGGCTGTTCGAGCGCTTTTACCGCGGCGAAACCTCACGCAATCGCGCCAGCGGTGGCGCCGGCCTGGGGCTCGCCATCTGCCACAGCATCGCCCTGGCCCACGGCGGCAGCCTCAGCGCCGATCACTCGCCGCTGGGTGGTCTTTGGCTGACCCTGCGCCTGCCACGGAACGCCTGAACCATGACCGATGACAGTCCGATCCTTATCGTCGAAGACGAACCCAAACTGGCCGCATTGATGCGCGACTACCTGATCGCCGCCGGCTACGCGACCCAATGCCTGGACAATGGCCTTCAAGTGGTGCCAGCGGTACGGGTCAACGAGCCGCGGCTGATCCTGCTCGACCTGATGCTGCCGGGGCGTGACGGCCTGCAAGTGTGCCAGGAGCTACGTAGTTTCAGCGCTGTGCCGATCATCATGATCACCGCCCGCGTCGAGGAAGTGGACCGCCTGCTCGGGCTGGACCTGGGGGCCGACGACTACATCTGCAAGCCCTTCAGCCCTCGCGAAGTGGTGGCCCGGGTCAAGGCGATCCTGCGGCGCAGCCCGCAACTTCTGAACTCTGCGCCAAAGCGTCTGCTGATTGACGAAGAACAGTACCTGGCGTCTTTCGACGGCATCGCCCTGGACCTCACACCGCTGGAGCTACGCCTGCTCAGCACCCTCGCCCGCTCCCCGGGGCGGGTGTTTTCCCGGGACCAGTTGCTGGACCGGATCTATTCCGATCACCGGGTGGTCACCGATCGCACCGTCGACAGTCATATCCGTAACCTGCGGCGCAAGCTCGAACAGGCCTGCCCGGGTGAACAGCCGATTGAGTCGTTGTATGGGGTGGGTTATCGGTTTCAGCTTGCCGATGGCTGAGGCGTTGCAGCAAAACGAGGCAGCCTCATAGCCGGCCTGATTTGGGCGAGCCCGCTCCCACAGGTTTTTGTGTCGTTTGCAGATACAGTGAACACCCGCAGCCCCATGTGGGAGCGAGATTGCTCGCGACAGCGGTCGTTCAGCTACATAGATGCTGGGGGTCTCCTGCTCTGCTTTGGCTGTTGATCTTGGCGCCCCATTAAACAGACATTGCGCAGTGAGCACCCCGGCACCTCGAAGTCGAGCCTACTGATCCGCCGAATAGATAATAGTTTGCGCGCTGTCGCCCATAGCAGGCCGACGAGTGAAGTAGGTATCGCCTTCATCCGTCTGGATCTCGTAGTCAACCTTGCTGGCAACACAACTCGATGCATCGGTGTGCTTGATGATTTTCAGCACCCGCTGGAACTTCACGCTTTGCGTACCATTCTGGGCGGGGCCGGTGAGCACATTGACCTTCTGGAACCAGCCTTCCTGCTTTTTGTTCGACACCAGCGTGCCGGTCAGGGCTTCAAAGCGCTCCAGACGGGTAAAGCCCCAGAGCGTCTGCTCCTCAACCACTTTGCCCGGGGTGGCGGAACCCGTGAAGACAAACAGGTTGAGGCCCGGATTGTCCTCGCAGAAGAAGTCGTAGGGCACCAGGCCGTCAACCATTCTCTTGCCGGGGACGAAGCCCTTCTTATGAACCAGAAACATGAGCACCTCCACGCTGAGACATCAGCAAACGCTGAGTAAGTTAGAGCGCAAAGTCTACTGAGACGGGGCGTACAGAGCCGTCAAGCCAATGTAATATCGTGTAAAGATCATGCCTGATGGGGCAAGCTGATTTCCACGGTCAGCCCACCGGCTGGCTCGTTGCGCGCCATGATCGTGCCGCCGTGTATTTCCACGGCCCTAGAAGCGATTGCCAAGCCCAGGCCGAAACCGGCACTGCTGTCGTTCAGGCCCCGCTCGAACGGATGGAAAATATCCTGCAAGCGGTCGTTTTCAACACCCGGGCCCTGATCGCTAATCCGCACCGTCAGGCAGCCTGCCTCGGGGTTGGTCTCAGCCACGACCACCACCGTGCTCCCCGGCCGGGTATAACGCACCGCATTTCGAATGACGTTCTCGAAACAGCGATACAACAGTTCGCCGCTGACTCGACTGATAAAGGCCGAGCCCGCCTGCAAACTGACCTGGCAACCTTTCATTTGCGCCTCGAATCGAGCGTCCTCGACGATCACCGACAGCAATTCAACCATATCGATTGGCTCACGCTCGATACTCTCAGGCCGCCCCTGCATGCGCGCCAGGGTCAACAACGCCTCGATCAGCGTGTCCATGCGCACCGACTCACGGTCGATGCGTTCGACCATTTCCAGGCGAGCCGGATCTTGCTGCAGCAGCCCGATGGCCGCTTGCATGCGGGTCAACGGTGAGCGCAATTCGTGGGAGATGTCGTGCAGCAAGTGTTGCTGGGCCTCTACCAGCAGTTTCAACTGGTTGGCCATTCGGTCGCAGTCCTCGGCCAGATCGACGACTTCATCCCGGCGCGCGCCCATCATCGGCTTGACCCGTGTTTCGAAGCGCCCCTGGGCCACGTCGCTCATGGCCCGCCGAAGATAGGCCAGCGGCCATGCCAGGTAGAACGCCATATAACCACTGAACAACGCACTCATGACCGTGCCGATGATCAACGGTGTCCAGGGGCTTGGCCCTTTGTCACGCTCTTTACCCAAGGGATGAGTAGACCTGAGCGACAGCGCAGCACCGTCCTTGCTGACGACCGAGCGCTCATAGGCCGGTTGCGTAACCGGTGCCCCGGCCAGCAGTTGACCGGCACTGTCATACACGCCAACGGCCTGGTCCGCCGGGTGCTCCCACACCGCCAGCAGTTGCCGGCCCGACTCCACGCCAAACTGGCGCAACAGCTGTTCTTCGGTGGCCAGGATGGTTTCCAGATGAGGATCCCCGGGCCTGGAACTGCCCATCACCAGGATGCCCAACCCGACCAGAAACGTCAGGCTGGTGGAGAGCCAGAACGCCAGGAACAGTTTCCAGAACAGCCGGCTGGGTTTCATTGTTCGGCGATCATCAGGTAACCGAGGCCACGCACGCTCTGGATCCAGGCCTTGGTGTCGGGGCGAGGTCCGAGCTTGTGGCGAATGCTGCTGATGTGCACGTCGATACGCCGGTCGTAGCGGGTCAAAGGGCAGCCCAAGGCGTTGAGGGACAGGTCCTGTTTGCTTACCACCTGCCCGGCACAACGGGCCAGCTCTTCGAGCAGGCTGAACTCGGTGCTGGTTACCGCCAGCTCGCGTCCATGCCACTGGGCCTGGCGCTTGCCGGGCCACAAGACCAGCGGGCCGGTCCTGATCACTTCGCTGGTGGGCTGGTCCGCCGGCTGCACCCGGCGCATGATCGCCCGTAGACGCGCCACCAACTCCCCCGGTGAGCTGGGCTTGGGCACATAGTCATCGGCCCCCAGTTCCAGGCCGGTGATTTTGTCGATGTTGTCGCCACGGGCCGTGAGCAACACCACCGGCACCTGATTCACCGCCCGAATGCGCCTGAGCACCTCAATACCCGACAGCCCCGGCAGCATCACGTCCAGCACCACGATGCTATAGCGACCGGAGAGCGCCTGCACCTCGCCCTCCTCGCCGGTGTGCACGGCCGTCGCCTCAAAGCCTTCACGCTCCAGGTATTGGCTGAGCATTCCCGTCAGTTCCTGGTCATCGTCGACAAGCAATACGCGGATCATGGGACGCTCTTGAGTGGAGGGCGGTGCATTATCGCCCTTGCATGGCACAGCGTCATCGCCGCGAGCCAACCTTTACCTAACTTGACATTGGGTTAACCGCACCAAACGCACCGAGCTTTTATGCTGCACTTCCACCAGCCTGCTCGCTGCGCGGTGACTTGTCTTGCTGTGAGATATCCGCGCCCGCCTACGCTGCTTGTCGATGTGTCCTGGATAAGATCTTGATGAATTTTTCGCGCCTGCTCTGCTCGGCTGCACTGCTGCTCAATGCCACATTTGCACACGCTCAAGGCTTCAAAATTTCCGACATCCGTATCAACGGCCTTCAGCGCGTTTCCGCCGGCAGCGTGTTCGGCGCCTTGCCATTGAACGTGGGTGATCAAGCGGATGAGCGGCGCCTGGTGGAGTCCACCCGCGCGTTGTTCAAGACCGGTTTCTTCCAGGACATCCAACTGGGACACGACGCCGATGTCCTGGTCATCACGGTAGTGGAGCGCCCGTCGGTCGCCAGTATCGAGATCGAAGGCAACAAGGCGATCTCCACTGAAGACCTGATGAAAGGCCTCAAGCAATCCGGCCTGGCCGAAGGCGAGATCTTCCAGCGCGCCACCCTCGAAGGCGTGCGTAACGAGCTGCAGCGCCAATACGTCGCCCAGGGTCGCTACTCGGCCACCGTCGATGCCGAAGTGATCGCGCAACCGCGTAACCGTGTGGGCCTGAAAATCAAGATAGACGAAGGCGCCGTCGCAGCGATCCAGCACATCAATGTGGTGGGCAATACCGTCTTCACCACGCAAGAATTGACCGATCAATTCACCCTCAAGACCAGCAACTGGCTGTCGTTCTTCAAGAACGACGACAAGTACGCCCGCGAAAAACTCTCCGGTGACCTCGAGCGCCTGCGTTCCTACTACCTGGACCGTGGCTACATCAACATGGACATCGCTTCGACCCAGGTGTCCATCACCCCGGACAAGAAGCACGTCTACATCACCGTCAACGTCACCGAAGGCCAGAAGTACACCGTCCGTGACGTCAAGCTCAGCGGTGACCTGAAAGTGCCTGAGGACCAGCTCAAGTCGCTGCTGCTGGTGCAGAAAAACCAGGTGTTCTCGCGCAAGATCATGACCACGACCTCGGACTTGATCACCCGTCGCCTGGGCAACGAGGGCTACACCTTTGCCAACGTCAACGCGGTGCCGACTCCGCACAATGAAGACCATAGCGTCGACATCACTTTCGCTGTCGACCCGGGTAAGCGCGCCTACGTCAACCGCATCAACTTCCGGGGCAACACCAAGACCGCCGACGAAGTGCTGCGCCGAGAAATGCGCCAGATGGAAGGGGGGTGGGCGTCGACCTACCTGATCGACCAGTCCAAGACCCGCCTGGAGCGCCTGGGCTTTTTCAAGGAGGTCAACGTCGAGACCCCGGCCGTACCGGGCATCGATGACCAGGTCGACGTGAATTACAGCGTCGAGGAACAGGCCTCCGGTTCGATCACCGCCAGCGTCGGTTTCTCCCAGAGCGCCGGCCTGATCCTCGGTGGTTCGATCACCCAGAACAACTTCCTCGGCAGCGGCAACTACGCCAGCCTCGGCCTGACCCGTTCGTCTTACCAAAGCAAGTACAACATCGGCTTCACCGACCCTTATTTCACGCCGGACGGCGTGAGCCTGGGCTATAACGCGTTCTACAGCGCCACCGACTATAACGAGTATTACGATGACGACAATTCGTACTACTCCATCAATAGCTTTGGTGCCGGGACCACGGTGGGCTACCCGATCAATGAAACCTCACGGCTGAGCTTCGGCGTGACGGTGCAACATGACAGCATCGAAGCCGGCACCTACAGTTCTGATGAGATCTACGACTTTATCCAACGCGAAGGCAGCGAGTTCACCAACCTCAAGGCCAACCTCGGCTGGTCGGAATCGACCCTCAACCGCGCCGTGCTGGCGACCCGTGGCCATTCGCAAAACCTCAACCTGATGATGACCGTGCCGGGCAGCGACTTGAATTTCTACAAGCTCGACTACACCGGGCAAACCTTTGTGCCGGTCACCGACGCCACCTCCCTGCGGTTCCATACCAAACTCGGCTACGGCAACAGCTACGGCTCGACCGACGGCCTGCCGTTCTACGAGAACTACACCGCCGGTGGCGAGGGCTCGGTGCGCGGCTTCGAAAGCGGCACCCTCGGCCCCCACAGCACACCGGCCACCGGCACCTATGCCAGTGAAGGACAGAAGTATTATTCCGACCGCGACACCGAATCACTGGGCGGCAACATCCTCATCACCGGCGGCGTGGAATACCTGTTCCCGATGCCCTTTATCAAAGACAACAAATCCGTGCGCACGTCGGTGTTCTGGGACGTTGGCAGCGTGTACTCCAACAAGTGCTACCTGAGCACCACCCAGGGCTGCGACGGAGTCGACCTCGACCAGATGGCCAGTTCCGTCGGCGTTGGAGTGACCTGGTACAGTCCGTTGGGGCCGTTGAGTGTCAACCTGGCCTTCCCGGTACGCACGCCTGAAAACGCGGATACGCAGGTGTTCCAGTTCTCCATGGGGCAGACTTTTTAAGCCTGGCGACTCGTCCAGATCCGCGAGACGCGCCGCTCATCAATAAATCTCAAAAACCCCAAACAGCTGCCGATACCCAGATAAGACCCCAGTGGCTGGGTTTCAGGATTGAACGGCGGACCAGGTAATGACAGAGATTTATCTGCTGATAGCACACGGCACGGATCAGGGCGAAGCGTACGTTCTGGGTTGGTTCGATGACAGGGCCAAAGCCAGGGAAGTGGCCGAGCAGAAAGAGTGGGAGGCTTACCGCGCCAGCTTGAAGGCGGAGCATCCATGGTCAACCCACAAACCCTTGGCGCCGGACCAGACCGACTATCGGCGCTACTGGATCAAGACCATTTCCAAGTTTGACCAGGTGCCTGTTCCAAGATCCTTCGCGGTTCATTGATCAGCCGTGAGTGAACATTCAACGAAACGAGCGGTGTCGAGGGTGGTCTAGAAGATTAAGCCCATCCGATGAGAGCATTGTCATGTTGAAATTTCTTGGCGGCACCGTAGGTATCATCTTCATCATCGGCCTGATCGTGGTCATTGGCCTGCTCAGTTTGATCTTCTGATCGCGACAGCGCGCCCCCTGGCCTGGGGTTCCATTTCTCTGGCCTGAACAAGCCCAATCTTTTCAGATTGGGCTAAATGATTGCGGCCAGCCGGCTCCGGGATTCATGATGGCATGAATCCCGGAGCCTTTAGCGGTTAGCCAAGCAATAACATGACAGACATAGAAACGGATATCGCTGACTGGGAGCCGCTGAATCTTGAGTGGCATCAGACCTTCGCATTTCTGGACGGTGCGCTACTGGGCGACGGGCAAGTACCGGATGTGTACATCATGCTCAACGCTGAAGGCCAGCAGCCCCACGAGATAGCACAACGCGCCAGCACTGGGCATTATCCGCCCTCCCCCTTGCTGGCCGGTCAATCGGTTTGGCGGCATCGACGCAATCCTCGGCTCTTGCGCGATGCCCTGCGCGATTACTACCTGCTCCCCGGCTACCTCGAGCGCCTTGGTTACCACGCCCTGCACGCGCTAGCGTTTCGGTTCGACAAGGGCCTGGAAAACCTGGGTTACCAATACTGGCGTGACGAAACCGGCGCCTATTGGTTCGGCGAGTACTCGATCACCCAAATCCCGGAGGCAAGACCCGCCAGTCTTGCCCTGCTGGAGTCGTCGCCAGCGTCGGTGACTTCAGCGTCTGCGCTGTTCAGTGACGGCGTGAATATCTTTCTGCATGGGCAATTCATCGCCAGCGCCACGGCCCGGGTTCGTTATTGCAATCATCCGTCCTATCGCGTGATCGACGATCAGGTCTACAAGGGCTTCAAGCCGCTGCACCAAAAGGACGGCTCGCCGCTGCCAGTCGCCAACCCGCACGACTTCCAGATGCTCGCGCCCCGTTGGGGCACGGATGGACAGTCGATCATCGTGCAGGCGCAGCAAGGCTCAAGCATTTCATACGAGTACTTCTACCGCATCGACAATGCCGACCTGGCAACCTTCACCGTGCTTAACGAACGCTACGCCAAAGACCGGCAACGCGCCTATTACCTGACCGGCAAGACCATTCGCTACGTTGGCGATTTCCGCCTGCTCAAGTGCTGGCAGCCGGCGTTCGATGAGTGCGGTCGCGTGGTCAGCGCCAGCGAACGCGAAGATGGCTATTTTGCCGTGGACGACAAGTTCGTCTACGCAGCCGGGACTCGCCTGCGTGACGCCCATGGCCCGAGTTTTCGTCACCTGGGGTTCGATTATTACCGTGATCACCAGCACGCCTACAGGCGCCAGAAACGCCTTGATGTCGACGTAGAGAGCTTCGTGGTGACGCAGCTCTATCAGAATGAACAGGATTACTCGCCCGTACTGGCAGGTGACAAGAACGGCCCACTGGGCTCCGGCGGCGTCATCGATGCGGCCATGCAACGGGCATGGGCACCCTACTTCGAGGCGCATCCGCAACGGCAGGACTATTGGTGGCATCGCCTGCAAGCACTGCCTGACGCCGCGCAAACCCACACCGAAACGGAGCCCTTACGGGCCATCGGTCTCGGTTTCGAGCTGGGCCGTCAGGTGTATTTCCATGGTCGCGTGATCAACGGGCTGGACGCGGCGAGTTTCAAATTGCTCGACACTCATCTGTGCGGCGATGCCAAGGGCTTGTATCTGATCCCGTTTCATAACGCCGAAACCGACGTCCCCGAACGGTTTTCCGAGGAGCCAGCGGAGCATTTCCGCTCACTGGGTGCGCCCTACCTGACTGACGGTAAGACCGTGTTCTGTCACCGGATTTTTTACCATCCCCCGGAACCGATTCGTAAGGCGCAAGCAGCCACGTTCGAATCCTGCGGCCATGGTTGGGCCAAGGACCGAGAGGCGGTGTATTACTATGGCGAGACGAAAAAACGTCTGCATCCCTCCAATACCCGCATTCTCGGTACTTATGCCGTCAGCCCCACGCTGATCCTTTCGGAAGGCAAGCCGCTGGACGTGGCGTTCGATCCCGATGAGGTCCGCGTGCCGCATCCCGATTTTTTGCAATTGGGCACGCGTAAGTTGTTCTGTCGCCGGCGCCCGCTGAGCGCCAAGCGCATCGACCTGGCCACCCTCGAGTTTCTGACTGAGCGCTATGCCCGGGACCGACATCGAATCTACCATTACGACGGTTATGCAACCCTGACCGAAGTTGACGAGGCGCAGTATCGGGAATCGCTCGGTCATCGCTGATGACCAACTCCCGGTGCTCCGCCGATACCGAGCGTCTCCACCAGCGGCCAAGGCAAACGACGTTAAAGAATTCCCAAGGGATAACTGATAATCATGCGATTTTCATCATAATCCGCACTGTTGAATCCACGGCGCACACTTGCATTGCGCCAACGCACGGCCAGGTTCTTCAGCCTTCCGCTCTGAACCACATAGCCAAGCTCACTCTCCCGCACCCACTCCGACCCATCTTCGACGCGTTGTAACCTTACATCGTCGCCATGAACATAACGGGTCATCAACGACAATCCCGGCACACCATAACCGGCAAAATCCAAGTCGTAGCGCAACTGCCAGGATCGCTCTCCTGGGTTATCGAAGGCATGGTTGAACGTATTGTTTGCCAGGTAGATACCTCCAGTACCGGAGACTCTCATCCAGCCAGTCTCACCGCTGACCTGTTGCCAACCAAGGCTGAACGTATGCTGATCAACGCCCAGGCCTACCATCAATGACGCCGTGCGATTATCCAAACGCCCAGCTTTGGCGGCGCCGTCGTCCTTACCCCAGAAATACCCCAGGTTAGTATTCAATGCGACGCTCGGGGATAACGACCAGCGCTGGTTCAGACCGACATAGCGTTGCTGGTAGATATCCTTCAACTGCCCACTCCACAGACGAAATGTGCTGTTTTTAGACGCTGAACGGTAGTCGGCCCCCAGATAGTTGAACGCATCGCTACGAGCGCTACCGAAAGCCAGATCCTCCATGGATGAATCGTTACGCAGGCTGGTTTTATTGAATTGCCCGGCGAAAAGCGTCCAGTACTTCACATCCTGCGAAGACAACTGTGTCCCTTCGAACGTTTGTGGCAACGCGCGGAAATCGTCGGCGGTGATAATCGGCAGATTGGGCATCCATTCGCCTACCTTCAATTCGGTGGCGGAAATTTTCGCTTTAAGGGCGACGCCAAGTCGGCCAAAGCTACCCGCCGGGTCCCCGTCACCATCCTTGGGCAATAACAATGCACCGTAACGTCCCGCCCCACCGTCCAGCTTGACGGCATACTTGCCTAATACGTCAGCGCCGATGCCAACGGTACCGGAAGTAAAGCCGGATCGAAGATCGAAAATGAAGCTCTGGGTCCACTCCCGGGCCTGCCCCAGCGGGGCATCAGGTGCAGTGAAATGACGTTCGAAGAAGAAGTTTCTGAGGGTCAGAGTTGCCTTGCTGTCGTCAACCAAACCTTGGGCGAATACCCGGGGTGACAGCAATCCAATGCACAGTAAAGTGCCAGCAAGACGCAGCGTTATTGTTTTCACGACCATGATTCCCCTGTTGTTGTTATTGAAGGGCACAAACGGTCCGCTATCCCTCAGGAACGATTGATCGAATCGCTGGGGGATGGAGCTGATCGATGATTGGATCGGATGTTTCAGTGGGTGCGAATGGACCAGAAGGGTCCCGAGATCACGGAACCCTGTTCGGCCAGGCACAACAGCAAGGGCGCATCGTTAGCGCCCCTCCTGAGGTCAGATCAGACCGGCGGAGCGCAAGGCGTCAGCGATTTCGCGATCAGCGCCTGGTGCCAGTGGCAGCAACGGCGAACGCACCGTGGCGTGGTCCAGAATGCCGCGAGCCACCAGGCCATGCTTGAGCGCCACCGTGCCTTCCATGTGGGAGCCGCGGTGGTAGACGTTGCGTGTAACCGGCAGCAATTTGTCGTGGATGGCGCGAGCGGCCGGATAGTCCCTGCGCTTACCGGCGGCGATCAGTTCGATCAACGGCTCAGGCGTCAGACTGCCATAGCCCACCAACGCCCCGTCCACGTCGAACATAGTGTGCAACAGGTATTCGTCATGGCAGGTGAGGATCTGCAGGTCCGGGACCTCACGACGTACCACCGGGATCTCGGTATCCCAACGACGCATGTTACGCACGCCGTTCTTCATGGCGAAAACCCCTGGCTGCTTGGCGATTTCCAACTGGGTTTCCAGGTCGTAGGTTGCCTTGGTCACGTCCGGGTATTGGAACAAGATCAGAGGCAGGCCGCTGTGCTCGTAAATCGCCCGGTAGCGATCTTGTGCGGCCCCCTTCTGGTAACCGAAACGCAGCCAGCCATGAGAGGGATAAACCAAGCCCGCACTGGCACCTGCATCAACGGCGCGCTGGGCTTCCTCGGCGGCCACTTGGGTGCCTTCCCCGGTGATACCGGCAATGATCGGTAGCCGCCCGCCTACCGATTCCTTGAAGCTCTGAATCACCAGGGCCTGCTCGGCCTGGGTCAGGAATGTGCCCTCGCCGGCATGGCCCAACACCACCAAGCCCTTCACGCCGTCGAAACTACCCAACCAGGAGCCCAACTTCTGGATCGCGTCATAGTCGACCTTGCCATCGCGAGTAAACGGAGTGACGGGAGCCGGTACCAGGCCTTTGAGATCAATCGTGTTCTTAGTACTCATTTTATTTCCTCAGGTTTACTAAGTGTCCGCAACTGACGCGTGCAGGGACGCAAGCAATACAATCAAATATCACTTGAGGTTTATCGAGATTTAAGTTCCAGCCAGTTAATCAATGCTTACGCGTGTTTCTTATCAAGGCGAAAGTTCCTCCAGTATTCGCCCCTTGGTTTCAATGGCAAACAATGCCGTGATGCAACCGGTAATAACTAATATTCCGGCAAATATGCCAAACACATAATGCACACCGACACTGGACACCGTCAGGCCTACCACCAACGGTCCAGTGGCGGACCCCAAGCGCAACCAGGCACTGCCCAGTCCGGTCCCCAATGCACGCAGGCGTGTGGGATAGAGCTCTGCCGAATACAGATAAAGTGAGAAAGTAACGGTTTGCACCAGCGCGTATCCGAGACCGGCCAAAAGCAGAATCTGCATCGGCGAGGTCGCTCCAGTCAGCGCCAGGATCGACAACGGAAGTGCAGCCAGAAACAATGCCCCCATATACCAGCGGCGGCGACCGAACTTGTCGATCAACAAGGCACAGATGACGGCTGCAACGACGCCGGCCCCCGAAGTGATGAAGCCGTAAGCCAAACTGGTGTCCAGAGGCAGATTGAAATGCTGGCGATAAAGCGTGGGCAACCAGGTGATCAATCCATTGGCAACCATGTAGGCACCGAACCACATTGCCCAGATGACCATGGACCGTTTGAAATACATGCCATGGAACAGCTCACGCCAACCTTGAGCGCCTTTGGGTTGTTCTATCTGTGGCACTTCTACAGCGGGTGCAAGTTGCTTGCCTGCTTTCAAGACGCTGTTTTCCAGGCGCGTCACAATGCGATCAGCCTCTTGCAATCGACCTTTGGAGGCCAACCAACGTGGCGACTCAAAGAGAAAGAAGCGCAGTGGGATCAAAATCGTCGCAGGGACAAGGCCCACCACGAACATGGCCTTCCAGCCGTAGATCGGTACCAGCAGGTATCCAATGATTCCCGCACCTACCAGTCCGAGGAGGAACATGACTTCATAGAGCAGAAAAAACTTGCCGCGCTTTTTCGAGCCGATCAATTCGTTGACATAGGCGCTGGCGACCGGCACCTCGCCTCCCGTGCCAATGCCTTGCAGGAAACGAAACAGAATCATGGACCCGGCGCTCCAGGCGAACAGACAGGCCACATCCATGGCAACGAATAGAAGAATGGTGAACGTCAGTACTTTCATCCGACCAATGCGTTCCGCCAACCAGCCGAAAAACACTGCGCCCAATAACTGGCCGAGGTAACCGAACGAAAGAATCATGCCGATCTGGGTCGCGGTCAGATTCCACTCTTTGGCCAGCACCGGCATTGCATAGGCAATCGCGATGACTGTATAGCCGTCAAAGAACGTGGCGGCACCAATAATGTTCCTGGCCCAGAAGACTTGCCGGGTAATAGGCAAGCGCTCAAGTCTCGCACTTATATTCGCTTGGCTTTTCAGCCCATCAATCACGGGCTCTGTTTCTAAGTTTTGCATCAACATGGCACTTCCTTTCTTATTTTCAATATTGTCGGGGCGTGCAGGTGCTAGCGTTGTGATATTCACAATGCTTGAAACTCATTGAGGCAATAGACGGGCTTTAACGTGAGCCCGTGCGTGAACGACTAACGTTTAGAAGTTCGAACCGATACTTCCATTGGCCTCCAATGCCTTGCCAATGTCCTTGGCAGCTTCCAGGGTAGAACTCAGTGCACGGTTTTTAAGCTCCTGCGCAGTACACCGGACCGAAGGGGCGGCAATACTGATCGCCCCTACGGGGTATCCATCGATATCCAGTACGGGGACCGCAAGAATTCTCAGGCCATCGGTGAACAGGGATTCGGTCAAGACGAAGCCATCGTCGCGAATTTGCTCGAGCAGTTCGGCCAGCGGACGCTCAAGGACATGTGGCTTCATGATGAATGGCGTTGTCGGTGTGAGTTCCTGGACTTTCTGCACCTGTTGCTCCGGCAGGAAGGCAAGGATCGACTGGCCGATAGCCGTCTGAGTTGCAGGCACCGTGGTGCCGATACGGATATCCACACCCAGCCGGGTGATGCCCGCCCGCACCCGCTCCAGGTAGAGCACATCGGCGCCCTGCAGGACGGCAAAGCTGGCAGCTTCACTGGTTTCACTGACCAGGCTTCGAAGGATAGGCCGCACGATGCTGCGCAAATCAGTCCGGGCAATGGCGTGGAAGCCTAGATCCAGCACCTTGAGCGTCAACGCAAAACGGCGGCTTTCCGGAATCCTTGAGACATACCCCAAATCGACCAAGGTATTGAGCATGCGGAAGGTCGTACCAGGATCGAGATCAGCCGTCGCGGCGATCTGACTCAAGGTCAATTCATCGTTTTCGGCAGTGAACGACTCCAGTACGCGAAAACCCTTGGCCAAGGATTGAACGGTGCTTCGAGCCTTCTTTTCATCCCAGCCCTGGATCGAATCGGCGCTGCCTTCTGAACGCTTTGGAATCTTGATCATTTTTTTCGCTCTTTTTAGTTTTTTCGGATTGCGAAATTATTTTCTTTCAATTAGGATATTATTTTGGCAGGACCTTGTCCTATATCTATTAAGACAAGTTCTTATTATTTATATATCTTTTGGCTATAAAAGATGATCAACCCCGCGCCGCTCAGCCCTCAGGCCCGGGCAAGCAGACGTTTCGATAAGTGGGTTGAGCGTTCGACGACCTGAATAATCACCGACCTAACACGATGTGCTTGCAAAGGCGCTCGGATGGTCGGTGAAGCTTAAAACGTCTGATTCAGGGCCCCTGTATTCCCACTCGCAGAGGTAGCCTGCATTCCGCCATCGCCATCAAGATCAGCCGTTAAAGCGCAATGCCGGAATCGCTTAGAACTGCGTCACGACCGTGACCCCTGCCGTATCAAACCGATCCATGTTCATGAGCGCCTCAATGGATTGCTCAAGGCTGATGGTCTTGCCTACCAGCTTTTCAGGCGCCAGCTTGCCGGAGGTGATCATCTCTAGCATCGCGCCATAACGGTGAGCTTGCATGCCATGGCTGCCACAGATCTCAAGTTCGTGGGCAATGACTTTGCTCATCGGGATCGCAGGCGTGCTGTGGTCAGCCAGCATCAAACCGACCTGGACATGTTTGCCACGACGTCTCAGATTATTGATGGAGTTGAAGCATGTGGTTGGATGACCGAGAGCATCCAGCGAAACGTGCGCGCCGCCCTTGGTAATTTCAAGTACCGCCTCAGTGACATCAGCAACGCGGCTTGCGTTGACGGTAGCGACGGCACCGAGCGATTGGGCAAGCTTCAGTTTGTCGTCCGAGATATCGATGGCGACGACGTTCGCGCCGATAGCTTGGGCGATCATTACCGCAGACAACCCCACCCCACCGCAGCCATGAACCGCGACCCACTGCCCCGCCGTGACCCTGCCTTGATCGACAACCGCGCGGAACGACGTGACGAAACGACAGCCCAGGCTCGCCGCTGTGGCGAAGTCCATGCTTTCAGGCAACGCGACCAGATTCGAATCGGCCTTGTGGATACCCACATACTCAGCGAAGGAACCCCAATGGGTGAAACCCGGCTGAAATTGGCTATGACACACTTGTTGGTTGCCGCTATTGCACTCAGGGCAAGCACCACAGCCACCAACAAAAGGAACGGTAATGCGATCGCCCACCTTCCATTTGGTGACGTCTTTACCCACCTCGGCCACGATCCCCGCCAACTCGTGACCGGGCACATGAGGCAGCTGGATGTCAGGATCATGACCTTTCCAGCCATGCCAGTCGCTTCGGCATACGCCCGTGCCAAGGACTTGAACAACCACACCATGACGTTCAGGCGTCGGGTCTTCGACCGTCATCAAACGAGGAGGCTGGGAAAAGGCTTCGTAAACTACGGCTTTCATGAGAATCCCTCTACTTTAGAAAAACGCTACGCACGAAGACAATACCGTGGCTGATCCGCGCCATGTTTGGCGCACCCCAAAAAAAAGCCCAATCTTTTCAGATTGGGCCCATTCGTTCGGGTATTCGTAAACGATCAGGAAGAAAAGACTTCCGAGCGTGATTGCGCTGGCGGCTTGTGTCTGAGCGGTTGCTGCCAAGCCAGCTGTGCCTGGAGTGCAGTGGCTGCATCGAGGACTCTCTGCGCCCAGTTCTCATCATCCGGACGGACTACCACGACGCGAAAACCGTGATCATAACCTTCAATCTGCACGCCCTCGGAATCATCGACGTGCAGGTCGATATCGAATGCTGGCGGAAATTTCGAGGGGGAGTTGGAAAGCCCATGTACCGTCAGGGCACGGTTATGCCGGACACTGTTGACCACGCCGTCAACGCGGATACCGTACAGTAATAGCCAGCGCCTGATGTAAGACGGTGTCCGACCGGACGACGTGTAGACCCAGATGCTGCATCCCTGGCTACGTAAGGCTCGGGTCAAGGAGCGTGTTCCGCTACGCAATGGCTCACCCAGCCAACGATGAATACAGGCCGGTAGCCGGCTTTGCTCGACGGCGCAGTGGTGGAGCTGGCATGCCAGCGTGTCATCGATATCAAACGAAATACGGATGTGCTGGCGCCTGCGCAAGTGCATCGGGATGGCGCGCTGGATGGTTTGCCCCACACGGCTGACGGAGCTTCGGCATTTAGCGAGCGTTGGATACCAGCGCATCAATGGCCCCCTTGATAGACGGACAGGGGCTTGTCTTTGAGATAAAACCTCATGGGATCAGGCGCCTGTTCTTCCAGGAAGGCTGCATATTTTTTCTTGATCTTGGGCAATTCGTACAAGGCCTTGACACCATGCTTGGCGGAGTTGCGTATGACCGATGACGGGTTAAAGTAGCCCTCGGCGTTATCCAGCGTCAGCACGAACGGCGGCAAACCGGCACGCATGAGCAAATAGCTGACGATGAGCGAGCCGCTGCGGTTATTGCCTTCAATGAACAACTGCGGCTTGCTGAGGATTCGTACATAGACACCGGCCGCACGCTTCCAGACTGATTCGCTGCGATACGCGCAGTACCAATTGAACAAGTCCTTTATCCCGCCCTCAACGTTGTTGAAGAAGTGCTCCTCGGTCGCCGCCAGGTGCTGGGCATATTCCAACCGGCGCGCCGGGTCTCGGCCACAGAGAACGGTGGCATTGATCTCCAGCATCAGGTTCAGTTGCTGAAGATCGAACAGGTCGACGCCACGTGCGACATAGTCGTCAATCAACGCATAGCCTTCAAGCACATTCTTCAGCACTTCGTCAGTCAAGGGATCACGCAGCTCGGTGAAGTGCCGGCTCAGCTCGGCAAAGCGATTCTGCACTTCACGCAGTGCGCGTTCAATCGCAGGCAAATCAAGACGACGCGTTGCAGACATTATCATTCCTGAAAAACGGTAGACAAGAGGGTAAAACGAGCGGATGCCGGCCAAATCCTTTTGGCGCTTGGCAGCATGCGACCTTGACCGCAGGTTGGTTGCTCAGCTGAACTTGCCGCTGATGTAATCCCCAGTCATTTGTTCGCGCGGGTTGTCGAAAATCTGGGTGGTTGGGCCCATCTCAACCAGATAGCCGGTGCGCGTGCCCTGGGTAATGTCCACCGAGAAAAAGGCTGTCGTGTCAGCGACACGGATGGCCTGCTGCATATTGTGGGTCACCAAGGCGATGGTGTAGTCCTTCTTCAACTCGACCATCAATTCCTCGACCCGGCGGGTGGCGATCGGGTCGAGTGCCGAACAGGGCTCATCCAGCAGCAGGACTTCCGGTTCGGTGGCGATGGCGCGGGCGATACATAGCCGTTGCTGCTGGCCACCGGAGAGCGACAGGCCGCTGACCTTGAGCTTGTCCTTGACTTCATCCCACAGCGCGGCGCCTTGCAGGGCGTGCTTTACACGGTCGCCCAGATCGCCCTTGTAGCGATTGAGGCGCAGGCCGAATGCGACATTGTCGAAGATGCTCATCGAGAACGGGTTCGGCTGTTGAAACACCATGCCGATATAGCGGCGCACGACGACAGGATCAACGCCCTTGCCATAGACGTCTTGCCCGAGGAAATGCACATGGCCCTCAAAGCGAAAACCTTTGACCAGGTCGTTCATCCGATTGAGGCTGCGCAGCACGGTACTTTTGCCGCAACCGGAAGGACCGATGAAGCCAGTGATCTTGTTTTTCTCGATCGGCACATGACTGTCACGGACCGCCATGAAGTTGCCGTAGAAAATCTTGTCCAGTTTGCAGTCCATGACCACAGGCGCTTGGGTAGCCAACGGAGCGTTTTTTTGCGCAATTGATACGTTCAAAATTCAGATGCTCCCGTTCTCAGTACTTGGGCTTGCCGAAAATACGGCTGACAATATTCACGACCAGCACGATCATCACCAGCACCAGCGAGGCCGCCCATGCGAGCTCGAGCTGGTTGTCGAAAGGCATGCCGGAGAAGTTGTAAATCAACACGGCCAGCGACGCCGTCGGATTCATGACTTCCAGGCTGCCTTCGTGGTAGATCCAGTAGTTGCTGAACAACGCGGTAAACAACAACGGCGCGGTTTCGCCCGCGGCGCGTGCCACGGCCAACATGACACCCGTCAGGATTGCCGGCATGCCGGTAGGCAATACGATTTTCCAGATCACCTGCGAGCGGGTGCAGCCCATGCCATAGGCGGCGTCCTTCATGATCTTGGGCACCATCCTCATCGACTCCTCAGCCGTCAGCACGACGATGGGCAGCATCAGTACCGCCAGTGCCACGCCACCGGCCGGTGCCGAGTAGGTACCGGTGGTCATCACCACCAGGGCGTAGGCAAAAACCCCGGCCAGGATGGAAGGCAGACCGGTCAGCATCTTGGCGGCAAAACGCGCGGCGTTTGCCAGCTTGCTGTCCGGCCCAAGTTCGGCCAGGAAGATCGCCGCCATGATGCCGACCGGAACCGCGATTGCCGCCGCGATACCGACCATGACAAAGGTGCCTGCCATCGCGTTGCCGAAGCCGCCACCCGTCTCGAACCCCGTCGGCGGCAGTTCGGTGAATACTTCCAGGTTCAGGCGTGCGCCTCCACGCGTGATCAGCATGTAGAGCACGGAAATCAGCGGCACGCTGGCCAATAGCGCGCCACCCCAGACCAGTGTGGTCAACACCAGGCTGCGCAGGGCACGGCCTTCAAACTTGCGCTGCAGGCTTGGCAAAGCGGCTGTTGGGGAAGTGAGGTCAGTCATCATTTAGTACCACGTTGGGCATAGACCATAATCATGGAGCCGATGATGTTCACCAGTAGCGTGATCAACATCAGTACCAGTGCGGCGTACATCAACACCTCGATCTCGTTCGGCCCGGCCTCAGGGAAGTTCAGCGCCAACAAGGCCGCCAAGGTATTGGCCGGGGCAAACAGAGAAAGCGAAATATTGTTCGCGTTGCCTACCAGCATGGCCAGGGCCATGGTTTCGCCCAGCGCGCGCCCCAGGCCCAGGACCAGGGAGCCGAAGATGCCAGTGGCGGCGGATGGCACCATCACCTTGAGAATCGCTTCCCAATGGGTGGTCCCCATGCCATAGGCGGCCTGCTTGGTTTTCATCGGCACACCGGTGAGGGCGTCCTGGGACACGGCGGCGATGGTCGGCAGAATCATGATGGCAAGTACGAGCGCTGCTGGAAGCAGCCCCGGCCCGCTCAAGGACGTGCCGAAAAACGGAATCCAGCCGAGCTCAGTGTTCAACCACGCCGTCAGCGGCCGAATCGCCGGGATCACCACGTAGATCCCCCACAAGCCGTAAACGACGCTGGGGATGGCCGCGAGTAATTCGACGATGGTGCGAAATACGGCTGCAAGCTTGGCGGGCAGGAAATCCTGGGTCAGGAAAATCGCCATGCTGACGCCGAAAAAGCCTGCGATCAGCAACGCGATCAGGGCACTGTAGAGCGTCCCCCAAATGGCCGGCAAAATGCCGTACTTGCCTTGGTTAACGTCCCAGACGCTTCCCAACAGCACGTCAAAACCGTGCTTTTCCATGCCTGGAAGCGCCTTGCGTCCCACCTCGAATACGAGGGCAAATACCAACGCCAGAACCAGAACCACCCCTATTCGCGCAAGCGCACGGAAGGTGCGATCAACCAGGAAATCCTTCGCAGAGGGTGGTTGGCAGGCAGAATCCGGGTTAACCGGTACGACAAAAGGTGTGTTCATGGGCGAGTTCCGGAACAGGGGGAAAACTCTCCCGGCATGGCTGACAGCACACACCGAGAGAGGCCTCACGAGCGTTACTGGATGTTGGAAGAAGCTTTGCGGACCTGATCGACGACCGATGGCGGCAGAGGGATATAACCCATCGAATCGGCGATTTTCTGCCCCTCGGTCAGGCTGTACTCGACCATTTCACGCATGGCTTTGGCCTTGGCCGGGTTCTCGTTTTGCTTACGGAAGATCATCCAGGTGTAGGAAGTGATCGGATAGGACTTGGCGCCATCCGGATCAGGCAACCAGGCCACCAGATTGTCTGGCATCTTCACCGCTGCCAGCGCCTCGGCACCGCTTTCCGCGTTCGGTACAACGTAGTGACCGGCCTTGTTCTGCAACTGGGCAAAGTCGACCTTGGCCAGTTTGGCGAAGCCGTATTCGATGTAACCAATGGCTCCCGGAGTCTGGCGTACGGTGGCGGTAACACCATCGTTCTTGGGCGACTTGATGAATTTGTCGGTGGCTGGCCAGTTGACCGTGTTGCCTTCACCCAACGCCTTCTTGAACTCTGGATTGATTGCCGATACGTGCTTGGTGAATACCGCAGTCGTGCCGCTGGAGTCTGCACGCACGACAACGGTGATCGGCATGTCAGGCAGCTTCAGTTCCGGGTTGGCCGCGACGATCTGCGGATCGTTCCAGTGGGTGATCTTGCCCAGGAAAATGTTCGAGTAAACGTCCCGTGGCAGTTTCAACCCTTTAGGACTGCCGGGCAGGTTATAGGCCAATACGATTTCACCCGCGGTCATCGGCAGCAACTGCGCGCCTTCGGCGACCTTGGCAATGTCTTCGTCTTTCATTGCCGAGTCACTGGCGGCGAAATCAACGGTTTTGTTCAGGAAGTCTTGTACCCCTGCACCGCTGCCCTTGGACTGGTAATCGACGGTGACGCCAGCGGACTTTTTGCTGAAATCCTTGAACCATGTGAGGTAAATCGGTGCAGGGAAACTGGCGCCGGAACCTGTCAGGCGAACGCTTTCCGCAGCGAAGGACACTGAGGTGGCACAAAGAGAAACCGTAATGGCGAGAGCAGCAGACTTCATTAAATTTTTCATCGAAGGAACTCCTTGTGATAACGGGCTCCCGAACTCTGCAGCAAGCTTGTTACGCTTTTATGAAAGTCGAATGGCACAAGGTTTCGCTGACTCGCCTGGTAGCGGTGGCCATACTCCTTACCCGGTCGGCGCCAACTCACCAGTCCATCAATGCTTACACATCAGGTCATGAAGAACGCCGAACCTCAGACCCGTTTCGGAAGGCGTCATATGCGTGACACCAAACACCTTGAACGCCGCGAGCATGAGCACCAGCCCGCCAGGCAAAATACTCAGGCGCTGGCTTTGCAAACCCGCCAGTCTGAGCTGTTTGACATGCCCCACTTCAAGCAGGCGCAACGACAAGCGCAGTAAACCACCATAGGTGATGCCACTTTGGCCATCGTCGTTCAACCCGTTGGCCTTGAGTACTTTGGCCAGCATCCGGGCAGTACCTGAAGAACCTATCACTTGCTGCCAGCCCAGCGCGCGAAAGCGCCGTGCCACTTTTTCAAACTGTAGAGTGGCCAAGCGCTCAGCCTCCAGGAGCGCCTGAGCCGTGATCCGGCCCTCCTGAAAGTAACGCGCGCCAAAGGTGCTGCTGCCAATGGCAATGCTCTCCGTCAGCAGCGGTTGAGCGCCCTGCCCCAAGATCAACTCAGTGGAGCCGCCACCGATATCCACGACCAGGCGCATACTCTCTTTACCGGGTACCGTATGAGCAACACCGGCATAGACCAGTCGAGCCTCTTCATGCCCGGAGATAACGTCAATCCGGAAACCCAGGTGCCGCTCCGCGCTTGCCAGAAACAGCTGAGCGTTGTCGGCTTCGCGGACCGCGCTGGTAGCCACTGCCCGCACACGCCCCTCTTCAAAGCCGCGTAGTTTTTTGCCAAATCGCGCAAGCGCCTGCCATCCCCGATCCAACGCCAACTCGTCCAGCGACCCTCCCCGCGCGCCCTCGGCTAAACGAACGGGCTCACGCAAGGTTTTCACTTCCTGAATCTCGAACCCCTGATTCCGCCTGACCGACTGGCCGATCATCATGCGAAATGCATTAGAACCAAGATCAACGGCCGCAAACAGAGAGGCGTCTCCTTTCATGGTAACTTCCTTGCAAGTTCATCAAGCAACAGGCACAGGCCCGCTGTGCGCTCAAGATGGTTTGCATGGATGTTGCCATTCGTTCGATGACGGCAAGATGACACCGGGGGACTTATTCGCGAGTATGTGATGCCCGTTCTGCATGGCGAGGCCGATGTTCTTCATGGTCTCGGCCCTCTCCACGAAGCGGTTCATGGCGCGAAGGTGGAATGCACGTTGGCGATTGGTATCTCGCCCCCCTTAAAGCCTTCAAAATGGTAGGTTCTCATCCGTAGCGAACAACCTAGAGCAGAATGAAATGAATGACCCGCATCATCCAGAACCCAAGGCCCCGAAATTCAAGTTTCTTACCCTCCTAAAGGATGGGACCTGGTTTGCCGGCTTCACAGCGCTGCTGATTTTTGCAATCAATGTAGTCGATGAGCGAAGCCAACTTAGAAGCGATGTCAAACACCTGACTGACACCTTGGCTGAGGTGAGAAAAGACCTCGAGTCAGCTCATCTCGAAAACAGGCAGCTCAACGATTCACTACGCCAGAGCCAAATCAATCTCGCGACGAAAGAGGTTCGTCTCGAAGAGATCGATAAACAACTCGCCTCCGTCAATCGGGATGCTTTGAGCTCCAAGGCAGAGGCCGAAACCTACAAAGCACTTACGGCTTCTGATAAGCGCTGCGCACCTTATCGGGAGGACATCTCACGACTGGAAAGTAAACTCGCTATTTCGGCACTGGATGTATTCTCGTCTCGAGGAGAGCAGCGTAAAGAAACACTGGCGTCGTTGGAGCGAAGCAAAGACTCACTGGATGCATGCATGGGGATCAGACGCTGACAGCGCTTGACCTAAAAGGACCCTAACGGCCATGCGGTCATGGCCAATCAGCTCAATGGCTTTGAACACAAGCCGCCCTTTTGGGTACAACTGAAATACCCCCGCCTCCCCTTACTGTGCGGGTGTTGTCTCTCAGAAAAACTGGTCAAAGAAATCTGGACCTACTTTCGTGCGCGTAGAAGCTTTCGCCCACATTTTTAACGCCGCCAACAGTTGAGGTTTCCTGTCCCTCGCCGCTTCTGCTTGGGCGTTACGTCTTTCATCCTCCTTCGAAAACTTGGTGGTGGTTAATTTATAAAACATGATTGTCGCGGCATTGATATCTATAACCTTGTTAGACAACAGCACTGAGGATATGTAACCCGCCCCACCATCCGTCAAACAACTAATATGACAATGAGTTTCCCCGCTGTACTTCTCCGTTGCGCCTTTCGTTTTTAGAGTCTCATCCGCAAACTCATGGACAACATTATGAAGGACACCATCATTAATATCGCCAGACTGTTCTATAATGCTCGCACACTCCCCTTTACTGGACGCAATCAAGATATCCGTTGCAGCACGCAGTGTCGCCGGCACAAAAACATGCACGGTGCTTTTGCCGACCCCATGCTCCACTTTTCGAGATATAGCCACTACGCTATTAGCTGATAGCGTACCAATCAGACTTAAATGCACGAGCCTCACCTCACTAAAAAGACATAAGACTAATGACACCAGCACACAATGTTACCCACACACCAGATCAACGCAAACCATGAATAAAATTAAAGCCCAACATATTTACACATCAAAATATTGAACTTTACATTCATAATTGATCGCTCGGTTTCTGCAAGCATCAAACTACAATAGCAGCACTGTTAAATATCACCACGCCACCTGTCGCATCCGGTCACGGAGGGCGGTGCCTGACTGGAGAGATCCATGAGCAAAAAGCCAAAAAATGTTCTTCATAGGTTCATGGTCGAGGATTGATGCTGTTCAAAGCATGTGCCCCGCCCAGATTTTGCGACCTACTAGATCGGCGGCAATTTCGATGAACGCATCTCCAACAAATTTTGCGGCGAGGCTGACTCGCCTGTCTGCGGGAAATACCTGGACCAATTTACGCATGGGAATAGGGTCGACCAAAGGTGCAGCACTGAGCACTCCCGATTCAATCTGCGTATAAATCGATGCCAGTGGCAAAGCTGTCAAACCGAAGCCATTGCGAACCAGATCAATCATCGCGCCGAAGGAGTCAGCTTCAACGCTGGTTTTGAGCTTGATGCCAACTTCCCGCGCACAATTATCCAAAATCACGCGAAGACTGTGGCGGGCGCTGGGCAACACCAATTGCTGCTGGGCCAAAGACTCGAATGACACCGGCGCATCCAGGCGCAGATTGGCGCTGGCGGGCCCCACCAGTAGCAGGTTTTCCATCATCACCGGCACGATACGCAGCGTATGCAAGGGTTGGGGATCGTAAGAAATCGCCAGCTCCAATTCGCCACGCTGAACCCAATCCAGCAGGTAACCGCTAAAGGCGGAGGAGAACCTGATGGCGAGATTCGGATGCTCTTCCTTGATTTTTCGCACCAGCGGAACGGTGACAATTTCCGCAACCGTCGGTGTCGTACCGATCACCACCGTGCCCCGAAAAGAAGACTTCCCGCCCACGACCGAACTTCGAATGGACTCCATCTCTTCCATGATTCGGGTGGCATGCGCCAAAACTTCACGGCCGGCATCAGTAATCTCCATACCTCGACCATGCCGATCAAAAAGGTAGGCCCCGAGTTCTTTTTCCAACAGACGAATTTGCCTGCTCAGTGCCGGTTGTGCGATGTGAAGCCGGTCGGAGGCCTTGCTGAGACTGCCAAGCTCGGCCACATGAATTAGGGTCTTGAGTTGAACGACATCCATTACCAGGCCAGTCAAAGTCGGGCTCGGCGCGAAATGCGTCGAAGGTAGAATCAGTGTAAACGCATTAACACCCCTTGGAATGCCGCAGAAGCCGGGTCGCATGGGAAGTCGCGGCTTACGAGCGGCGGTATACCCTAGCCAGCCGGGGCTGCAAGCCAAGCTATAGAATTTCGGTATATCAGTTAGACCTGGCTGACGGCTTATTACCCTCGTCACTCTGCGGTAGCGTGCAATCAACGTCGACGCCAAGAGCGATCGACTGACTACAAGAATAAGATTCGAGGGCTTACGCCATGATTGACTACATTTCTCGTTACCTGACCGACCCGTCTGATACCGTCAGCGAGCAGCGGACCTCTCATATACATCCCCCCTCTTCATGTGCCTTGGTCGTCAAAGGATCACTGCAACTGCGTTAAGCATATCAACCCATCGAGCTAGCAACGTCGGACACGCATCAGCGTGGGCCTCGTATCGTCTCGCCTTGAAAAAAGGGTGAACAACATGTCTGCATCAACCAGCGACTCAACACTCCGCACTGAAAAGTCCGATCAGATGAAAAGTCCGAATCGCGTCAGAGCCATCATGGGTGCCTGCTCGGGCAATCTGGTGGAGTGGTACGATTTTTTCATCTACGCCTACACCGCCATCTACTTTGCGGCTTCGTTTTTTCCCAAAGGTGACACTACGAGCCAACTGCTCGCTACAGCCGGCGTTTTTGCCGTCGGTTTTTTCATGCGCCCTCTCGGTGGCTGGATTTTCGGCTGGATTGCCGACACCCGTGGCCGCAAGGTCTCAATGATCATTTCGGTGTTCATGATGTGCGCCGGTTCGTTATTGATCGCCGTCATGCCCACCTATGAAACGATAGGTGTGGCTGCGCCAGTCTTGCTCGTCGTCGCCAGACTGATTCAGGGCCTGTCCGTAGGCGCAGAGTACGGTACAGGTGCCACCTACATCAGTGAAATCGCGACGCCGGGTCGACGCTGTTTCTATGGGTCGTTCCAGTACTTCACCATCATCGCGGGCCAACTCCTGGCGCTGATGACCGTGGTCATTCTTCAACAAACCCTCACCGGCGAGGAGTTGCGCGAATGGGGTTGGAGAGTTCCGTTCTTTATCGGCGCATTGAGTTCCATCGTGGTCGTGTATCTGCGGCGCGCTATGCATGAAACCGCCACTAAAAAAGACATGAACCGCAAAGATGCCGGCTCTCTGCGCGGCATGTTCAAACACAAACGTGCCGTTGCACTGGTCGTGGCGTTCACCATTGGCGGTTCGCTCTACTTCTACACCTTCACCACCTATATGCAGAAATTTCTGGTGATCTCTGCGGGGTTCAGTCCGGAAACGGTGAGTTTCATCATGACGGCGGCACTGGTCGGCTTTATGTTCTGCCAGCCGCTCTTTGGTCTGCTCGCCGACCGTATCGGAATCAAGACCCACATGTTGTTGTTTTCCGGGTTCGCCATGTTGTTGGTGATCCCCCTGCTCTATTCGCTGCAATCCGTCAGCAGTCCATTTACCGCCTTCCTGCTGGTATTTGGCGGCCTGGCAATCGCATCGCTGTACACCCCGATTGCCGGGATCGTCAAAGCTGAGCTTTTCCCTCCTGCGGTACGTGCGTTAGGCGTGGGCTTTCCGTATGCGGTAGGCAATGCGGCATTCGGCGGCACTGCGGAATACGTCGCCCTGTCGCTGCGGTCACAAGGCATAGAGGCGTATTTTTTCTTCTATGTCGCGGCTGTAGTGACCATCACTTTCATAGCCGCCATGCTGATGCCGAACCTGTCGCGCTATGGTTACATCAGCGGTTCCGGTGAGATTGAAGAGCGAACCGGATTGAGGGGTTGGACTAAATCGCACGCTGCGAGGATTTGAAACACTGACGATTACTGCGGTTAGTTAAAGGGCCCCTGATGATTCCTGGGCCCTTTTTTTCATCCCTGTGTAGCGGATGCTACCTGCGTTGAAGGCACCACGCTCAACTGCCCCCCACCATCAACAGGGAGCTGGACGTGACTGAAACTTTCTGGTGAAGGCAAATCATTGACTCATTGAGCATGCACTGGATGAGCTTCATTGCGCCGGGCTTGCGAGGCGATCCGTACGCTCTGCTTCACCTCGCTACGTTAATCATTTCCCTTCCCATAATGCGTGGCTATCGCTATTACCCGGCAGGCCACGCATTCACCTTCCAGCTATACAAAACGGGCATATCTCAAAGACAAAAACGGTAGTCGTCCTTCTCCTCCATCCCTCCCAGAATGGGTGAAAACACAAAAGCAGCACTGCTTGGGAGATTGGCATGTCAACAGAAGCTGAACACACCGTGGGACAGGATTGGCAGGAGGACGTGTTCCACGTGCTCAAGGCCCACGACGTCAAACACGTGGTCTTCGTACCGGATGCAGGCCACTCGGCGGCGATCCGTATGTCGTATGCAGACCCGGACATCAAGGCCGTTGTCCTCACCACCGAGGAAGAAGGCATCGGCTATCTCGCCGGCGCATGGCTTGGCGGAGAGCGCGGAGCTCTCCTGATGCAGTCCAGCGGCGTCGGTAACTGCATCAACACCCTGGCACTTCAAGTCTGTGCCGGCTTCCCGCTGTTGATGGTGGTCACCATGCGCGGCGACTGGGCCGAATTCAACGCGTGGCAGAACCCGATGGGGCAGGCCACAGAAGCCTCCCTGAACCTGATGAAGGTCATGACCTGGCGCGCAGACGTTCCAGAAGACGTCGCCCCGCTGCTGCACGGTGCCGCGACCATGGCCTTCAACGGTGATTCGTCCACTGCCCTGCTGCTCGGCCAGCGCCTGATTGGAGAAAAGAAATGGGTCAAGTAAGCGCAAACCACACTCTGTGCCGCCGCGAAGTGGTCAAGGCCTTGCTGGCCGACCGCAAAGACGTGCTGGTCGTGACCGGCCTCGGTTCGGCGTCCTACGACGTCATGGCCGCCGGTGACAACGATCTGAATTATTACCTCTGGGCCGCCATGGGCAGCGCGATCACTGTGGGCCTGGGCCTGGCGAATGCGCAGCCAGACAAATCGGTGGTGGTGGTCACCGGTGACGGCGAATTGCTCATGGGCTTCGGCGCCCTGGCCACCGTCGCACTTCAAAAACCCGCCAACCTGACTATTGCGGTGTTGGATAACGGTCACTTTGGCGAGACCGGTATGCAGGTCAGCCATGCGGGGTTTGGAATTTCCCTGGACCAGGTCGCGAAAACTTGCGGCTTCAGCTGGACCGATGAAATCCGTGACATGGAAGGCGTACATAACTTGCGCGAGCGCTTTACAACTCGCGATGGCGTCAAGCTCGCGACGATCAAAATCAAGGCGGAAAACCCGCCACGGGTGCTGCCACCGCGCGATGGTCACTACATCAAAAATCGCTTTCGTGCCGCCCTGGGTTTCAACCCGATCTGACCACTCTATGCCCGTACCCGGTCACGCAGGGCAACTGTCGTGCGTGACGCGTTGAGGAGAACAATAATGACTGACCGCAACTGCGACGAACTCAATGCCATTCGCGAGGGCGTGCGCGCACTTTGCGCTGAATTCGATGCGGCTTACTGGCGTAAAGTCGACGAAGAAAAAGGTTTCCCGGAAACCTTCGTCAAGGCCCTGACCGATGCCGGCTGGCTGGCGGCGATGATTCCTGTCGAGTACGGCGGCTCCGGCCTCGGGCTGGCCGAGGCCTCGGTGATCCTGGAAGAAGTGAATCGCTGCGGTGGCAACTCCGGCACCGTCCACGGGCAGATGTACAACATGTTTACCCTGCTACGACACGGCAGCGAGGCGCAGAAAAGCTACTACCTGCCGAAACTGGCCAGCGGCGAATTGCGCCTGCAATCGATGGGCGTCACCGAACCCACCACTGGCACCGACACCACCAAGATCAAGACCACAGCGATCAAACGCGGTGACAAGTACGTGATCAACGGGCAGAAGGTGTGGATCTCACGGGTTCAGCATTCCGACCTGATGATCCTGCTGGCGCGCACCACG
Organism: Pseudomonas viciae; assembly: GCF_004786035.1. NCBI lineage: Bacteria > Pseudomonadati > Pseudomonadota > Gammaproteobacteria > Pseudomonadales > Pseudomonadaceae > Pseudomonas > Pseudomonas viciae. The sequence continues at coordinate 4,336,922 of NZ_CP035088.1, forward strand.
CCGTTGGCCGAGGTGAAGAAGAAGTCCGAGGGCATGTCGATCTTCCTGGTAGACCTGCGCGAGGCTATCGGTAACGGCATGACCGTGCAGCCGATCGCCAACATGGTCAACCACGAAACCAACGAGTTGTTCTTCGACAACCTCGAAATTCCTGCCGACAGCCTCATCGGCGAGGAAGGCAAAGGTTTCCGCTACATTCTGGATGGCCTGAACGCCGAGCGCACACTGATCGCCGCCGAATGCATTGGCGACGGACGCTGGTTTATCGAAAAAGCCAGCGCCTATGCACGTGATCGCGTCGTGTTCGGACGCCCTATCGGGCAGAACCAAGGCGTGCAGTTCCCCATCGCTGAAGCACACATTGAAATCGAAGCGGCTGACCTGATGCGCTGGCGTGCCTGCGAGGAATACGACAGCGGCATCAATGCCGGGGCCAGCGCCAACATGGCCAAGTACCTGGCGGCGAAAGCCTCTTGGGAAGCCGCGAATGCTTGCTTGCAGACCCACGGCGGTTTTGGTTTTGCCTGCGAGTACGACGTCGAGCGCAAATTCCGTGAAACCCGTCTGTATCAGGTGGCGCCCATCTCCACCAACCTGATCCTGTCGTACGTTGCCGAACACCTGCTCGAACTGCCGCGCTCCTTCTAAAGGATCAGCGTAAAGCCCAGTGCGTTTGCTTAAGCAGGCGCGACTGGGGAGCCATGACAAGAGAGATAATAATCATGAGCCAACCCAAAGGCATCCGTCCGCTCGATGGCATTACTGTCGTCAGCCTTGAGCATGCCATTGCAGCGCCCTTCTGCACCCGACAATTGGCCGACCTTGGTGCGCGTGTCATCAAGGTCGAACGCCCCGGCACGGGTGACTTCGCCAGGGCTTACGACCAACGCGTCAATGGTCTCGCCTCGCACTTCGTCTGGACCAATCGCTCGAAAGAGAGCCTGACCCTCGATCTGAAACAAGATTCGGCCACAGAGGTGCTAGACAGTTTGCTGGCCACTGCCGATGTCCTGGTGCAGAACCTGGCGCCGGGTGCCGCAGCACGAATGGGACTTTCATTTGAGGCTTTGCATCAGCGGTTTCCGCGCCTGATCGTTTGTGACATTTCAGGCTACGGCGCAGGCGGCCCCTATGAAAAGAAAAAAGCCTATGACCTGTTGATCCAGAGCGAAGGCGGTTTCCTGTCGGTCACCGGCGGACCGGGTGAAGAAGAAATGGCCAAGGCAGGTTGCTCGATTGCTGACATCGCGGCCGGCATGTACGCCTACACCGGAATTCTGTCGGCCGTGCTGTTGCGTGGACGCACTGGCGAAGGTAGCCACCTTGATGTGTCCATGCTGGAAAGCCTGGTCGAGTGGATGAACTACCCGATGTACTACGCCTACAACGGCTCTCCCCCGCCCCCTCGCGCCGGCGCCGCGCACGCCACGATTTACCCCTATGGTCCCTTCCCCATCGGTGATGGCACGACAGTCATGCTGGGTTTGCAGAACGAACGAGAGTGGCAGCTGTTTTGCGACAAGGTGCTGCTGACGCCTGAACTGGCGCAAGACGAACGCTTCTCTGCCAACTACAAGCGCGTCGAAAACCGTCAAGCGCTGCGGGCACTCATCGTTGAGTCGTTCTCCACACTCAATTTCGATGCCGTGTTTGATCGGTTGGAGCAGGCGCAAATTGCTAATGCTCGGGTCAATGACATGCAAGGTGTTTGGGACCATCCGCAACTTCAGGCACGTGATCGCTGGCGGGAAGTCGAAACCACTGCCGGCACGGTTCCAAGTTTGATACCTCCAGGCAGCAATAGCGCGTTCGAGCCTCGTATGGATGCCGTACCGGGCCTTGGCCAGCACACCGAACAGGTGCTCAGGGAACTGGGGCTAGGCACGGATCGTATTGAAAAAATGCGCGCAGCCGGAGCGATTTAGGCTTGATCTGAAAACTAAAAGCCTGCCCGCAACGATCAAAGTTTTTAAGAGGACACTGCCCAATGAAAGTCCTGGTAGCTGTGAAACGTGTGGTCGACTATAACGTCAAGGTTCGCGTCAAGGCGGACAACTCCGGCGTCGACCTCGCCAACGTCAAGATGTCGATGAACCCTTTCTGCGAAATCGCCGTAGAAGAAGCCGTACGCCTGAAAGAAAAAGGCGTGGCGACTGAGATCGTCGTCGTCTCCATCGGCCCGACCACCGCCCAGGAACAACTGCGTACTGCGCTGGCACTGGGTGCCGACCGCGCCATCCTCGTCGAATCCGCCGAAGACCTGACTTCCCTGGCCGTGGCCAAGCTGCTCAAGGCCGTTGTCGACAAGGAACAGCCATCGCTGGTGATCCTCGGCAAACAAGCCATCGACAGCGACAACAACCAGACCGGCCAGATGCTCGCGGCATTGAGCGGCTACGGTCAGGGCACGTTCGCGTCCAAAGTTGAAGTGTCCGGCGACAGCGTTGCCGTGACCCGCGAAATCGACGGCGGCGCGCAGACGGTTTCCCTGAAACTGCCGGCCATCGTCACCACCGACCTGCGTTTGAACGAGCCGCGCTATGCGTCCCTGCCAAACATCATGAAAGCCAAGAAGAAGCCGCTTGAAGTGCTGACTCCGGACGCTTTGGGCGTTTCCACCGCCTCCACCAACAAGACCGTGAAAGTCGAAGCGCCAGCTGCACGCAGCGCGGGCATCAAGGTCAAGTCGGTGGCTGAACTGGTCGAGAAACTGAAAAACGAAGCGAAGGTAATCTGACATGACTATCTTGGTAATCGCCGAACACGATAACAAGGTGCTGGCTCCGGCCACGCTGAACACCGTGGCTGCCGCTGCCAAAATCGGCGCTGACATTCACGTCCTGGTTGCTGGCCAGGGCATTGGCGCCGTGGCTGAAGCCGCCGCGAAAATCGCTGGCGTGGCTAAAGTGCTGGCGGCCGACAACGCTGCCTACGCGCACCAACTGCCGGAAAACGTTGCTCCGCTGGTAGTCGAGCTGGGCAAGGGCTACAGCCACATCCTGGCTGCCGCCACGTCCAACGGCAAGAATATCCTGCCACGCGTTGCCGCTGCGCTGGACGTCGACCAGATCTCCGAGATCATCTCGGTGGAAAGCGCCGACACCTTCAAGCGTCCGATCTACGCGGGCAACGCCATTGCCACCGTGCAATCGAACGCTGCGGTCAAGGTCATCACCGTTCGCGCCACCGGTTTCGACCCGGTTGCCGCCGAAGGTGGTTCGGCTGCCGTTGAAGCCGTAGGCGCTGCCCACGACGCCGGCATCTCCAGCTTCGTCAACGAAGAACTGGCCAAGTCCGATCGTCCTGAACTGACCGCTGCCAAGATCGTCGTTTCCGGCGGTCGCGGCATGCAGAACGGCGACAACTTCAAGCACCTGTACGCCCTGGCCGACAAGCTGGGCGCTGCTGTCGGCGCTTCCCGCGCGGCAGTCGACGCAGGTTTCGTACCCAACGACATGCAGGTCGGTCAGACCGGCAAGATCGTTGCGCCACAGCTGTACATCGCCGTCGGTATCTCCGGCGCGATCCAGCACCTGGCCGGCATGAAAGACTCCAAAGTGATCGTTGCGATCAACAAGGACGAAGAGGCGCCGATCTTCCAGGTGGCTGATTACGGGCTAGTGGCGGATCTTTTTGAAGTGATTCCAGAAATGGCCGCCCTGGCCTGATCACTGACCGATTGGAGCGAACGACATGAACAGCAGTTCCGATTTTTCCGCCTGGATTGGACGACGTCAGGAAAGCCAGGACCGGATCAGTTTCACTCTGGTCAGACGCATTGCCGCGACGTTGGGCGAGCCGGCACCACAACCTGGAGAGCCACTGCCGCCCCTGTGGCACTGGGCATTTTTTCAGGAGCCGGTGGACGCCTGCGAACTGGGACCGGATGGCCACCCAGCGCTTGGGGGCTTTTTGCCGCCGGCCCATAACCGCAATCGTATGTGGGCGGGTAGTCGACTTGAGTTTTACCAGCCATTGAAGGTGGAGGCTGACGTGACCTGTGTATCAACCATTCTCAACGTCGAAGAGAAGCACGGTCGCACGGGGTCCTTGTTGTTTGTCACGGTACGCCATGAGTATTTCCAGGACGGCAAACGCGTTCTTCAAGATGAGCAAGACATCGTCTATCGGGAGCCCACTGCGCCCAAACTGAGCGGCACCGAAGCACTCCCTGAAGGCCAATGGCAGGCACGGATCGAGCCCTCCGCGACCCTACTGTTCCGCTACTCCGCCGTCACCTTCAATGGCCATCGTATTCACTATGACTGGCCATACGTCACCGAGACCGAAGGTTACCCGGGATTGGTGGTGCATGGTCCTTTGATCGCCACCCTGAATCTGCGTGCCTTTACCAAAGCGCACCCGAACGCGCGCTTGATGCGCTTCACCTTCCGTGGCGTCCGGCCTTTGATTTCTCCTCACCCTTTTGAAGTCGGCGGACGTCTGATAGATAGCGGCAAGGCACAGCTCTGGGCAGGCAATCAGGACGGTACAGCGCAGATCGGCGAAGTCGAGTTCAGCGCAGGAGAAACGCCATGAATACGTCCATTGTTCGCTCCGCCCTGTTTGTGCCGGCCACTCGTCCAGAGCGCATACCCAAAGCCATCGCTACCGGTGCGGACCGGGTCATTGTTGATCTGGAAGATGCCGTGCAGGAAAACCTCAAGGAACAGGCCAGGGATAACCTGGAGCGTTTCTTGAGTGACCATCCGGACGCCCCGATTCTGGTGCGAGTGAATGCCCCGGACCACTGGGCTCACGTAGCAGATCTGGAGCTCTGTCGACGACACACCGGCGTGATCGGCGTTTTGCTGCCCAAAGCAGAAAGCGCGGAGCACGTCCTCACGGCTGCCAATACCCAAAAGCCGATCTGGCCCATCATCGAAAGCGCCAAGGGCCTGGCCGAACTCCAAGCGATTGCCCAGGCCCAGGGCGTTGAGCGCCTGTCATTCGGAAGCCTTGATCTTGGCTTGGACCTGAACTTGACCACCGGCAGCCATGCCGCCGAAGAGATCCTGAGTCACGCTCGATACGCAGTACTGCTCGCAACTCGAGTGGCTGGCCTCGCTCCGGCGCTGGATGGCGTGTTCCCTTCCATACAGGACACCGTCGGCCTGCACAGCACCGTTCAGTTTGCCCGCGACATGGGGTTTGGTGGCGCGTTGTGCATCCATCCGAGCCAGGTGGCAATCATCCATCAGGCGTTAAAACCAAGCCCTGAAGAATTGCGCTGGGCGCAACGCATTATCGAAGCCGCCAGCTCAGGTGGCGGCGTCTTCGTGCTGGATGGGCAAATGGTCGACGCACCGGTCATCGGTCGAGCGCGCTCCATTCTGGCACGCGCTACCTGACTCGGCAGCGGCAGTTTGCTTCGACGCTGCGCATTCATTCCCACCTCGCAGGACGGTGTCATGACTAATGTTTCCAGCCTTACCCATGCCATTTCGATCAACCCCGCCAATGGCGAACAGATCGGCCACTACCCATTCGAATCCGAGTCGGCACTGGAGGCGGCACTGTCGCGTGCCACTGCCGGGTTCTCGGTCTGGCGACGAAAACCCGTAGAAGATCGCTCGCAGTCGTTGATCGCTTTGGCTCAGGCACTACGCGACAACGCTGTAACAATGGCGAACATGATCACCCTGGAGATGGGCAAGCCCACCATGCAGGCGCGCGGTGAAATTGAAAAATGTGCACAGCTTTGCGAGTGGTACGCCGAACACGGCCCCGCCATGTTGGCCGCCGAACCCACGCAGGTTGAGGGCGGCAAGGCACGAATTGAATATCGTCCACTGGGCCCGATTCTCGCAGTGATGCCGTGGAACTTCCCCATCTGGCAGGTGCTTCGCGGCGCCGTTCCGGCGTTGATTGCCGGCAATACCTACGTCCTCAAACATGCGCCGAACGTGATGGGATGCGCCTATCTGCTGCAAGACGCGTTCAAGCGTGGCGGCTTTGCAGAAGGTGTGTTCGAAGTCATCAATGTCACGCCCGACGGCGTCTCCACTGCGATAGCAGATCCTCGTATCGCCGCAGTGACGCTCACTGGCAGTGTTCGAGCTGGCATGGCTATTGGCGCTCAGGCGGGTGCAGCCTTGAAGAAGTGCGTGTTGGAACTGGGTGGCTCAGATCCATTCATTGTGCTCAACGACGCCGACCTGGACGAAGCCGTCAAAGCCGCTGTGATTGGCCGCTACCAAAACACCGGACAAGTCTGCGCGGCGGCCAAACGCCTGATTGTCGAGCAAGGCGTTGTCGAGGAGTTTACCCGCAAGTTTGTCGAATCTACCCGCAAGTTGGTCATGGGCGATCCACTGGCCACAGACACTTACATCGGACCCATGGCCCGCTTTGATCTGCGCGATGAACTGGATCGTCAGGTCCGGGACACCCTGGAAGAAGGCGCGACCTTGTTGTTGGGCGGCAGAAAGGCTGAAGGGCCTGGCAACTTCTACGAGCCTACGGTGTTCGGAGATGTCACCGACCAGATGACCTCATTCAAACAGGAATTGTTTGGACCCGTGGCATCGATCATCACTGCGCGGGACACCGTACATGCACTGGAACTGGCCAATGACAGTGAATTCGGGCTCGCCTCGACCCTCTACACACGCAATGTCGAACTGGCCCAGAAGCTGGCCGGCGAACTGGAAACCGGAGGCGTGTTTATCAACGGCTATTGCGCAACCGACCCACGCGTCACTTTCGGCGGCGTAAAGAAAAGCGGGTTTGGCCGTGAGCTGTCGCATTTCGGTGTGCGCGAATTCTGTAATGCGCAGACCGTCTGGCTGGACCGTTACTAACAACAATCAAGTCGCCAAGCCTCGCGAGACCTCTCGCCGAGCCAAAGATGAGCGAGTCCGAAAAAACTCGCCTCACCCTTATGAGGAGTTTTTTGATGCGTACCTTTCCTGCAATCCTGGGTATTACCCTGACTGTGGCCTTAAGCAGTACCCCACTCATGGCTGCCGAACCCACCGGCACGCTCGAGAAAATCAAGACCTCGGGGACCATCACCCTGGGCCACCGAGACTCGTCCATTCCTTTCTCTTACATTGCCGACGGATCCGGTCAGCCGATGGGCTACTCCCATGACATTCAATTAAAGATTGTCGAGGCGATCAAGCAAGAACTCGGTATGCCCAAGCTGAACGTACGATACAACCTGGTGACATCACAGACACGAATCCCGCTGGTGCAAAACGGCACTGTGGATCTGGAGTGCGGCTCCACAACCAATACCGCCGAGAGAGCCCGGCAGGTCGACTTTTCGATCGGTATTTTTGAAGCCAGCACCCGCCTGTTGGTCAGGAAGGATTCGGTTTACAAAGATTTCCAGGATCTCCAAGGCAAGAACGTAGTGACGACTGCTGGCAGCACGGCCGAGCGAATGCTCAAGGTCATGAATGCCGAGAAAAAGATGAACATGAACGTCATCTCTGCCAAAGACATTGGCGAGTCTTATCAAATGCTCGAATCCGGCCGCGCCATTGCGTTTATGCAGGACGACGCATTGCTGGCGGGCGAGATGGCCAAGGCAAAAAAACCGGAAGATTGGGTGGTGACCGGCACCCCGCAATCCAACGAAATCTATGGCTGCACAATGCGTCGGGGGGATCCTGATCTCAAAAAGATCGTGGATGACTCGATCAAGTCACTTTTCGCCTCGGGCGAAATCAACGCCATCTACGATAAATGGTTTACTCAGCCCATCCCTCCCAGAGGCTTGAATCTCAAATTCCCCATGAGCACAGAGCTCAAAACAATCATCGCCCACCCCAATGACCAACCGGCGCCGGAAAAGGCTCTTTAGGGCGCCCCCTTCTGTTGGAGCGACCAAGACACAGCGAGGTTGTCTTTTTGCGCCATGGCCTTGGTATTAGCTGAAGATTCCACCCAGAGCCAGTCGTTTTGTAGGGTAAAAACGACCAAAAACAAAAAAGGGTCGCGAGATAAAATCTCGCGACCCTTTGAATTATATGGTCGGGACGGAGTGATTCGAACACTCGACCCCTAGCACCCCATGCCGGGAACTATATAAACATAACCTGCTGATAATAAAGAAATTTAATGCCATCATCGGATGCCAAATAACGCCATTTCTTGTGCTTATGCGAACGGTAGCCCGTGGTCTGTAGCGTAGGTTTTGCGCGAAGTTTTATCCAAACCTGATAGCACAGGAATCGCAATATTGACGTCCCGCCAACGTCTGATTGCTGCATTGTTGGTTGTAGCAGCCTTCCATCAATGATGGATCAACATGGTTTTTAAACACGCTCAGCTGTTTTTTTGTAAGTGAGTCGAGTCCTTCTGCCAAGACCAGTTTTGCGATCCCACCAGCTGCACCGTCCAGTCCCGCCTCGATAAGTTCCTTCAGTGCTTCCTCTTGATCTTCCTCAGTAAGTGTCTCGTAAATCACTTGCTCACCTCGAAGTCACTAAATGCTCATTTTTGAACGTGAAATAGGCCGCTTGCTACCTCACTCGTCTTTGTACCATCAAATTTTGACGTTACTCAACGTTCGAACTCATTACTCGGCAATCCTAGCCACCCGAATGAACTCCCCTCCGCGCCCAACGGCAACCAGCGCAAGGATCGTGTGCATCCGGAATTTGTTGGATCGACACCGTCCCCTGGAGGCAACAATGAACGCAGCACTGAAGATTTGTCAGGCCATGCACGACGGCCAGTAGCCTTCGACGGTGAGCGAAAGCCCTTGGGAGGTTGCGCGGGCTGAGTGGCCGTACAACGCGACTGAGGATCTGTTGCGGGGTGTGGATATGAAGGTCCAGCGCCGTATGCGTCAGCCTCAGGGTGTCACCGTGGCCGCCCTTGCCTTGGCCGTGGATGAGCACGTGAACAACCGGCTGGCGGACTGCAAGGTCAACACCCCTGCCCTGGGCTGGCTGCCGCTATCGGCAGATGGCCGGGCCGCCAGGAACGCCATGGCCGAACTCCTAGGCCCCAGCGCCCCCCTCGGCAAGCTCGTCGAAATCGCACAGACCCTACTTGAGACCTTGGTCGATGAGGCCTTGACCGCTCAGGCAGAGGACGCAGAACTGTGAGCCCTCACATCCTCATCGACCAGGCACTGGAAAGCCTGGAGCCCCCGGAGAGTCCTCCAGGATCCAGCAAAGTCGTGCTGCACATGATCACCAAAATGATGGAAGGCGGCGCCATCTCAGTCGAAGAGTTCAACCACTACTGCAAGCGCCTCCTGAAAATCACCAGGCAGCGCACGTAGGCGTTATGAGTCTGCACCGGTCTGACGCCATCAAGAAGGCCTTGTCGATGCTTGGCTTCAGCGCAGACGTGTTCCTGGGATTGTTCGACGATGAAACCTATGTCGAGCAGCTGAAGGAAGAACAGGCCATTGAGCAGGCTGTGGACAAAGACGCCGAGATCCTGCGCCAGAAACAGGAACGCCCTGACTGGCTCAACTCAGCGATCGAGACGATCGGCAAGGCCGTAACCAGCCACGAACTGAAGATGCTGAACGTCAAGTACATCCGCGAAGCGACCCGCAGCAACGAGCCGACTTTCATCGCCCCTATCACTCGCGCTTTTGAATAGCGCAAAGCCGTCCTGGAGCCAGGCAAGGAGAACGCAGCATGACCCAGCTCTACGCGCTCACCGGCAAGCTGGCTGAACTCCAGGCCATGGCCGACACGGATGATGAGGGCCTGAAAGAGGCCTTGCAGCACGCAATGGATGAGATCCAAGGCGAGTTCGAGGTGAAGGCCGACAACATCGTCATGCTGCGCCGGAACATCGAAAGTGATGTCACGGCCATCGAAAACGAAATCGAGCGCCTGGCCGAGCTCAAACGCATCAAGACCAACAGCGTGTCGCAGATCAGCGACTACCTTCGTCGGAACATGGAGGCTGCCGGCCTCAAGTCGATCAAGCGACCGCTGTTCACCATCACCCTGGCCCAGGGAAAAGAGAAGGTCATCGTCGACAACGAAGACGCGGTTCCGGACGAGCTGACTGCTGTGAAAACCAGCATCGCACCGGACAAAAACGCCATCGCCGCCAAGCTCAAGGAGATCCGTGAGCACAACGAGGCAGTCCGCAAGCGCATCGACGCCGGCGAAGACGCAGAACATGAACTGATCGAAGAGCCGGCCTGGGCGCACCTTGAGCGCGGCGACAGCTCGATCCGAATCAAGTGAGGCCCCCATGATCAGCAACCACCTAAGCATGGTCGAAGCCCTTCGGCCTGAACGCGAAAAGCTGGCGGCGCAGGCCGAGCAATACCTCGCCGCCGGCGGGAATATCGAGGAGGCCGAGCCTATCGGCTACAAGCCAAAGCCGATCAGCTACAGCAACCAGATGCCGCCGGCGCCAAAGCCGTTTGTTCGCCGACGCCCTCCGGCACCACCCCCACCAATGTCCGCCCAAGACCTTCGCCACCAGGCGCGGATGAAGCAGATCGAAAAAATTCGCGAGATGGCGCCGACTCACACACAGGCCGAGATCGTCGACGCCCTTGGCATAAGCCGCCGCACGCTCTACGGAATCGCCAAGGACCACGACCTGACCTTCAAGCGGCCGGCTCGGTTGCGCTCTGGCGGAGAAGGCCGAAACAAGCATTTAGAGGAGCGCGACGCGAAGTTTGCCGAGCGGATCCGCGCCTTCCTCGAGCTCGGCATCACCCGGCGACAGGCCTGCGGCCGACTCGGGATCGCCAACAAGACTTTCGAGCGAATTCTCGCCGAGCACGGCATCGACTATCCCAAAGCGCGGCGCGGCTGTACTTCATGCGCCGCATAGCCCGCACCCAACAACGCAAACGACAGACCTGGCTGGCGCTGCCGGCCAGCGGAATAGAAGAGGTAGGCCATGGCTGCCGAACAGAAGGAACGCACAGCCAAGCTTGCCGAGAAACGGCAGGAACTGGGCGAACAGGAATTGCGACACACGGTCCCGTACGGCACCAGGCAGATGCTCGACGAGCTGATGCTCTGGCATGAGATCGAGGAAGTCAGCGAGGCGGTGCAACTGCTGGTGCTGAATGGACGCGCCGAGGATCTGCCGCCGGCGCCGCTGAAGGTCAAAGGTCCGTCCGATATCATCCGTCACTACTTCCGACAGGGAATGCGTGACCGACTGGCAGCGCTCACCGCCGAACTGGGCGAGACGAAGGATCGGACGACCATTTGGCGATTGATCGCACATGCCCACGCACTGGGCACCGAGAAGTCCGCACCGCTATTCACAATTAAGCGCCACTTTATTGAGATATCCGAAAACGTGGCGCGCAAATTACGGCAAGCAGGATTCGCCGAATCGCTTCAGATGAACGCCCAAGACGACAGCGAAAATTAGATAGCGTCATCCAAAAAGCCAAAGTAATCCTGATCACCGCAAGAGATTTTTCATTATGCCCCCCCCGATCTGAGCTTCGAAATCGTATACCAGGTTTCATCCTCATGCCCAACTTTAGTAAGCTGGAATTTCTGGACTCCAGCATTCCCACTTACGCGTACGTATGTGATTACAACATTTACTTTATCGCTCCATCCATCAGCAACTGAAAACGTTGTATATGCATCATCATAAAGCGGCTCCGCCTTCAGGCTAAAGCTAAACTCATCTGACGAGATACTTATCGTCACATCCTCGCAGTAGGCACCCTTATTGATTACCTTGAACTGAAAATGAAAATCACCCTCTTCATCGTGCGTCCCCGGTATAGCTTGCAGAACTAGCAATGGGTCAAGTGAGCGCTCGTGGTTATCTAAGGTTATTTTCTGAGACTCAACCATCTTCGTCTGTTGTTCTACGGAAGCCCTGAGTTCCTCTGCTTGCAGCCTCAATGCATCAGTACTTAATTTCAGCTCTCTGCCTTGTTGCAAGAAGCCAAGAACCAACCATAGAAATGCAACGGGCCCAAAGGCTCCTGCAAGAAAGTCTCCCAGCTCATTAAGCTTGAGGCATAAGAAATCATCGAATTTGTAAGCGACAATGATGGCAATAATCACCAGGTACAAAGTGGTGACCAATGCCCCCCAAAACTCTAGCTTCTTTGCCAAACCAATCTCCTTAATCCGGCTCCATGCCGGTCACCCGCAATACCCCAACCAAAACCAAATTGCCACCACCGGTCACGGAGGGCTTTTATTCAAATTTAATCTTCATGCTGGGCTCGGCTTCCATGGTCGGACGACGCAACTCCGGATCGTTGGCGTCAAGACAACGGAACTGCACCTCGGCATTCGCATGGCGCCCGTAACCTTTGTCTATGGATGAATCTTTGAGCGGCATCAGCTGCTTGCCCTTACCCTCGCAGAAACCATTTGCCTGCTGATATAGCTCCGCCTTTACGGCCCCGCCACTGAAGGTAGTAAAGCTACCTTCCTTCGCGATCATGTAAGTGTCGCGCCCCATGGGCACGACGCCAGGTCCTGAGCAGCCTGAGATCAGAAGGGCAATCGTTGGAACCAGCAGTTGCCGCATTGAGGCGCTCCTTGCGTAGTGATTTTTCGTAGCCATCACTTTGCCACACCCAAGAAACCATAACCACTGCTGCCACCGGTCACGGAGGTCGGCGCCTGATTGGGTCAGGCCTGACTTCACTCCGGGACAATTGTTAGATGCGCCACATGGGCCGAGTCCACAACCATGGCTCGACCACCTTCAGTTTCGAAAATACTGCCAATGTATCTGGCGTTCGGTCCGGCTTCGAAAACCTGATCATCGTCGATACGGTAGAGCAACTCACCAGACCGACTTCGAACATATTCGTCTTCATCAATGCGACCGATCAGCTCACCTAGTGGCCCGCGCCCCGCGAAAACGTTGTAGCGACCTTTCGTGAAATCATTAGCCATCTGCTTCTCCTTGATTCGGCCTCATGCCGGGCCATCAACCAATAGCCCACAAACTCGAATCGCACCAACCAACGAGGATCCCAGCGTGGAAATCCTATGGTGCGGTCTATTCGGGCAACGAGGTGGCAGCGCTTACATGCGGGCCTCTCGGTTCGCGTGCAGTCGCGACCGAAAATCATAGTGATGGAAAGTGGTCGCGACAGCTTGAAGAGTTCGCGAAAAACCTAGATAGGCTCAGTGGGGTGCCGCATATCCCTATCTTGTGCTTTACTGCCTCATACACAGGGGTTTCCATAAACAGGGAGAGTTATTGTGCCAATGCCCGAAGAACTAAAAGACGCCAAAACAAATCACTCCATATTTTTATATTGCGAAACATTACGTGCAAACTGCAACGATTTAGCACAAATTTTAAAGGAAAAGAATTACTGGGAAATATGGGAACAAGAAGATATAACTCAAGCGCAAAAATATAGAGCACCAACTGTATGGTTAGTAGGCCATGGAGACTCTAAAAAATCTGGAATGCTTAACGATAACGGCGACATAGTTACCTCCATGGAAAATATAATTTTTTGGTGCAACACCAACGGTGTCACAAACTTGGTGGATACAGCCTGCTATCCTTCCGCCAGAATCAACGCAATAGAAACCCACAAAGAAAAACTAAGCTTTAATTACTATTGCAAGTCCACCGAAGCTGAAGTTAGCTCCATTGGCAAATACATTGTTGACGGCAAAAATAAGTCAATTGGCGATTTGGAAAAATGGTGGAATAGCGAAAGTTTTACACTAAAAGCAAAAAAATCAGTTTAGCTCCAACCCAGCTCCCAAGGCTCCTGCGTAGATAAATACGCAGGTTCGCCTCACGCTGCCGTAAATCGGCCACCAAGTTTTCGTGGATGGACCGCTTGCCTGACCCATTCTCACCTATAGCGCTGAAGACTCTGTAAATCGTCAATCGCCTTCCTGTAGGCAGCAAGCTCAATGATCTGCCGCAAGCAGACGACGACCTCCAGCTTCTGTTTGTCGTCGGGAATTCTCAATCGCTTCAGCATCATTTGAGCGTCTTCCTCGATTGCAGCGAGTGCATCGATATCACTTTGCAATCTCATATCGGCCTCCAGTGAAGGCTGAGCTCCACGTAGATGCATAGCCCACAAACTCGAATCACGCCAACCGGGCCACCTGCAAGCTGCGTGTGAATCAGTTGAACTCCAGCGCCTCAGAAAGCAGCCCCGCAGACTCGGTGTAGGTCGCCAGGTCAATGATCTGGCGAAGGAACACGACCATAGCCAATTTCTGAGCGTCGTCAGGCAGCCCTACCCATTTCAGCATTGCCCTCGCGTCTTCCTCTATTGCCGTGAGCGCATCTATGTTGCTTTGCAGTCTCATGTCGGCCTCCGGTCAGTGTGAGTTTGAACAAGTCATAGCCCTTAACTACGAATCACGCCAACCGGCGAGGATCCTTTGTGTCCGAACCATACCCAAAGACCTCGTACGTATTAAATTGCTTGGCTGCATCGGCGAAGTGCGCCAACTTGCTCCCGAAATCAGGCCCGCTCGCTCTTTGAAAATAGCGCAGGCTGGCCAGAATGAAATACTGGATACGGAGCTACGGAAAGCTTATTGGAGGAAAAGGTATCGGTGTTGGAGGTGTTTCGCGGGAATCAATCCGCCAATGCCTCTTTAGAGAAACATAACAACTCCGAAAATACGGGGCTAACCCCGGAATTTTCAGAATGCGTTCATAACAATCAACTTTCGTTCTCCAGTCGAGCCCACAAACAGCAAGCTCATATGAATAAAATGGGGCTGGATCAGCTTCAGCTTTTCTAAATAAAAACTCTACAACCGCAAAGAATCTGCGACCTGATTCAAATCCTGTATTTTGCTGATTCGATAGACGTTTTGAAAGGAAGTAGACATCTCCACTATCATGAATATACAGCAAGGATGTATTCCAATGAAGATGTTCAGGTTCCCAATCGGGAAGATCAAAAACGCCTAATGTTTGCCCAGTAGGGTAAGTAGTCCCGGTCCATTTCCCTCTGCACTCGACCCATTCACCAGTATCAGAGTCGAGCACAATGGCCCCTTGTGATATTGAGTGAGCTCTTAGTTCTGACTTTTCCATAGAATCACCATTAGTTAAGTTTAGATCCGGTAAATGACCGGTGTTCAGGTGTTAGGAAAGCTTAAATATCTAGATTTACAACCCACAGAGGTCAGAATGTTCACAGCAATCGATTTGTTCTCCGGTTTCGGCGGTTGGACGCGGGGCGGTAAAGACGCTGGCCTCGACGTCAAATGGGCTGCCAACCACTGGCCTGCCGCGGTCGAGTGGCACACAAAGAACAACCCCGATACGCAGCACGTATGCCAGGACTTGCACCAGGCGGACTGGTCAACAGTGCCGAAGCACGACGTCATGCTGGCATCGCCCTGCTGCCAAGGGCACACCAAGGCTCGCGGCAAGGCTGCCGGCAATCCTCAGCATGACAACTCACGATCGACAGCGTGGGCACCAGTGCAAAACGCCGAGGTCAACCGGCCGGAGTTCGCCGTGATCGAAAACGTACCGGAGTTCATGGACTGGATTCTGTACCCAGCTTGGGCCGATGCCATGCAACGCCTCGGTTACGCACTGGCACCGCACATCGTGGACTGCGCCGACCTTGGCGTTCCCCAGCACCGAGTGCGACTGTTCATGATCTGCTCCCGCAGTAAGGCGCCGTTGCATCTTCAGCTACCTCAGTGCCAGCACGTCCCTGCGCGCGACATCCTCGACTTCGACGCCGGCACGTGGAGCAAGATCGAAAAGCCCGGTCGCGCAGAGTCAACCCTGCTCCGTGTGAAGAAGGGCCGGGAGCGTTTCGGCGAACGATTCATCATGCCCTACTACGGATCGGGCTCGGGACTGACTGGGCGCAGCCTGAACCGACCGATCGGCACCATCACCACGCTGGACCGCTGGGCGCTTGTGCGAGGCGATGAAATGCGCATGCTTTCGGCGGACGAGGCCCTGGCGGCCCAGTCTTTCGGGCCAGATACCAAACGCCCGGACAACCACCGGCTGACCATGCACATGACCGGCAACGCGGTACCTCCGCTGGCTGGCAAGCGAGTCATCGAAGCTTTGATCGCGGCTGCATGACACTCAAAGTGACTGATCTCGCTACGGACAGCGGATCACCCCGCCTGTCGGTAGGAGTGATTATTCCAGGAACTAGTTAATATGGCCTCAACAAAGTCAGTGAATGCAAAATCAAATTCCCTCGACATCCCTCGATCACTTGATCTTCCCTCAATAAATGAAAAACTGCATAGCCCAGTTAACACCACACCCATAAGTGGAAGAACTCTTTTATAGTTAACAGACGAAATTCCTGTTGGGAGTCTATCGTCTAGATATATCTGCTTTTCTGACAATGGTAAGAAAGTACATTTCATGTAACCCGCTATACGCGCGAAGTCCGCAGCCCAGCTCTCCACTTCACGCCTACCAGGCTGCGCAGGGTAACAGGCAAGATCCGCAAGCTTAGTAAAGGATTGCTGCCAAGACTGTATTTCACGACTACCTACCTCGCTGAATTCAAGCGCGGGATTTCTATTGGATGGAAACATTGTTTCATATAGTTCATAGCGCCTGTAGAACTTTACCGCAAACTCAGACTCAATTCCGTCCAGCCATTCATTGAATGACTCAAAGTGCAATTTGTGGGTTTGTCTTCTTATCGATATCGCCGAGTCGAATGACTGCTTTTGAGCAGCGCTCGCTGCCTTCCACGCCGCGAACGCAGCAAAACCAGTCGCAACCGCGGAAATAATCGCGAACAAATCCACGATCTTGAACCCTTCAGAAGCTCCTCCCGAGAAGGCATAAGCGAATAGACCGCCAGTCAGAAAAAGACCGACGCAACCGCCCCAAATCACCCTGTCATTAATCACGATCTTATCCCCCGAGCTAAGTCGCGATTATGCCGAACTGCTGAGCCTGTTGGGAAATAACCCATCACCCTCCACCGCCCGGGCATGCCCCGGCATAGGACATAGCCATGCCCGCAGAAAACAAACAGGTCGTGCCGCCGAGCATTGAGCGGTCAACGGTAACGAAGCTGGTCATCACCGGCGCGCCAAGCCTCGACCCCGTCACCGTGTTTCTGGAAGACCTGGCCCCCTGCAAGGGCAAGATCACCGTCAGCTGCTGGGGCAAGAGCTGGACGGCGTATTGGGGCGGGATGTGGGAAGGCCTGAGCATCGGCCAGTTCTTCTGCGAGCTGAACACCAGCTACATCATCGGCTATTTCGATCAGGGGCTTCGCTCAAGGCGGTTCAGTGGCGAGGCTCTGGCGGACAAGGCCAAGCGCACAGTCCTGAAGGAAAGACGTATGTTCTGCTACGGGTTGGAGGAAGCCCGCGAGCTTTTCGATGAGGCTGAAGACCTGCGCTGCTCCCCATCAATTGAACACCTTCACGGCGCCCACAGCGAACTGATGACAAAGCTCTTCGGGGATGAGTGGTGGTATCTGACTGATGATGCCACCGAGCCGAATCCGGATTACGCCTACCTGGAGCGGATCATTCACGCAGTTCAGCAGGCATTAAGCAAGGAACGGCACCAGATGGCGGTATGAAGTTCGTCACTTTCTATGATCTACCGTTGAATAAAATCATGTTTTGAAAACAGTATCAGCCAGCCTTGGATGCAAATACGTACCGAGCAATAAGTGCTCAAGTACGTTCATCGCCAAGTCAAGCTGTTCTGGGCTACTTGGCTTTGCTTCATGAGCGGCTGTATTTCCTAGCGATCTTAATTTATGAAGAATCGAAACATCACTTTTAGTTATCGCACCCTTTACCAAAAGATCGTTTATTTTCTTGAATAAATTATCGCCCTCAGCCTTAAGATCAACGCAAATTGACTCAAGAACAACACGAATCCCTAGGCCTGCAAGAATTGTTTGGCCAGCATTCATAGCATCAACTAGTTCGTCATAGGCTTTACGAACGATGGGCGGTAGCAAGAATGAGTCTTTGATCTTGAACCTCCCTGCAGTTCTATGGGGAAAAATATCCACTGCAGTCCAATGAAAGTCTTCCCCTGTTTCCATATCATAAGCATGAGATTCAGAATCATCATACTCACTACGAAAACAGAGTGCTTCACAGTTAAGGCACTGAACTATTTGGTACGATTTTTGAGATTCAAAATTACTCTCATCAATGCAGTCTTCCATGGAAGTTAGCACTACATGATTTTGAGGAATGCGGCACTCTGCACATATCAGCTTTAGCTTTTCGCCAGCTGTTTTGTCTTTCTTTATTGTCCGTACCATCTCAATCAATCTCCTTGTAATTCCCTGAACTGTAACAGAACCCCCCCTCCCCCTTCAAAGTCAGCCGCTATAGCGGCAAGGACGAACTCGCATGAAAAAAATGTACTGGATCCTCGGAGCCGCTCTGTACATGCGCAGCGTTATGGGCTGGTGGAAGCCGAAAGACCTGGCCTTCTGCTGGGAAACGGGCGCCACCATCTACGACAACTACGAGTACGAGGGCCGGCTCAGCGAGATTGGCGAACCGGCCGAAGAGATCGCCGAAGAACTCAGTTGCTGGTCGGAGTGACGCAATGCGCAAGCGAGCGATTCACCTTTTTCCGTGGGACGGCGGCACCGAGGCTGATCAGGATCCGCCTGAGCACGTTTATTGCGGCACCGACGGTGACATGGCCGATGAACAGCTAACCAATGACTGGCGGTACGTCACCTGCAAGCGATGCCTGAGGATTCGGGACAAGGAATTGGCAACCCGGGCGGCGGAGGATCGAGACCAGAAGATCAAGCTGTTCGACGAAGCCCAGGCCATCAGCATCACCCTTGGCCACCGGAATATCTCGACATCCATCAAGGCTTTGGTCAGGGAGCGCGACGAGCTCAGAGATCAGCGAGATAACCTGCGCGCACACCGCGACGGCCTACTTGAAGCAGGAGCGCACCTACTATGATCCTCCCCCTGCTCTACATGGCCATGCTTGTGTATCGAGGGCCCAGGCCATGAACGATCAGCAATTGCTGGAACTTGCCGCCAAGGCCGCGAGCATGGATCCGCCATTCGATAAGAACGGCGTGTTCTCCGCCTGGGTCGGAACCGTTGAGCATGGCCACTGGTGGGATCCGCTAAATGACGACGGCGATGCGCTGCGCCTGGCCGTGCAATTGGACCTGCTGATCTACTCGTACTCCGCTGAACAGAAATGCGTCGCCAAGTGGTTCGCTGAAGGCTTCGTTGTCGAGTATTGGCACTGGAATCAGAGCCAGGGCCAGGGCGCCGCAATGCGCCGCGCCATCGTCCGAGCGGCCGCTGAAATCGGCAAAGCCACCCCCTAACCCCAATCCACCTACAGCCTGCCGGTGAACGGCGGGCGAGGAATTCCTATGCCTGATCAAAAATCTTTGCTGCGCGATGTGGCGATCGATGCGATTTCAGATATCGCCCAGCACTTGCCGCTCGACTGCCAAATGTTCCTGGTGGTGTGCCGCCCCGGGAAGGCCGACTTCGACCTGGTCCTGCCATCGCCCGAGGCAAACCTGAACAACGCGCTCGACGCGCTGCGCCGCCAGGGCCTGAGCATCGACGGCGACAACGCCTACAAGCGCGACCTGCTGGACGCAGCGGTCGGAGCGCTGGCCATGGGCGCGCAAAACTCCAACCCGCCACCAGCCGGGCACTGGGGCCAGCGCTTATGGGATATCGGCCGGGAGGAGCGCGCATCTGCCGAAGAACTGGTCGAGGTGCTGAAGGGCGTTGAGAAGCGCTGTGAAGGCATGGGCTACGTCGGGGTTGATGGCCAGTACCTGAAGGTCGTCCGAGCCACCATCGCAAAAGCCACCCAATAACCACCTTCTGCCGCCACGCGCGGCATGGAGCAAATCATGAAAAGAGAGCTGATCAAGATCAGTGAGTTTCAACGCCGTCGCTGGGGAGAGAATGGGACGCCTCCGTGCCCCCAGGCAATCCGAAACCACATCCGTAACGGCCAGCTACCAGGCGAGCAAATAGGCAAGCTCTGGTATGTTGACTGGGCGGCATTCTCGAAATCCGCCGGCAATGACCTGGTGGCGATGGTGATGAAAGGAGCTGCATGATGGCACCAAGGCCGCGCAATCCTGCGAACAAGAACCTCCCGCAGAACCTCTACTTCGATGCGCGGCGCTCGACCTATCGCTACCGCCGGCCAACCGATGGGAAATGGTTTCCGTTCGGTGCTGACAGGGTAAAAGCGATCGACGCTGCGAAACAGTTGAATCTGGAGTTCATGCATGGCGCTGACTTGGTGGGCACTGTGCTCGGTGCCTCCTCGGGTTCATTCGCCGCATTTCTCGACAAGTACGAAGCCGAAACGCTTCCACCACGCGAGCTGGCCAAGGGCACCCTTGGCCTGTACGCCGTCCACTTCCGGCGCTTTCGAAAATACTTCGAAGGTAAGGCGGTGGACCAAATTACAATCCGCATGATCGCGGAAATGTTGGACGCCCTCACCCCACGCACGGCGAATCAGTGCCGGGCCCTGCTGATCGACATACTCAATCACGCGGCCGCCAAAGGCCTGTGTCCGGACAACCCGGCGGCCAGCACGATCAACCGGATCGAGAAGAAGCAGCGCAAGCGGCATACCGTCGATGGGCTAAAGGCCATTCGAGAGAAATCGCCGGCCTGGCTGCAGAACGCAATCGACCTGGCACTGATATCCGCCCAACGCCGCACCGACATCCTGAATATGCGGTTTGATGGGATTCGGGAGGGATTTCTGTATGTGGTTCAGCAGAAGACGGCCAAGGCCAGTGACGCGGCCTGGATCCGGTTCAAGGTGACCGATGAGCTCCAGGCTGTGATCAGCCGTTGCCGGGATGACATCGTTTCACCTTACCTGATTCATCGCCGGCCTGATCGCAAGAAACAGAAACAGGCGCAGACAAAGGACCACTGGACGCAGGTCGAGGAACGATATTTGACGCGAGCATTCAAGGAAGCCAGAGAGGCGGCCGGATGCTACGCGGGATGGAAGGAGGAAGAGATGCCAGGCTTTCACGAAGTGCGCGCATTGTCGCTGCACCTGTACCAGAAAGCCGGAAAGGACGGGCAGAAAATAGCCGGCCATGCCAGCGAAACCATGACCAGAAACTACCAGAAGGACCACGCCGAAATCGTCTGGTCGGAGGCAATTCCCGACCTGAATATCAGCGAAATCACCGGGTAGTTTTGCGCCAGTTTTGCGCGGGTTTTGCGCAGGCACAAAAAAGCCGATCTATCTGATCGGCTTAAGTGTCTGATTTAACTCAGGAATAATGGTCGGGACGGAGTGATTCGAACACTCGACCCCTAGCACCCCATGCTAGTGCGCTACCGGACTGCGCTACGCCCCGACTAGGCGTGAATCTTGTTCCGCTTCTCAACGGAACGCTCAGGAATATATCGCAAGCTTTTGAAAACTGGAAGATTTAAAAGCAGAAATTTATTTCTTGAGCACCACCAGCACATCTTCAAGCTCGGCGATCATCTGGCGGATCATTTGTTTGTACTGGGTTGTGTCGTCTTTGGCTTCATCACCGGAGAGGCGCAGGCGTGCGCCGCCGATGGTGAACCCCTGATCATAAAGCAGCGCGCGGATCTGCCGGATCATCAGCACGTCTTGGCGCTGATAATACCGGCGGTTTCCGCGGCGCTTGACCGGGTTGAGTTGAGGAAACTCCTGCTCCCAATAGCGCAGCACGTGCGGTTTTACTGCACACAGCTCGCTGACTTCACCAATGGTGAAGTAGCGTTTGCCCGGGATGACGGGTAGTTCGTCGTTATGACTTGGTTCCAGCATAAGCCTCAACTCGGGCCTTCAACTTCTGCCCTGGACGAAAGGTGACCACACGGCGAGCCGTGATCGGGATTTCTTCTCCCGTTTTCGGATTGCGGCCAGGCCGCTGGCGTTTGTCCCGCAGGTCGAAGTTGCCGAAACCGGACAATTTGACCTGTTCGTTGTCTTCCAGAGCGTGCCTGATTTCTTCAAAAAACAGTTCGACCAATTCTTTGGCCTCCCGTTTATTCAGGCCCAGCTCCTCATACAGACGTTCCGCCATCTCAGCTTTCGTCAGAGCCCCCATACGTCACTTCCTTAACGTGGCGTTCAACCTGTTTTCGAGCGAGGTGAGGATGTTCTGCGTTGCGGTATTCACCTCATCGTCATTAAGAGTGCGCGATGGATGCTGCCAGGTCAAGCCGACTGCAAGGCTTTTTCTATGCGGATCAATGCCTTTACCCTGATACACGTCAAATAGCCTGAGGTCCGTGAGCCATTCGCCTGCATTTTCACGGATTACGTCCAGTACAGCACTGGAAGCAACGTCGCGATCAGCCAGCAACGCCAGGTCACGCCGCACTTCAGGAAAGCGCGATAACTCCTGGAATTTCGGCATTTTCCCCAACGCCACTTCGGCCAGGACCAGCTCAAAGACGAAGACTGGACGATCAAGGCCCAGGGTTTTCGACAGTTCAGGGTGAATCGCGCCCACATAGCCGACTTCGCGCCCGTCTCGCTCGATGCGTGCGGTCTGCCCCGGGTGCAACGCCGGATGCTTGCCCGGTACGAAAGTGAACGCGTCGAGTGCGCCGGCAAAACCCAGCACCGCTTCCACGTCAGCCTTGACGTCGAAGAAGTCGACGACATCGCGACCTTGCGCCCAGCCTTCCGGTAGACGGCTGCCGCAGACGACACCGGCCAGCATCGGCTCTTGTTTCAAGCCTTCCAACTGACCAACGAAGCGCAGGCCGCTTTCGAACAGACGCACGCGATCCTGCTGGCGGTTCAGGTTGTGCTGCAGCGACTTGACCAGGCCCGGCCACAGGGACGAGCGCATGGCCGCCATGTCGTTGGAGATCGGGTTGGCCAGCAACAGCGGCTCGACACCCGGGCTGAACAGTTCGAACTGACGCGGATCGATGAAGCTGTAGGTGATCGCTTCCTGATACCCACGAGCCACCAGCAGGCGGCGCAGTTCCGGCAGGTCGCTACGGGCTTCAGCCTTGGCCTGTGGGGCCAGGCGAGCTTGCGGGTAGCGAACCGGCAGGCGGTTGTAGCCGTACAGGCGGGCCAGTTCTTCGATCAGGTCGACTTCCAGGCTGATATCGAAGCGATGGCTTGGTACTTCGACACGCCACTGCCCTGCTCCATCAGCGCTGATGTTCAGGCCCAGGGCACTGAGCAGGCGCTCGACTTCGGCGGCGTCCATTTCCATGCCGAGCATCTGGGAGATGCGCTGGGCACGCAGGGTGATCGGTGCAATCTTGGGCAGGTGCTGTTCGCTGACGGTTTCGATGATCGGGCCAGCTTCGCCACCAGTGATCTCCAGCAGCAGGCCAGTGGCACGCTCCATGGCTTCACGGGCCAGTTGCCAGTCCACGCCACGCTCATAGCGGTGCGAAGCATCGGTGTGCAGGCCATAGGAGCGGGCCTTTCCAGCGACCGCAATCTGGTCGAAGAACGCGCTTTCCAGGAACACATCACGGGTCGTCGTGGAGACGCCGCTGTGCTCGCCACCCATCACGCCGGCAATCGCCAGGGCACGAGAATGGTCGGCAATCACCAATGTATCGCTGCGCAAGGTCACTTCCTGGCCGTCGAGCAGGACCAGCTTCTCGCCCTCTTCAGCCATACGCACGCGGATGCCGCCGTTGATTTCGGCGAGATCGAACGCATGCAGCGGCTGACCCAGCTCGAGCATCACGTAGTTGGTGATGTCGACGGCCGCGTCGATGCTGCGCACGTCGGCGCGACGCAGGCGCTCGACCATCCACAGCGGCGTCGGCTTCGACAGGTCGACGTTACGGATCACGCGCCCCAGGTAACGCGGGCACGCGGCCGGCGCAAGGACTTCCACCGAGCGTACTTCTTCGTGCACGGCCGGCACGGTCATGACCACAGGTCGTGTCACCGGGGCGGCATACAGCGCGCCGACTTCACGGGCCAGACCAGCCAGGGACAGGCAGTCGCCACGGTTCGGCGTCAAATCGACCTCGATGCTCGCATCGTCCAGGCCCAGATACTCGCGAATGTCCTGGCCCACCGGCGCGTCAGCCGGAAGCTCCATCAGGCCATCGTTGCCTTCGCCAATCTGCAGTTCGGCCTGGGAGCACAACATCCCGTTGGATTCAACGCCACGCAGTTTGGCTTTCTTGATCTTGAAGTCGCCCGGCAGTTCGGCACCGATCATGGCGAACGGGATCTTCAGGCCCGGGCGCACGTTCGGCGCGCCGCAGACTACCTGGAAGGTTTCCGTGCCATTGCTGACCTGGCAGACCCGCAGCTTGTCAGCATCCGGGTGCTGCTCGGTGCTCAGCACCTCGCCCACGACCACACCACTGAATTCACCGGCGGCCGGCGTCACGCTATCGACCTCAAGACCGGCCATCGACAGGCGAGCAACCAGCTCGTCCCGGCTTACCTGCGGGCTTACCCAGCCGCGCAGCCATTGTTCACTGAATTTCATCCTGCTCTCCTAATAGATTCGTTACCGGCTGCGACCTAGCGAAATTGCGCAAGGAACCGCAAGTCGTTGTCGAAGAACAGGCGCAAGTCATTCACACCGTAACGCAGCATGGCCAGGCGCTCGACGCCCATGCCGAAAGCAAAGCCGGAGAATTCTTCCGGATCGATCCCGGACATACGCAGCACGTTCGGGTGAACCATGCCGCAGCCCATGACTTCCAGCCAGCCAGTCTGTTTGCAGACGCGGCAGCCTTTACCGCTGCACATCACGCATTCCATGTCGACTTCAGCGGATGGCTCGGTGAACGGGAAGTACGAAGGACGGAAACGCACCGCCAGTTCTTTTTCGAAGAACACCCGCAGGAACTCTTCGATAGTGCCTTTCAGGTCGGCGAAATTGATGTCGCGATCAACCAGCAGGCCTTCGACCTGGTGGAACATCGGCGAGTGGGTGATATCGGAGTCGCTACGGTACACACGGCCTGGGCAGACGATGCGGATCGGCGGCTGCTGCGATTCCATGGTGCGGACCTGTACCGGCGAGGTATGGGTGCGCAACAGCATGTTCGCATTGAAATAGAAGGTGTCGTGCATCGACCGGGCCGGGTGATGGCCAGGGATATTGAGCGCTTCGAAGTTGTGATAGTCGTCTTCGACCTCAGGGCCTTCGGCAATGCCGTAGCCGATGTGGGTGAAGAACTGCTCGATGCGTTCCAGGGTCCGGGTCACCGGATGCAGGCCACCGGAAGTCTGGCCACGGCCAGGCAGCGTCACGTCAATGGACTCGGCGGCGAGCTTGGCAGCCAGATCCGCCTCCTCGAACAACGCCTTGCGCGCATTGAGGACCTCTGTGACACGCTCCTTGGCAACGTTGATCAGCGCACCGACCTGCGGACGCTCTTCGGCCGGCAAGTTCCCCAGGGTCTTCATCACCTGAGTCAACTCGCCCTTCTTGCCAAGGTAAAGAACCCGGATTTGCTCCAGGGCATTGATATCTTCAGCGCTTTGCACAGCCTCTAGTGCTTGAGAGACCAGCGCATCCAGGTTTTCCATGTACAGACTCCAGATACAAAATAGGGGAAGAGCTTTAAGGCTCTTCCCCTATTTATGACGTTTAACACCTGGGCCCACAGAGGTGGACCCCGGTGACTGCCGGGGGTACTTAAGCCAAGGTGGCTTTAGCTTTCTCGACAATCGCAGCAAACGCCGCTTTTTCGTTCACTGCCAGATCAGCCAGAACCTTACGGTCGATCTCGATGGACGCTTTTTTCAGGCCAGCGATGAAACGGCTGTAGGACAGACCGTTAACACGAGCACCAGCATTGATACGAGCGATCCACAGAGCGCGGAACTGACGTTTTTTCTGACGACGGTCACGGTAGGCGTATTGGCCTGCCTTGATTACCGCTTGCTTGGCAACACGGAATACGCGGGAACGCGCGCCGTAGTAGCCTTTAGCAAGTTTCAGAATTTTTTTGTGACGCTTACGGGCAATGACGCCACGCTTTACACGAGCCATGAGTTACTTCCTCTATTCTTGATCCAAAAATTAACGAAGGCGCAGCATGCGCTCGACTTTTGCCACGTCAGACGGATGCAGCAAGCTGCTACCGCGCAGTTGACGCTTACGCTTGGTCGACATTTTGGTCAGGATGTGGCTCTTGAAAGCGTGCTTGTGCTTGATACCGTTAGCAGTTTTCAGAAACCGCTTAGCAGCACCACTTTTAGTTTTCATCTTTGGCATGTTCGGATACTCCGCATTCAGTTGATAAACATAATCGCAAGGCCTGCCGTGCCCTGGTGATTACTTCTTCTTTTTCGGGGCGATGACCATGATCAGCTGGCGTCCTTCCATCTTAGGATGCTGTTCGACCGAACCGTACTCGAGCAGGTCTTGTTCAACCCGCTTGAGGAGTTCCATCCCCAGCTCCTGGTGGGCCATCTCACGGCCGCGGAATCGCAAGGATACCTTGGCCCTGTCCCCATCACTCAGGAAACGTACCAGGTTGCGCAGTTTTACCTGGTAATCCCCTTCCTCCGTCCCTGGACGAAACTTGATTTCTTTTACCTGAATCTGCTTCTGGTTTTTCTTCGCCGCAGCAACTTGTTTCTTCTTTTCGAAGATCGACTTGCCGTAGTCCATCACCCGGCAAACCGGTGGGACTGCGTCTGCGGAAATTTCTACCAGATCAAGCTTGGCTTCTTCAGCAATACGAAGCGCTTCATCAATCGAGACGATGCCAATCTGCTCGCCGTCAGCGCCAATTAACCGAACCTCGCGTGCCGAGATATTCTCGTTGATCGGGGCTTTCGGTGCAGCTCGTTTATCTTGTCTCATTTCACGCTTAATAATAATTACTCCAAATCTGGGCGACCACGCCGGGAAACCGCTTGCGCGAGGAACTCAGCGAATTCGGCGACGGGCATCGAGCCCAGGTCAGCACCTTCACGAGTACGCACAGCGACAGTCTGCATCTCGACCTCCCGATCTCCGATAACCAAGAGAAAGGGAACCTTGAGCAAAGTATGCTCGCGGATTTTAAAGCCGATCTTTTCATTTCTCAAGTCGGACTTGGCACGAAATCCGCTTTGATTGAGAGTTTTTTCGACTTCAGCGGCAAAATCTGCCTGTTTATCAGTGATATTCATGATCACTGCCTGGGTCGGTGCCAGCCACGCAGGGAACGCACCCTCGTAGTGTTCGATCAGAATCCCGACAAAACGCTCAAAGGAACCGAGGATCGCGCGGTGAAGCATGACCGGGTGCTTGCGGCTGTTGTCTTCGGACACGTATTCGGCGCCCAGACGGATCGGCAGGTTAAAATCGAGCTGCAGGGTACCACACTGCCACACGCGACCAAGGCAATCTTTCAGCGAGAACTCGATCTTCGGACCGTAGAAAGCCCCCTCGCCCGGCTGCAGGTCGTACGCAAGGCCCGCGCTATCGAGGGCAGCGGCCAGCGCCGCTTCGGCGCGATCCCACAGCTCGTCGGAGCCAACGCGTTTTTCCGGACGAGTGGACAGCTTCATTTCGACTTCGGTGAAGCCGAAGTCCCGGTAGACATCCATGGTCAGCTTGATGAACGCGGCGGATTCGGCCTGCATCTGCTCTTCGGTGCAGAAGATGTGCGCATCGTCCTGGGTAAACGCACGCACACGCATGATGCCGTGCAGCGCACCGGACGGCTCGTTACGGTGACAGGCACCGAACTCGGCCAGGCGCATCGGCAGCTCGCGGTAGCTTTTCAGGCCCTGGTTGAACACCTGCACGTGGCAAGGGCAGTTCATCGGCTTGATGGCGTAGTCGCGGTTTTCCGACTGGGTGGTGAACATGTTGTCGGCGTAGTTGGCCCAGTGCCCGGACTTCTCCCACAGGCTGCGGTCCACCACTTGCGGCGTCTTGATCTCGAGGTAGCCGTTTTCACGCTGGACCTGACGCATGTACTGCTCGAGCACCTGGTACAGGGTCCAGCCGTTCGGGTGCCAGAACACCATGCCCGGGGACTCTTCCTGGGTGTGGAACAGGCCCAGGCGCTTGCCGATCTTGCGGTGATCGCGCTTCTCGGCTTCTTCGATACGCTGAATGTAGGCCGCCAGTTGCTTCTTGTCGGCCCAGGCGGTGCCATAGACACGCTGCAACTGTTCGTTCTTCGCATCGCCACGCCAGTAGGCGCCGGACAGCTTGGTCAGCTTGAAGGATTTCAGGAAACGCGTGTTCGGCACGTGCGGACCGCGGCACATGTCGACGTATTCTTCGTGGTAGTACAGGCCCATGGCCTGTTCGTCCGGCATGTCTTCCACCAGACGCAGCTTGTAGTCCTCGCCACGAGCCTTGAAGACTTCGATGACTTCGGCGCGTGGGGTGACTTTCTTGATGACGTCGTAATCTTTCTCGATCAGCTGCTGCATGCGCTGTTCGATAGCGGCCATGTCGTCCGGGGTGAAAGGACGCTCAAAGGCGATGTCGTAATAGAAGCCTTCATCGATGACCGGCCCGATGACCATCTTCGCGCTCGGATACAGCTGCTTGACCGCATGGCCGACCAGGTGCGCACAAGAGTGGCGAATGATCTCCAGCCCCTCTTCATCCTTTGGCGTGATGATTTGCAGCGTGGCGTCGCTGTCGATGACGTCACTGGCGTCGACCAGTTTGCCGTTGACCTTGCCGGCCAGGGTGGCCTTGGCCAGGCCTGCACCGATGGATGCGGCGACCTCGGCTACGGAAACCGGGTGATCGAATGAACGTTGACTGCCGTCGGGAAGAGTAATAGTTGGCATGGCGCCTCCTCTCCTAGTGGTGACCCCTACCAAAGGTCACGTGGGTTGGGATGAGCCAGTACAAGATCCAGTCCAGGCCATTCAATGACGAACGCCTGCCTTACAGCGGCAGGAGCCTTGCGGCCAACCGGGAAAACCGAACCAGAGTGACTGGGATTCAAATCAGGGTTATTCGAATATTCGCCGCCGCCTGAACGTGTTGTCCGGAGCCTGTAAATACCCGAGCCCGGCATGCTAGCACAGATGAACGGTCATCACCGCGATCGAATTGAAGCGGGCGTAAATCCATGGTTTTTATGCCAGAGTGCTGAACTGAACCGAGCTCAACGCCTCAGATAACAAGACATCGACCCAAAAGGAGCATCCTCGCATGCGTCTGAATACATTGTTCGCAGTAGTCGCCCCCCTCGCCCTGCTGCTGCCGCTGACCGCCCACGCCGACTGGCCCAAAGGCGAGCGCGAGAAATACATGGCCCAATGCACCGAGGCGGCAACGCCCCAGATCGGCGCGGCGGCAGCCAAAGCCCATTGTGCCTGTGGCGCCGACGCCATCAAATCCTACCCGGCGAGTGATATCCAGGCGCTGATGGACAACAAGGCGACCCCGCAACTGCAAGAGAAAGCGCTCGGCCAGATCGCCAAATGCAAGGCCAACGCACCCGCAAAAAAATGACTGACCGAAGTCTTTGAGTCGGCTCAGCGCCGATAAAAAAGCCGAAAAACACCCTTTTTCGTACGATTTACTCAGGTTTTACAGCTTTTTTTATCGTCTTTACTTTCGGCTGAAAGCCTTTAAAACCGGGGCTTTCAGCCGGTCAAGGTGGTAAAGAAAACACGACTGATTGGCAAACAACGCGTCCGGGGGGCTCCCAAATCGAACATTTCGACTATGATACCCGGGTGTGCCCAGTTGGCCTGAGCAGCACAGTACACTGAAAATATATGTTTCTTGGAGATACACCATGTCTAATCGCCAAACCGGCACCGTTAAATGGTTCAACGATGAAAAAGGCTTCGGCTTCATCACTCCTCAAGGTGGCGGTGACGACCTGTTCGTACACTTCAAAGCTATCGAAAGCGACGGTTTCAAAAGCCTGAAAGAAGGCCAGACCGTTTCCTTCGTGGCTGAGAAAGGCCAAAAGGGTATGCAAGCTGCACAAGTTCGTCCTGAGTAATTTCTCGGCGCACTAAAAAAACCCCGTCCATGTGACGGGGTTTTTTATGGGCGATTGAAAACCGCCCGTCAGCCGCAGTTCACCCGATTGACCAGCAGGTTGGCATCGGTATTGAGATTCAGGCGATCAGAGCGGTATTCGAGCGTGACCATGTCGTTGGGCTTGAGGAACCGGGCAATCTGCGCGCCGGCACGAGTGCGGGCCTGTTCCAGCAGTTGCGGCGAGGCCTGTTTACCGATGGCGAACTCGGCAGCCTTTGCTTCGCAGCGGCCGCTACCACTCTCGGCGGCCACGGGGTCGGGGGTCGATTCAGAGGTGCTGCTGCAACCGCTCAAGAACGCGGCGGCCAGCAAAGTACTCAATGACACGAGCTTCCAAGGCATGAAGCCTCCTTTTTTTGATAAATAAACAGAGAGCGTGCGACAGCCCAAACAGTGCTTGGTTTCAACACGCGTGGCCATCAGCCTGCCCTCATCCAGAAAACCGGCAGTTTGCCTGACCCCGATCGACCTGGTCAGACATGAATCGTGACTGAATATGAACGACGCTCAATAAACGTCAATGTAATCAAAGGGCGGATTCGGCCAGTTGTCTTTCAGCGCGTTGTAGATCTGCATGACCCAGACCTCGTCACTGGCAGCGACCCGTCCGACGTACCCCGAACCTTTGGCCCACGTCTCAAGCCGAAACAGCAAGCCGTCGATGTCGACACCGCCCACCACGCCCGAAGACAAATAGGCGATCCCCCCCTTGGTCACACGCAATTGGGTGTGCTCGTCATCACTGGCAGAGGCCAGTAACTGACGAACTGCGTCCAAGGTCAGCCCGTCAGGCGCGTTCAAATCGATCTGCACGGCAGGGCTCCTTCGGCAACCAAAAAAACAAGTGTCGCACAGCCCTCCCTTGATGCCTAAGTCGCAGTGCCAACCCGCAGCAAAAATGGTTTACTCAGCCTACAGACCTCCCAACTCGCGAGCCCTGCCATGAGCACCGTCAGCATCGAAGCCACCATCAATGCCAAGTGGTCAGAGGGCCACAGTTCCTACAGCCCGGGTAGCCCGGAGGAATTGGCAATCATCGGCATAGAACTGTTGGTCAGGGAGCTGGGGACGGAGGTTGCCCGCAACTTCATCCAGCAGGCATTCGAGCGATACCCGAGCGCCATTGACGCTGCGGACTGAAGCTCACGCGCCCGCAGACCGAGGCCTGCGGGCACGCAGCAAGGCAGGTTACTTGAGGCGCGCCAGACGCTCGGTCAGCAGGTCAAAGAAGCCCTGGGCATCACCGTTTTCCACCCAGAAGGCATTCTTCGGCGCCTTCAGGCCGTCGTACCAGTCGACGATGGTCTGGCCGAAAGTCGGGCCTTCGCGACTGTCCACCACCAGGTTGACCGAACGACCGGTAAACAATTGCGGCTTGAGCAGGTAGGCAATCACCGTCGCGTCATGTACCGGCCCACCCGTCATGCCGTAGTGTTCCATGTCGCCCTTGACGTATTCGTTGAGGATATCGCCCACCAGCTTGCTGGCGTTGTTGTTCAGCGCGGCGATCTGCTTCAGGCGCGCTTCGCTGGTGAGGACCTTGTGGGTCACGTCCAGGGGCAGATACGTCAGCTTCAGGCCACTTTTCGCGACGATCTCCGCTGCCTGTGGATCGGCGAACAGATTGAATTCGGCCACTGGCGTGATGTTGCCGCCGTTGAAGTGCGCGCCGCCCATAATCACCACTTCCTTGATGCCCTGGGCGATGTCCGGTTCCTGGATCAGCGCCAGGGCCAGGTTGGTCTGCGGGCCGAGCATGGCGATGGTGATGCTGTGGGGCTTGGCGGCCTTGAGGGTATCGATCAGGTAATTGACGGCATTGCCCTTGGCCAACCCCTGCTTCGGCTCGTGCACGGTGACACCCGACAGGCCTTCCTTGCCATGGATGTTTTCCGCATAGATCGGCGTACGCATCAATGGCTTCGGCGCGCCAGCATACACGGGCACATCTTCGCGCCCCGCCCACTCCCGCGCCAGGCGAGCATTGCGAGAGGTCTTGTCCAGGCGCACATTGCCCGCCACCGTGGTCAGCGCGCGGATATGCAACTCCTCGGGGGACGCCAGGGCGAACAGCAGCGCCACCACGTCATCGGCCCCCGGATCGGTGTCGATGATCAGGTCGATTTTTTCCGCCGCCTGGGCGCTTGTAGCGGTGATCAAGGACAAAAGCAGCAGACTCCGGAACAGTTGATGCATTTTTTGAGCATAGCGGTACATGGCGCATTCCTTGTGCAGGGTTGTAGGGTTAGAACGTGACTCCAGCGATCAACACGATGTTGCAGTACGGCGAGCATTCTCCGGTGCGAATAATCGCCCGGGCTTCACGACTAAGATGCTTGAATTGTTCGTGACTGACCCGCTCCCGCGCGCCCAGCGCGCCTTCGGCGTGCAGTGCCTCCAATGTCGTCAGGGCCGAGGGTTGTTTATCGAAAATCTCCTCTGCCAGCACATGGCTTTCCACCTGCATTTCACTGAGCACCACGTTCAAGGTGCTGACAAAATCGGGAATACCCCGGGTCAGGGCCAGGTCGATCAATTCGACCCCGGGCGGCACCGGCAAGCCGGCGTCACCGATGACCACCTTGTCGCCATGGCCAAGAGAGGCGATCAGTCGCGACAGTGCCACATTCAACAACGGCGTCTTTTTCATGATTTGAAAGCCTGTACTTCCAGCAAGGTGGGAATGGAGGGCTGCGCGCCTGCGCGGGTGACCGACAGCGCTGCGGCGACCTGGCCGAAACGAATCGCATCGACCTGGCTGTTGCCGTTGGCCAGGGCCGCCGCGAAGCCACCGACAAAAGTGTCCCCCGCCGCCGTGGTGTCCACCGCCTTGACCAACGGCGCCGGGAAGTGTTCGAAACTCGCTCCGTTGGCGAACAGCAGACCCTGGGCGCCCAGGGTCACGATCACCTTGCCGGCGCCGGCGGCGATCAAATGCGTCGCGGCGGCTTCGGCGGTTTCCAAAGAGTCCACCGCCACCCCGCTGAGAACCGCCGCCTCGCTTTCATTGGGGATCAGGTAGTCGACGTAGGCGTACCAGTCGGCCGGCAACGCATGGGAGGCCGGCGCCGGGTTGAGGATAACGATTTTGCCTAACTCGCGGCCGCGCTTGAGTGCATGGCCGACGGTGGCGTCCGGTACCTCGAGCTGACAGATGATGACATCGGCGCTTTGCAGCACCTCATCGAAACGGTCCAGAACCTCAGGCGTCAGCACGCCGTTGGCGCCGGCGACGATCACGATCGCATTCTGGCTGTTGTCGTCGACGACGATCAGCGCCACGCCGCTGGAACCGTCCACGACGCTGACCGCCTGGCAATCGATGCCCTCGGCCAGCAGCGCCCCGCGCAATTGTTCGCCGTAGGCATCGCTGCCCACGCAACCGACCATGGACACCTGCGCCCCCAGGCGCGCGGCAGCCACGGCCTGGTTGGCCCCCTTGCCGCCCGGGATGGTGCGGAACGATTCACCGATCAGCGTTTCACCGCCCCGGGGCAGACGCGGCGCCCGGGTCACCAGATCCATGTTCAGGCTGCCTATTACCACTACTTTTGCTGGCATACATCATTACTCATCAATTCGGTTCAGCGGTATTGGGCGAATGTACCGGACAACGGTGCAGTCGACTCTCGCAAGACAATGCTGGGTGTCACGATCCGCTGCTCAGTGGCAATTGCCGGCGTAGCAATACGCCGCAGCAGCACTTCCGCCGCCATCTCGCCGAGGTGCAGGATCGACTGCCCCACCGTGGTCAACGCCGGGTAGACATAACGGCTCATTTGAATGTCATCGAAACCGATGACCGACAATTCGCTGGGCACGCGCACGTTGCGCTCGGCGGCGGCGCGCAGCACACCGATGCCGATCATGTCGTTGGCCGCAAAAATCGCGCTGGGCGGCTGTTGTTCAAGCAACTGGGCGGCGGCGCGGTAACCGCCGGTACTGGTGAAATCACTCTCAAGCATGCGCTCGACCGGCAATTCGATCCCCGCCTCTTTCAGAGCCCGGCAATAACCGGCCAGGCGCATTTGCGCCACACTGGTCTCGGCCGGACCGCCGATAAAGGCAATGTCGCGATGCCCCAGCTCGAGCAGGTGCCGGGTCGCCAGGTACGCGCCGTACTCATGGTCGATGCGCACCAGGTCCGCGTCGACGCCGTCGAGCCCGCGGTCGACGATTACCATGGGTGTGCGCACATTGGCCAACCCCTCGGCCAGGCCGATATCGCCGCCAGCGGATGCGACGATCAGGCCGTCGATGCGTTTTTCCAGCAGCACCCGCAAGTAACTGCGCTGCTTGTCCGGGTTGTCGTCGGAGTTGCACAGGATCACGCAGTAGCCGTTGCGCTCACAGTAATCCTCGATCCCCCGGGCCAATTCAGCAAAGTACGGGTTGAGGCTGTTGGGCACCAACAGGCCGATGGTCGCCGTGGTCTTGGCCTTGAGCGAACGGGCCACGGCGCTGGGCACGTAGTCCAGTCGCTCGATGGCCGCCTCGACCTTGAGCCGCACCTCTTCACTGACCGGCCGGGTCTTGTTCACCACGTGAGACACGGTGGTGTAGGAAATCCCCGCGAGCGCCGCCACATCCTTGATCGTCGCCATGGTTCAAGCCCGCCGACTGGCGCGCTGGCTGCGATAGGTATCGAGCACGACCGCCACCACGATCACCGCACCGGTAATGATGCGCTTGGTCGGCTCAGTGGCGCCGATCTGCGCCAGCCCCGCCGCCAGCACGGAGATAATCAACACGCCAAAGAAGGTACTGATGACCGAACCGCGCCCGCCCATCAGGCTGGTGCCGCCGATCACCACGGCAGCGATCACTTGCAGTTCCAGACCTGAGCCGGCGTTCGGATCCGCCGCCTCCAGGCGGGAAATCTGAAACAGCGCCGCCAAACCGGCCAGCAGCCCCATCAGACTGAATACCAGGATCTTGTAGGGCTTTGGATTGATGCCCGCCAGGCGCACGGCTTCTTCATTGGTGCCGATGCCGATCAGGTAGCGACCGAACACGGTACGGGTCAGCACTGCCTGGGCAATGAAGATCACCAGCAGGGCAATGATGAACGAGGGAGAAATGCCAAAGGCGATCGGGTTGGACAGCCAGGCGAAGGAGTCGCCGATGTAGGCCGTGCGCGAGCCGGTCATCTGGTACGCCAGGCCCCGAGCCATTTCCAGCACGCCAAGGGACACAATGAACGATGGAATCCGCCACGCCACGGTAATCGAACCGGTGACGGTCCCCGCCAGCGCCGCCACGGCCATGCCGAGCAAGGCCGAGGGCCAGACGCTCCAGCCCCAGCCGAGAACGGCCACGCTCACCGTCGATGCCGCCAGCGCCAATACCGAGCCCACCGACAGATCGATGCCGCCGATGATCAGGATGAAGGTCATGCCAACCGCCAGCACCATGAGGTCTGGGATCTGGTTGGCCAAGGTACTGAAGGTGTCATAGGAAAGAAAATGGCTACTCAGCGCCGAAAACAGCGCGACCATGGCCAGCAAGGCGCCGGCCAGGCCCAGGTAGGTGCCGAGGCCATAGAAGTTGCCACTCGATTTGCCGACGGCAGATGCGGTTTTCATGAAAGATCCCTAGGCGCTGCTTCGTTGAGCAACGCATCACGTTTCTGGTAGCCGGCGAATGCGGCGGCAAGCAAGTCATCCTGGGTCCAGCTGTCGCGCTCGAACGTGTCGATCAGGCGTCCGGCGGACAATACGCCAATGCGGTCACAGATCAGCATCAGTTCTCGCAGGTCACTGGACACCACGACCAGCGCCTTGCCCTGGCGCGTCAACTCACCGAGCAGGGCATAAATGTCGAATTTGGCGCCGACGTCGATGCCTCGGGTTGGCTCATCGAACAACAGTACCGAGCAATCGCGTTCGAGCCAGCGCCCAATCACCACCTTCTGTTGGTTGCCACCCGACAGTTCGGACACCAACTGGGTCGGACTGGAACTGCGGATGCGCATGGCGTCGATCTGCCGCTGCGCCAACGCCAGCTCTTCACTGCCATTGACCAAACCGGCGCTGGAAATTTCCGGCATGTTGCCCAGGGCAATGTTCGCGGCGATGGACTGAGTCAGCAGCAGGCCTTCGCCCTTGCGGTCCTCGGTAATCAAGGCGATGCCATGGGCCACCGCATCGGCCGGGGAGCGGATGCTGACCACATTGGCAGGTGAGCCCAGCGCCACGGTGCCGCTGTCGGCTGCATCGGCGCCGAAGATCAGCCGCAACAGTTCGGTGCGCCCTGCCCCAATCAGGCCGGAAATACCGAAGATCTCACCACTGCGTACTTCAAAGGACACATCGCGAACCTTGTCCGAACGGCTCAGGCCTGTGACGGTCAGGGCCGGCGCGCCGATCTGGCGTGGGCCCAGGTCGATGTGCTCGCCCAGCTCCCGGCCGACCATCAGGGTCACCAGTTGCTCGCTGTTGTAGTTGGCCATCGGCTCTACGCAGACCAGGTTGCCGTCACGCAGCACCGCAATGCGTTGGGCCACCTGCGCCAGCTCTTCGAGGCGATGGGAAATGTAGATGATCGACACGCCCCGAGCCTGCAGGCGAGTAATCTGCTCAAAGAGCATCTCGACTTCCCGGGCCGTCAGCATGGCGGTCGGCTCGTCGAGAATCAGCACACGGCAATCGCCGATCAGGTTGCGGGCGATTTCAACCATCTGCTGATGACCGATACCCAGCTCACCCACCAGGGTGTCGGGGTCGATCGCATCGAGCCCGACCTGGGCCATGGCCTCGATCGCCGCTTTGCGCAATTGCTTGCGGCTGATCCAGCCACCGACGCTGGGCAGGTTGTCGAGAAACAGGTTTTCCGCCACGGACAGGGTCGGCAGTAAATTGAGCTCCTGCATCACCATGCGCACGCCCAGCTCTTCAGCCTGGGTACGGCTGCCAGGACGGTACTCCTGCCCCAGAAATTGCATCTGCCCGGTGGTCGGCGTCACCAGCCCCCCAATGATCTTGGACAAGGTGCTTTTACCGGCGCCATTTTCGCCGGTCAGCGCCAGCACTTCACCGCGCATCAACGTCAAGTCGATGCCGGTCAGTACCGGCTGGGCATAGGTCTTGCCGATACCGCTGACAGACAGGACAGCGTTCGGGTCGGGAACGGACATAAAAAACTCTCCAATACGCCCGCCCGAGTGGGCGAGCGCCGTTGTGTCGCCAGGATAACTACTTGGTCACCAGCTCGACCGGAGTTTCGATAACACCGTTGGTACCATTGTCGACTTTTTCGCCCTTGAGAATCTTCAAGGCCGTCTCGATGCCGAATACCGCTTGCTTGGCGGCGAACTGGTCGGCAGTCGCCAGGACGCGACCGTCCTTGAGCATGGGCTTGATAGCATTGATGTTGTCGTAGCCGACCACTTGCACCTTGCCCGCCTTGCCCGCCGCGCGCACGGCCGATACCGCGCCGACCGCCATGCTGTCGTTACCGGCCAGCAGGGCCTTGATGTTCGGATATTCGCTGAGCATTGAGGCGGCAACCTGGTTGCCCTTGTTGATTTCCCAGTCGCCCGATTGCAAGGAGACGACCTTGATCTGCGCCGCTTCCATTGCATCCTTGAAGCCCGCAGTACGCGCCTGGGCGTTGGTGGTGGTGGACACACCTTCGATGATGCCGACCTCGTCACCGGCCTTGAGCTGCTTGGCCAGGTACTCACCGACCAGGCGCGCGCCCTTGCGGTTGTCCGGGCCTACGAACGGCACGTTGATGTTCTTGCTCTTGACCACGGCCGGATCGAGCTGGTTATCGATGTTGATCACCGTGATGCCAGCGTCGACGGCTTTCTTGATCACCGGCACCATGGCCTTGGAGTCCGCAGGCGCGATGATCAGGGCATCGACCTTGGACACGATCATCTGCTCGACGATACGGATCTGGTTGGCAGTGTCGGTTTCGTCCTTGATCCCGTTGGAGATCAGGTCGAAATCGGCGGAGTGTTCCTTCTGATAAGCCTTGGCGCCGTCTTCCATGGTCAGGAAGAATTCGTTGGCCAGGGATTTCATGACCAGGGCGACCTTGGGTTTTTCAGCGGTCTGGGCGAATGCCGAGGAGAAAGGCAGCGCAGCGGATGCGGCCGCGAGCATGGCAACAGCGAGAAGGCGTCCAGCGAATGGCAACTTCATGGGTTCACTCCGATCTTATGATTATTGTGAGCAAATCATTGCACGGAATGCCGCGCAAACGTTTGCGTGGAGTGAACTATGGTAAGGCTTCGCGGTTTTGTCAACGTCGTGGGCCTATCTCCGCAAGCCAGTCTACCGGGTTGACCAACATACTCGAACCCCGATTGGCTTGCCTGTTTAAACCCGCCGATAAAAAAGTCACCTCTCCTACATCAAAACTGAAAAAGCGCTGTCAGAGGATTTTCTTGAATTTTAAGCAGTTGCGTAAATGCCTACAGTTAAATACTGTATGCCCGTACAGCTTAATAAGGATAATCCTGTGGCCACGCCCTCCGCTGCAACTACCCCTTTAGATTCCTATGCGCGACTCGGCCTGCGCGTTTCAAAAATCATCAACTCCCCTACCGCACAAAAAGCCAAGGCTGCCCTGATCTTCCGTCTCCCCGACGAGCCGGTGGATGAGTGGGAGCGCCTGCTGGAAGAAATCGACGAGAACGACAACGTGACCCTCGCCTATCGCGACGACGGTGGCGTGCAGGTTTTCTGGGTTGTGCCGAAGGAAGATTGAGTCTGATGATCGTACGTGGTTTTGCTTTATTGCTTGTATTCGTCGCCCTGGGGGCACAGGCCGGCGCTCCCCGCACCTTCAACGAAGCCAAGAAAGTCGCCTGGAAGCTCTACGCACCGCAATCCACCGAGTTTTACTGTGGCTGCAAGTACACCGGCAACCGCGTGAACCTGGCGGCCTGCGGTTATGTGCCGCGCAAAAATGCCAAACGCGCCGCCCGCATCGAATGGGAACATATCGTCCCGGCGTGGCAGATCGGGCATCAGCGCCAATGTTGGCAACAAGGCGGGCGCAAAAACTGCACCCGCCACGACCCGGTCTATCAACGGGCCGAGGCCGACCTTCACAACCTGGTGCCGAGCATCGGGGAAGTGAATGGCGATCGCAGCAATTTCAGTTTTGGCTGGCTGCCAGTGCAAACGGGTCAGTACGGTTCCTGTTTGACCCAAGTGGATTTCAAGGCCAAAAGAGTCATGCCTCGCCCCTCCATCCGGGGCATGATCGCCCGGACGTATTTCTACATGAGCAAACAATACGGCCTGCGCCTCTCGAAACAGGACCGGCACCTGTATGAAGCCTGGAACAAGACCTACCCGGTCGAAAGCTGGGAGCGCCAGCGCAACCAGAGCGTGGCGTGTGTCATGGGACGCGGGAACGAGTTCGTGGGCCCGGTGGATATGAAGGCCTGCGGCTGACCTCACCGTTGTGAACAGCGCAAATCGACTGTGGGAGCAAGCTCGCTCCCACAGGTTTTGTGGCTTAAGGCTTCCTGCGTCTTTTTGTCCTACCCGATTATTGGGCGGCTGGGTAATCCACCAGCAACGTCTCGATGTTGCGTTTTTTCGCCCGGACCAGGGCGGCAGTGACCTGTTCTTGCTTGGCCTCGGCCTCAGCCTTGGAGCTGAAAGGACCGACCAGGACCCGATCCTTGCCATTTTCCCGCACCACGCTCGACATGAAACTGTGCTCGATGAGCCACCCAGTCAGGTCACTGACGGCCTGCGGGGTCTCGCCTCGAACCTCGACGGCCCACTGTGGCGCAGCAGCGGCTGCCGGTGCGGAGGTCGCGGCGGGTTTGGGCTTCGGTGCCTGGACATCACGCCCTTCACCGCATCCTGCCAGCACCAATACCGCAATAACCCAAGCCAATTTACGCACAACGTTTCCCCTGGAAGACATGAGGCAGGGATTTTAGCACTCACACCCACCAAGAACGCCGCAAACAGTGCTCAAAACACGAGAATCCTGCCCGGCGTCTCTGTATAGTCGCACCCTGGGAATTAATGCTGCGTCTGCGCGTCAGAAAGAGGCACCCACATTGTGACACTTAGCACTAATCTATAAGCAGTACCGACATCTGCACTGTCTGAATCAGGTGCCCTAATAAAGCAATCAAGGAGAACACCATGCTGATACTCACCCGCAAAGTCGGTGAAAGCATAAACATTGGTGACGACATCACGATCACCATTCTGGGCGTTAGCGGCCAACAAGTCCGGATCGGCATCAACGCCCCGAAGAACGTTGCGGTGCATCGCGAAGAGATTTATCAACGTATTCAGGCGGGTCTTACCGCCCCCGACAAACCGCAGACTCCCTGAACCTTGCGGTAGTCCGTAGCCAGCCCGTTTGCATCACCGCAATGGCTGGCTAAAGATTCTGGCCGACCGGCCTCACCCTGCTCCACCCCGCCTTTGATTTTTTCGTCCAGCCCATGGAACCGATCCTAATGGCATGGCTCGTAGCATGGCTGTCAGACGTTTCGTTTTAATGGCGTTGAAGCAGGTGTTCGTGGCCGGTCAGCCCAGGCTCACGCCGCGAGCCATTCCTGTGGCAGCGATCACCATCAATACCAGCAACAAGGCTTCGATGTGGCTGATCCGTGCAAACCGACCGGCCTTCGAAGGATCGATCGCCGCCCCTTTGCCCAGCGCTATCCGCCATTTGATCAGGGCGATCATCGGCGCGATTTCAAGCAACAGGATCAGCAGGAACACAGTCATTTTCAGGTGAAACAGCGGTTGGTGCAGGTAATAATCCGAGCCCTTTTCGTACCCAGCGAAAGCGCGCATCCCACCGGTCACCAGCAGCACCAACGCCGACAGCCCCCACACGTTATCCGCGATCAACACATTGCGCACCGCATCCACACCGCCCGCCAGGCGTCGTAACGCCGTGCCGCGCGTCAGCACCGCCCAGAACCCGAGGGCGAACGCCAGAAGATGAATTGCCGCCAGAGACCAATGAGCCAACATGGAAGAACCCTGTCAGAGAGAACGTCGAATCGACCTGACAGTACTAGCTCATAAAACAATGATTGCCAGAACTGGAATGCAAAAAAGTGGGAGCGGGCTTGCTCGCGAAAGCGTCATCATAGTCAACATTGCCGTGACTGATATGCCGCGTTCGCGAGCAAGCCCGCTCACACAGGGGTATTGCCAGCGCTAAAAGAACTCAGTCCGCCAAACGCCAGGTCGTGCCACCCTTGCCATCTTCCAGCACCACGCCCATGGCGGTGAGCTGGTCGCGGATCCGGTCGGATTCGGCCCAGTCCTTGTTGGCCCGTGCGGTCAGGCGCGCCTGGATCAGTGCATCGACCTCGGCGGCATCCACACGGCCTTCGGCACCGGCTTGCAGGAATTCGTCAGCCTCAAGCTGCAACACTCCCAGTACGCTGGCCAGTTCCTTCAGACGCGCCGCCAGGCCCGCCGCCGCATTGAGATCGCTCTCTCGCAGGCGGTTGATCTCGCGCACCATCTCAAACAGCACCGCGCAGGCTTCCGGCGTGCCGAAGTCGTCGTTCATCACCTCGGTAAAACGTGCCACAAACGCTTCGCCACCGGCGGCCGGCACATTCGGCAGGCCTTTCAATGCGTGGTAGAAACGCTCCAGGGCGCCCTTGGCGTCCTTGAGGTTGTCTTCCGAGTAGTTGATGGCGCTGCGGTAGTGGCTCGACACCAGCAGGTAACGAATGACTTCCGGGTGGTACTTCTCCAGCACGTCGCGGATGGTGAAGAAGTTGTTCAAGGACTTGGACATCTTCTCGCCGTTGATCCGGATCA
The DNA here is from genome assembly GCF_004786035.1 of Pseudomonas viciae. Lineage (NCBI taxonomy): Bacteria > Pseudomonadati > Pseudomonadota > Gammaproteobacteria > Pseudomonadales > Pseudomonadaceae > Pseudomonas > Pseudomonas viciae. Next base: position 4,378,568 of record NZ_CP035088.1, read on the forward strand.
TCCCGCAATGCATCCACGCATTGGCGTAGGTCTTGCCGGTGGCCGCTTCGCTCTGGGCGATTTCGTTTTCGTGGTGTGGGAACTCCAGGTCGCTGCCGCCACCATGAATGTCGAAGGTCTCGCCCAGGCAGCAGGTCGACATCACCGAGCATTCGATGTGCCAGCCCGGACGCCCGGCGCCCCACGGCGACTCCCAGCTCGGCTCACCCGGCTTGGCGGCTTTCCACAGCACGAAGTCCAGCGGGTCCTGTTTCGACTCGTCGACTTCGATGCGCGCGCCGATGCGCAGGTCTTCGATTTTCTTGCGCGACAGCTTGCCGTAGCCCATGAACTTGGCGACGCGGTAGTACACGTCGCCATTGCCCGGTGCGTAGGCATAGCCCTTGTCGATCAAGGTCTGGATCATGCTCAACATGCCAGGGATGTGGTCCGTGGCACGGGGTTCCAGGTCCGGCTTGAGGATATTGAGGCGCGCCTCGTCCTCGTGCATGGCCTTGATCATGCGCTCGGTCAGCGCATCGTAAGGCTCGCCGTTTTCCCGGGCACGGTTGATGATCTTGTCTTCGATGTCGGTGATGTTGCGCACGTAGGTCAGGTCATAACCGCTGAAACGCAACCAGCGGGTCACCAGGTCGAAGGCGACCATGCTGCGACCATGGCCGATGTGGCAGTAGTCGTACACGGTCATCCCGCAGACGTACATGCGGACCTTGTTGCCATCCAGCGGCTTGAAGACTTCTTTGCTCTTGGTGAGCGTGTTGTAGATCGTAAGCACAGGGTTTCCCTTAAGACTTGATCACTGACCCCAGGAATCGCGCAAGGTCACGGTACGGTTGAATACCGGAGCACCGGGTTTCGAGTCCTTGATATCCGCGCAGAAGTAGCCTTCGCGCTCGAACTGGAAACGGTCTTCCGGCTGTGCGTTGCCCAACGAAGGCTCGGCACGACAACCAGTGAGTACTTGCAGGGAGTCAGGGTTGATGTTGTCCAGGAAGCTGGCGCTGTCTTCGGCCTTCTCCGGGTTCGGCGAACGGAACAGGCGATCGTACAGGCGCACTTCGCACTCGACGCTGGCGGCGGCCGGCACCCAGTGGATCACGCCCTTGACCTTGCGACCTTCCGGGTTCTTGCCCAGGGTGTCGGGGTCGTACGAGCAACGCAGCTCGACGATGTTGCCATCGGCGTCCTTGATCGCTTCGTCGGCGCGGATCACGTAGCTGCCGCGCAGGCGCACTTCGCCGGTCGGCTCCAGGCGCTTGTAGCCTTTTGGCGGCTCTTCCATGAAGTCTTCACGGTCGATGTAGATTTCCCGGGCGAACGGCAGGACGCGCACGCCCATGTCTTCTTTCGGGTGGCGCGCCAGCTCGAGGTTCTCGACCTGGCCTTCCGGGTAATTGGTGATCACGACTTTCAGCGGACGCAATACACACATGGCGCGCGGGGCGCTGTGGTCGAGGTCGTCACGGATGCTGAATTCCAGCATGCCGAAGTCCACCACGCCGTCGGAACGGTTGGTGCCGACCATCTCGCAGAAATTACGGATCGACTTTGGCGTGTAGCCACGACGACGGAAGCCCGACAGCGTCGACATGCGCGGGTCGTCCCAGCCGTTGACGTGCTTCTCGTCCACCAGTTGCTTGAGCTTGCGCTTGCTGGTGATGGTGTAGTTCAGGTTCAGGCGGCTGAATTCGTACTGGCGCGGGTTGGCCGGCACTGGCAGGTGCTCGAGGAACCACTCGTACAACGGACGGTGGCTTTCGAACTCCAGGGTGCAGATCGAGTGGGTGATGCCTTCGATGGCGTCCGACTGACCGTGGGTGAAGTCATAGTTGGGGTAGATGCACCACTTGTCACCGGTCTGGTGGTGATGGGCATGACGGATGCGGTACATGATCGGGTCGCGCAGGTTCATGTTCGGCGAGGCCATATCGATCTTGGCCCGCAGCACCCGTGCGCCGTCCGGGAATTCGCCGGCGCGCATGCGGGCGAACAGATCCAGGTTTTCTTCCACGCTGCGATCACGGAACGGGCTGTTCTTGCCCGGCTCGGTCAGGCTGCCACGGTATTCCTTGGCCTGCTCGGGGGTCAGGTCGCAGACGTAGGCGTTGCCGGCCTTGATCAGCTCCACCGCCCAGTCGTGCAACTGGTCGAAATACTGCGAGGCGTAGCGCACTTCACCGGACCATTCGAAACCCAGCCACTTGACGTCGCTTTCGATCGCGTCGATGTATTCCTGGTCTTCCTTGGCCGGGTTGGTATCGTCGAAACGCAGGTGCGTGACACCGCCGAATTCCTGGGCCAGGCCGAAGTTCACGCAGATCGACTTGGCGTGGCCGATGTGCAGGTAGCCGTTGGGCTCCGGCGGGAAGCGAGTGACGATCTGTGTGTGCTTACCCGAGTCCAGGTCCGCCTGGATGATCGGGCGCAGGAAATTGACCGGCACGGCCGGGCCGGTCTTGGAATTCGAGGTAGGGTCGACAGTGGGCTTGCTCATAGGATCCTTGAACGTACAAGTGCGCGGCCGGGTGCGGCCTGATAAATCAAAGCCCGTATCATAGCCGATGCTGTCAAGCCGCTGACAGGCCAGGCCGGTAAACGATTGAATTTAATCGACGGTCAGATGAAAAACAGCCTCGAAATTCGTGCCTGGCGCGCTAAACTGCCCAGCCTGGCTCAGTGCAGCCAGACCGGTTGCGGGCATCAAAGCCCCAAAACCCACGAATTCCTTGAAAGAGTACCGATCATGACCCAAGTCAAACTGACCACCAACCATGGCGACATCGTCCTGGAACTGAACGCTGAGAAAGCGCCACTGACCGTTGCCAACTTCGTTGAATACGTCAAGGCCGGCCACTACGAAAACACCGTGTTCCACCGCGTCATCGGTAACTTCATGATCCAGGGCGGCGGTTTCGAGCCAGGCATGAAAGAAAAGAAAGACAAGCGCCCAAGCATCCAGAACGAAGCCGACAACGGCCTGCCGAACGAAAAGTACAGCGTCGCCATGGCCCGTACCATGGAGCCGCATTCGGCATCCGCGCAGTTCTTCATCAACGTGGCGGACAACAGCTTCCTGAACCACAGCAGCAAGACCACCCAGGGCTGGGGCTACGCAGTATTCGGCAAAGTGGTTGAAGGCACCGACGTGGTCGACAAGATCAAAGGCGTTTCCACCACTTCCAAGGCCGGCCACCAGGACGTGCCAGCAGAAGACGTGATCATCGAGAAAGCCGAGATCGTTGAGTGATACTGCTGATTTCAGATTTGCATCTGGAAGAGGAGCGCCCGGACATTACCCGGGCGTTTCTGGATTTAATCGCCACACGCGCCCGCTCGGCGCAAGCTTTATACATCCTGGGCGACTTCTTCGAAGCCTGGATCGGCGACGATGCCATGACGCCGTTCCAGCGTTCCATCTGCCAAGCCCTGCGCGAATTGAGCGACAGCGGCACGGCCATTTTCCTGATGCACGGCAATCGTGACTTCATGCTGGGGCAAGCCTTCTGCAAAGCGGCCGGCTGCACCCTGCTCAAGGACCCGTGTGTCGTGCAGTTCAACGGCGAACCGGTGCTGCTGATGCACGGCGACAGCCTCTGCACCCGCGACGAAGGCTACATGAAGCTGCGGCGCTGGCTGCGCAACCCGGTCACGCTGTTCATCCTGCGCCACCTGCCGCTGGCCAGCCGCCAGAAACTGGCGCGCAAACTGCGCAGCGAAAGCCGCACGCAAACGCGGATGAAAGCCAATGACATCGTCGACGTCACGCCCGAAGAGATCCCGCGGATCATGCAGGAGTACGGCGTGAAGACCCTGATCCACGGCCATACCCACCGCCCCGCCATCCACAAACTGCAACTGGGCGAACACGCCGCCCGGCGCATTGTGCTGGGGGATTGGGACAAGCAAGGCTGGGCGTTGCAGGTGGATGAGCAAGGGTTTGCGTTGACGCCGTTTGGGTTTGGCAATGCGCAGTTGGCGTTGCCAGGCAACTGAAGCGCGCAGATGTCCCCTGTGGGAGCAAGCCTTGCTCCCACAGCCCCGCTCCCACAGTGGATTGCATTCACCTCTGAATCAGTGCCCCGCCGACGCAGGCCCCGCCTTCGCCGCAAACGGCGGCTTCGCCAGCCACACCAGCACAATCAAGCCCATGAACGCCCAGCCCAGCAACGTGAAGTAATCCACGGTGGAGAGCATGTACGCCTGGCTGGTGAGGATCTGGTCGAGCTGGGCATAGGCCGGCATGCTCGCGCCGCCGAGCTGGTTGAGCGCCTCGCGGGTGGCCGGTTCGAAGGTGCTGATGCTTTCGCTCAGGTAGGCATGGTGCTGGTCGGCCCGGCGGATCCAGATCCAGGTGGTCAGGGACGCGGCGAAGCTGCCGCCCAGGGTCCGCAGGAACGTCGCCAGCCCGGCGCCGTCGGCAATTTGGTGCGGCGGCAGGTCCGACATCAGGATGCTCAAGGTCGGCATGAAAAACAGCGCCACGCCGATGCCCATGAACAATTGCACCAGGGCGATGTGCTGGAAATCCACTTCGTTGGTGAACCCGGCGCGCATGAAGCAACTCAGGCCGATGGCCAGGAACGCCAGCCCGGCCAGCAGGCGCAGGTCGAACTTGTGGGCGTATTTGCCGACGAAGGGCGACATCAGCACCGGCAGGATGCCGATGGGCGCCACCGCCAGCCCGGCCCAGGTGGCGGTGTAGCCCATCTGGGTCTGCAACCACTGCGGCAGGATCAGGTTGATGCCAAAGAAGCCAGCGTACCCCCCCACCAACACGATGGTGCCGATGCGGAAGTTGCGGTAAGCGAACAGCCGCAGATTGACCACCGGATGACGGTCGGTCATCTCCCAGATCACGAACACCGCCAGGGCAATCAGCGAAATCACCGCGCCAATGATGATGAAATTCGACTCGAACCAGTCCAGGTCGTTGCCCTTGTCGAGGATCACCTGGAGCGCACCGACCCCGATGATCAGGGTGATCAGCCCAACGTAGTCCATCGGCTGGTAGCTGGTGACGACCGGCCGCGCCTTGAGCTGCTGGCGCACCACCATCACCGCAAAGACGCCGATGGGCACGTTGATGAAGAAGATCCACGGCCAACTGTAGCTGTCAGTGATCCAGCCCCCGAGGATCGGTCCGGCAATCGGCGCCACCACCGTGACCATCGCCAGCAGCGCCAAGGCCATGCCGCGCCTGGCGGGCGGGTACACGGCAATCAGCAAGGTCTGGGTCATCGGGTACAACGGCCCGGCCACCAGCCCCTGGAGCACGCGAAAACCAATCAGCTCGGGCATCGAGGTGGAAATGCCGCACAGAAACGAGGCGAGCACGAACAGCATGGTTGCCCACAAAAACAGCTTCACCTCGCCAAACCGCCGGCTGAGCCAACCGGTCAGCGGCAATGCGATGGCGTTGCTCACCGCGAACGAGGTGATGACCCAGGTACCCTGCTCCGAGCTGACGCCCAGGTTGCCGGAAATGGTCGGCAAGGCGACGTTGGCAATGGTGGTGTCGAGCACTTGCATGAACGTCGCCAGTGACAGCCCGATGGTGCTGAGCAACAGGCTGGGCGGCGTGAAGGACGCATTATTGCTCATTGCGAAATCCTATGAAGCAGAGGTAGCAGTGTGGGAGCGAGCTTGCTCGCGATAGCGGTGTATCAATCAACAATGGAGCAAGCTGATCCGACGCCATCGCGAGCAAGCTCGCTCCCACAGGTTCAAGTCGCAGCCATCTGACAATCCATCAGCGCTGGGCAGTCTTGCTCGCCACCGCGCTGTTTTCATGGATCAGCCGCGTGATCATCGCGTCGGCGTCGGCCAGTTGGCGGTCGTAGACCTGAGTGCTGAACGAAGCTTTTTGCGGCGGCTGTTGGGCCAGCACCGGGCCGCTCTGGTCGTGCAGGTTGACGCTGACCAGGGTCGAGAGGCCCACCCGCAGTGGATGTTTGGCCAGTTCTTCGGCGTTGACATGAATGCGCACTGGCACCCGCTGGACGATCTTGATCCAGTTGCCGGTGGCGTTCTGCGCCGGCAGCAAGGCAAACGCGCTGCCGGTCCCGGCGCCGAGGCTGTCGATGGTGCCGCTGTACTTCACATCGCTGCCATAAAGGTCGGTTTCGATGTCCACCGGTTGGCCGATGCGCATGTCACGCAACTGGGTTTCCTTGAAATTGGCATCGATCCACAACTGATCCAACGGGATCACCGCCATCAGCGCCGTGCCCGGCTGCACCCGCTGACCCAGTTGCACGGTGCGCTTGGCGACGTAACCGGTGACTGGCGCAATCAAGGTGCTGCGGGCATTGGCCAGATAGGCCTGGCGCAATTGCGCGGCGGCGGATTGCACGTCGGGATGGGACGACACCACGGTGTCATCCACCAGGGCGCTGGTGGTCTTGAGCTGTTGCCGGGCATTGGCCAGGGCGTTCTGCGCCGAGGTCAGGTCATCCCGGGCGTGGGACAGTTCTTCCTGGGAGATCGCCCCGCCAGCCGCGAGATTTTTGCGCCGGTTGTAGTTCTCCTGGGCTTTCTGCACTTCGGCCTCTTGTGCATTGACCTGCGCGCGCATGCCATCGACGTTGCTGTACAAGCCACGCACCTGGCGCACGGTGCGGGCCAGGTTGGCCTGGGCACTTTGCAACCCGACCTGGGCATCGTTGGGATCGAACTGCACCAGCACCTGGCCTTCACGCACCAGATCACCGTCGTCGGCGCCAATGCTCACCACGGTGCCGGTGACCAGCGGCGTGATCTCCACCACGTTGCCGTTCACATAGGCATCGTCGGTGCTTTCGCTCCAGCGACCGTACAGTTCGTGCCAGGCCCAGACGCCCAGGCACGAGAGAATGACGATCAGTGCCAGTGTCACCAACATGACCTTGCGCTTGCGTGGATTGCCGCTGTCTTGGGCATTTTCGGATTGAGTCGTTTCGGCAGTAGCCATGACAAGTACCTCGAATCAGTTATTCGGCGGGGTGGCGGCCGGCGTGGCCGAAGCCAGGGTCTCGGCCTGGAAGCCACCACCCAGGGCCTGCATCAGCTGGATCGACAAATCGATCTGTTCGGCATTCAGGTTCGCCAGTTGGCGCTGGGACTGCAGCAGTTGCTGCTCGATGCTCAGCACGTCCAGGTAATTACCGATGCCTGAGCCGTAGCGCTGGACCACGGTGTCGTAAGAGTTCTGGGCGATGTCGGTGGCATGTTGCTGGGCGCCAATCTGCCGGGCGATGTCACGCAACTGGTTAATGGTGTCGCTGACATCCCCAAGGGCCTTGACCAGACTCTTGTTGTATTGCGCCACCGCCAGGTCGTAATCAGCGTCCCGGGCATCCAGGTCCGCCCGCAGGCGGCCGCCATCGAAGATCGGCAGCGACACGGTCGGTGCCACGTTGAAGAAGCGGCTGGCGGAACCAAACATCGCGTCCCCCAGCAACGACTGCACCCCCGCCGCCGCGCTCAGGTTGAGGTTGGGGTAGAAGTTGGTCTTGCCGGCCTCGATGTCCTTGCCGGCCGCCTCGACCCGCCAGCGCGCCGCGACCAGGTCCGGACGCCGTCCCAGTAACTCGGCCGGCAGATTCGACGGCAAGGCGACCGCGCTGGCTTGCAGCACGTTGGGCCGGGCGATTTCGTTACCGCGATCCGGGCCCTTGCCCAGCAGCACCGCCAGGGCGATCTTGGCGCTTTGCAGGCGTTTCTCTGCATCAATGCGGCTCGCGTCGGCGCTGGCTTCCAGGCTTTCGGTCTGTTGGAACTGATACTCGCTGTCGATCCCGGCGTTGAGGCGGCGCTTGCCCAGGTCGAGCATTTGCCGGGTGCGCTTGAGGTCTTCGGCGGCCAGGTCATAGATGATGTGGGCCTGGCCGAGGTCGCTGTAGGCCCGGGCCACGTCGGCGGCCAGGGTCAGTTGCGCGGCCTGGCGATCGACTTCGGCGGCGCGGGCCTGGCCCAGGGCAGCTTCCCAGGCGGCGCGCTGGCCACCCCAGAGGTCGAAGTTGTAATTGAAATCCACACTCAGCGAACGCAGGGTGCTGTAGGCCCCGCCCTGCCCTTGCGGGTCCTGGTCGCGGGCCAGGCGCGAACGGCTGACACTGCCGCTGGCATCCAGGGTCGGCATGCGCGCCGCATTGGCGGCGTAGGCTGCGGCACTGGCCTGATGCACTCGGGCGCTGGCGATCTGCATGTCCGGGCTATCACGCAGGGCCTCGCGGATCAGGTCATCGAGTTGTGGGTCGCCGAGGCTTTTCCACCAGTCGCTTTTCGGCCATGAAGCCGGCGACAGCGTGACACCGTTCAGGGATTGTCCGGCCTTGAGGCTCTGGGCCTCCAGACTAACGCCTTCGGTCTTCAGGCCGCTGTAGCTGGCACAGCCGGCCAGGCTCATGGCCAACAACACCAGGCTCAATCGGGTACGCAAGGCTTTACGAATCATTTGTCCCCCAATCGCAGCACCGTGATGGGATCACCGGCGGCGAGCAGAATTTTCTTGAGGATTTGTTCGAGGGTTTGCAGCTCCTCGTGGCTGATGGCGCCGGCCAACTGGTTCATGGCGTCGGCGCCGATATACGGCAAGCGAGCGGCAAGGGCCTGGCCGGCTTCGCTCAGCACCAGTCGTACTTGTCGGCGGTCTTCGGCCGAACGCTGGCGAACCAGGAACCCTTTCTGCTCCAGGCGATCGAGCATCCGCGTCATCGAGCCGCTGTCCAGGGACAGGTACCGGCACAGCTCAGCCGGCGTGTCGATGCCGTGCTGGGCCATGATGATCAACACCTTGAACTGCGCGGCAGTGATGCCGACGGGTTCCATGTGGGTGTCGATGATCCGGTCCTTGAGCAGCGCGGCACGGCCGAGCAGCATGCCGAGATGGCAATTGTGGAAATCGTCTGGGGTGAAATGCTTCATCTGACCACCGTTTGCTGCCTAGGCAGTGAATGTATGTCGAGATATTACTGCTTAGGCAGCAAATGTCAAACAAATAGATAGGTTGCTATACATATCCAGACGAACGCGTAACAAAATGTGGGAGCGGGCTTGCTCGCGAATGCGCTGTGCCAGTCAACAAATCGCTAACTGATACACCGCATTCGCGAGCAAGCCCGCTCCCACAGGGGAATTGGGGAAGGTTTAGAAATCGCGCTTGTAGAAGATGTCCAGGGAGCTGGCCACGCCGCTGGCAGCTTCGAGGTAGACCTTCTTGCTGAGTTTGTAACGCAGGGCGATGGTGTTGGCCGGTTCGAACACGCCGACGCCGTAGCGCAGGCTGAGTTTTTCCGACAGGTTGCCGCTGGCCACCACGCTGGTGGTATCGCCGCTGCCCTGGGTGTCGAGCTGGAAGTCCTCGATCCCCAGGTTATTGGCCAGGCTGGTGGTCACCCCCGAGCTGCCCATCAGCCCCAGGCCCAACGCTGCCTGGGCGAGCATGTTGTTGTCCTCGCCCGTGGAGCTCAACGGCCGGCCCAGCACCAGGTAAGACAATGCCTGCTCCTGGCTCATGGCCGGTTCCGAGAAGATCTGCGTGGTCGGCTGTTCGGCGCTGCCGCTCAAGCGGATGCCGGCGATCACGTCGTCGGTCTGGCGGATCGCTTCGATGTCCAGGTAGGGCTGGTCGATGGGCCCGGCGAACAGCAGCCGCGCCCGACGCACTGTCAGCCGTTGCCCGTAGGCCCGATAACGACCGTCGTTGAGCCAGAGTTCGCCGCGGGTGTCCATGTTGTCACCGATGTGTACCTGCCCCTTTACGTTGGCCGTCAGGCCGAAGCCGGTAAACGCGAGTTTTTCCTGGCCGACGATCACGTCGATGTCCATCGCCATGGCGATCGGCGTGGTGCCCTCTTCGGTCTGGTGGCCGACGATCACCGTGTCATCCGACACCTTGACGGTTGACGGTGGCAGTTCGCGGATGGTGATCTCGCCCTTGGGCACCAGGACCTTGCCGGCAATGGAAAGCCGCTCGCCCTGCATCGTGATGTTGAGGTCCGGCGCTACATCCAGCACCGCATAGGGTTCGACGGTGACCGGCAGTTGCGAGCCCTTGAGGGCCAGGTTCATGGTCAGGGTCTCGCCCCAGCCGATGTTACCGCTCAGGCTGCCCTGCCCGTTCTTGCCACTTCTCCAGTCACCGTTGAGTTGCACCGCTTCGCCGGTAATCATCGCCCGCATCTGCAAGGCTTCAAGACTGATGGGCAGCTCCGGGCCGGACACTTCGCCGTCGCTGAGCACGAGGTTGCCGTTGACCCGGGGCGCGAGCAAACCACCGGATAACGTCCCGCTGCCGTTCAGATGGCCGGTGAGGGTTTCCACCATCGGCACGAACGGCCGGGCCACCGACAGGTCCAGCCCAGTCAGGCGAAACGAGCCGCTCAGCGGTTTGCTGGCCGGAATCGGATTGATCTGTGCCTGAAGCATCAGCTCGCCAAGTTTGGCGCCGACGAAATTCAGGCTGGTGTCGATCCGCTTGGGGGTCAGGCGACTGTCCAGCGTCAGGGTCTGGTACGGGAAGTCCAGCCACTGCGCTTTGTCACTCGCCTTATCCCGAACCTGTAACGTACCGCCGCTGGCGTCCACCAGGATCCGCCCGTTCGGGCCAGTGGCCGGCAGATCCAGCTGCAAGTCGGCGTTGAGCCGCCCCTGCCAGGCAAAATCCTTGGGCATCCACTGGGCCAGGCTTTCGATGGGAAATTGCTTGAGGTGATAACGCAGTTTCGGCTCCGGCATCAACCGCTGGTCTTCGCCACACAGGCTGGCCTGGCCGGAACGCCAACAGTGGGCGCCAAAATTGAGCGTGCCATTGGCCAGGCGCTCCAGCTTCGCCGGGGCTTGCAGGCGCCAGGCTTGACCGCCGGCCTGCACCTCGCCGCTGGCCAGGCGCCCGCGCCAGTTGCCCTGGTCGAGGACGCCATCGAGCGCCAGAGTGGTGTCGAGCTGCGGCCCTTGCAGATCCAGGGTGAGTTTTTGCTGCTTGATGTCGCCCTGCCCGCTAAGCGTCAGCACGCCCAGTGCGGTTTCGCCAGCGCGGATACCGCTGGCCTTGAGGTCGACTTTTCCCCGTTGCGCACTGTCGAGGGTCACGTCCAGGTTCAGGCTTTGCAGGCGGTTATCCTGGAACGCCAGTTGCGTGCCTTGCAGGCCGAGCTTGCCTTGCGGGGCCTTCAGTGTCCCGGCCACCTCGATACGGCCCATGACCTGGCCGCGCAATTGCGGCCAGAGCTGCGCCAGGCGCGAAAGTTTGATGTCGATCTGGCCGCTGAGTTTGTGTTGCAGGCTGCCAGTGCCGTTGATGCGGTTATCCCCCAGGCGGATGTCCAGGGCGCTGAGGTTCCACTGCTCGCCGGCGCCGCTGGCCTTGGCCTGGAACAGCGCCGGCTGACCACGCAATTTGCCCTTGAGGTCCAGGTCCGCATCGAGGTTGAGGCTGTCGTTCTTCAGCGCCCCTTTGCTGCGCAACGGCCCCGCCAGGGTGCCGGGCAGTTCGCCGAGCCAGTACGCCGGGTTGATGGCCGACAACTCCAGCGCCGTGTCCCAGGCGATGCCGTCGGCGAATTGCAGGTTCAGATGCCCTTGGGCCTTGCCCTGCCCGGCCGCGAGCTCAAGCTGCGGCAAATGGATTTGCGTCAGGTCGCCGCTGAACGGGCTACCCAGGGTAAAGGCCCCGGCGGGTCCGTCCAATGCAGCCTGGAAATTGCCCAGGTATTTACCGTCGGTATACGACACCTCACCGTTGAAGCTGCGCAGGGTCACCTGCGGTTCGTCGATCAGCGGATAGAGACGATGCCAGGGGAAATCCAACCAGGCGATTTTCGCTTCGGCGCTCAGGCCTTCGCGCCAATCCAGCTGGCCGGTGAGCTTCAGACTTTGCTGGTCGCCGGCATTCAGGTCGAGGCCGGCGATCTGTGCACCGCTGGCATCCACCTTGCCTTGGAGCAGCAGCGCCACCGGGCCTTTTTCGGCGGGCAGCGTCGCCTTGCCGAGCAGTTGATAGCCGTTTTTCAGATCGCCTTCGCCCGTCAGTTCCAGTTGATTGAGCAACAGGGTATCCGGCAGGTCGGCGCTGGCCTTGAAGCCGTCGGCGCTGATGCGCACCTTGGCCGGTAGATTGTCTGCCAGCGGTTGCAGCTCACCGACCAAGCGGCCTTGCAGGTAGCCGCTGCTGTCGGCGTTGAGGTTGAGGGTCTTGAGCAGATCGCCGTCGACTTTCAGGTCCAGCGCCCACGGCGTGGCACCCGGCGCCGGCAAGGTCAAGCGGCCTTCAGCCTTCAGCGGCCAGTCGCCGCCCGGTTTCAGCAGGCCGGACAGCTTCAGGCTCAGCGCGTCGCGCTGCAATTGCACCGAGTCGATCAGCAAGCCCTCGGCCGTCCAGTGAGCGGCCAGTTGCAGGCCCTCGAGCTGTTCACTGCCGTTGAACAACAGACTGCCGACCTGTACGTCGCCCAGTTCGATGGCCACCGGCAAGTCCAAATCAGGCAGGCTGATCGGACCGCTACTGGGCGCGTCGGCAGAGGGCGGCAATTGCAGACTGACCTTGTCCGCCTTGAGCTGTTCGATGCACAGCGTCATGCGCGTCAGGCACAGCGGCGACCAGGCGAATATCACCTGATCGAGCTCCACTTTGCGGGTGTCCTGCTGCCACAGCACGTGGTCAGCACTCCACTGCCCACCCAACCGTCCCTGGAAATTTTCTACGCTCAGCCCCGGTACCAGGCCAAGGGCCCAGCGGCTGCCCGATTGAGTGCCCAGCATGACGCTCAAGGCCAGCAATACCAACGCCAGCAACCCAGCGAGTGCCAACAGCGTTATCTTCACACCACGATTCACAACTCGGGCCCCATGGAAAAGTGCAAGCGAATACCGCCCTCGTCGTCCAGCGCATGGGCCAGGTCGAGGCGGATCGGGCCGACCGGCGACACCCAGCGCACGCCAACGCCCACGCCGGTCTTGAGGCTCGGCAGCTCAAGGCTGTTAAAGGAATTGCCCTGGTCGACGAAGGTCGCCAGCCGCCATTTCTCAGCGACGGAATATTGATATTCGAGGCTGCCGGCCACCATGTAGCGCCCGCCGATGCGATCGCCCTCGGAGTTTTCCGGCGACAGGCTCTGGTAGTCGTAACCGCGCACGCTCTGGTCGCCACCGGCGAAAAAACGCAAGGACGGCGGGATCGATTTATAGCCATTGGTGGCGCTGCCACCGACCTGGGCCCGAGCCAAAAAACGATGCTTGTCGAACACCGTGGTCAGGCCCTTGACCATGGCCGTGCCGTATAAAAGGTTGTTGTCCGAGCCGAGCCCTTCCTTGGCAACCTTGGTATCGAACTGCAGGCGGTAGCCGTTGTGCGGGTCGATGCGGTTGTCGCTGCGCAGGTAGGAATAGCTGACACCCGGCATCAGCAACGTGCTCAGGCCTGAATCGTCGCCGAGGCGATACTCTTCGTGCTGCCACTTGAGCGACACCACCCGCTGCCAGCCGCTGGGCAACTTGCTGTGCCATTCAGGGCCCACGGTCAGCAGTTTGCTGAGACTGTCGGTGTCGGCCAGTTCTTCATATTGATAGCCGCCGGCATAGCGCAGCTTGTCGGTCAGTGGCGGATCCAACGGCACGTCGTACCACAGGCCGACGTTCTGCCGGGGCGCCGACACTTCCGTCTCCCAGCCATAACTGTGGCCCTGGGCGTTGACCCAGTGGCGCGTCCAATTGGCCTTGGCCCGTGGGCCGACGTCGGTGGAGAACCCCAAGCCCAAACCCATGGTGCGTGGCTTGCGGGTGTCGAGCTTGACCGCCACCGGGATCACGTTACCGGTAGCGGCAGTGGGCGCTGCATCGACCCGCACGCCTTCGAAATAACCGCTCGATTGCAGGGCCTGGTTGAGCTCGGCAATGAGTTCGGAGTCGTACGCAGTCCCGGCCTTGAACGGCACCATGCGCTGCAGCAGCTCTTCGTCGAACGGCGTGTCCCCTTCGAAGCTCACCGGGCCCAAGGCATAGCGCGGGCCGCTGTCATAGATGAGCTCGATATCGGCGACGCCAGCCTGGGGATCCACCAGCAGCTTCTGGCTGACGAAGCGCCCGCTGAAAAAACCGTAACGCGATGCCTGGTTCTGGATCTGCCGCTTGGCGTCTTCGTAACGGCCGTGGTTGAGCACCGCGCCAGGCTTGAGGCCCGCGTTGTCGGGGACGCGAAAGGCTTTGAGCGATGCCGCCGGGCCGTCGATGCGCACGGTGACATTGCGCAAGTGCACAGGCTCGCCGGGGTCGATGGTCAGCACCAGGCGCGGCACCTTGCCGCCCTTGACCTCGCTGTCGATCTGCGGCTGGTAATAACCCAGGGCCTGGGCGGCTTTGCGCGCCTGTTCCTCGGCGCCACGACTGAAGCGCAGCAAGGCTTCTTCGTCACGATCACCCACACCGCCGATGTAACCTTCTACGTTGGCTTTGAGTTCGTCGTTGGACGGCTTGACGCGTACATCCAATTCACTTTGTGCCAGTGCCGCGCAGCTGAGGGACAGCAAGAGCGCGCCACTGGTCATTCGTCCTGGGAAATTCATGGCGCGGATGCTATCACGAGCTTGGAAGCCTGATAGAGCCAGACATTTCCCAAAAGTTCGGCCGATTATGCGGTTGCGCTTTGCAGCACTTGGGGGTTGGCATGAAAGAACACGTGTTCACGGACGGGTCCTACCGCAATCTCACCGATTTCCTCATAACCCTGGCGTTTATAAAACTCCAGGTAACGTGGGTTGCCGGTGTCTAGCACGACGCCTTGGGAGTTTTCGTCCACCGCACACCAGTTATGCACCGCTTCGAGCAACTGCTCGCCAAAGTGCTGGCCTTGAAACTGTGGATGAACCCCCAACAGTGGCAACACATGGACCGCATCCGACGGCAGGCAGGCCGCCACCGCCGCGTGGTAGTCCAAATAGCGCCGGGTGCAGCGAAAACCAGTGCTCAACACCATGCGCAGACGCCAGGCCCAGCTTTCGGTGATGCCCAGGCGCCGCTGCGGTGGGGCGATCAGGGCGATGCCGATCAGACGATCGTTGACCAGCAAGCCGATGGCCGGCAGATCCTGGAGAAAGTGCTGTTTGACCAACTCGCGCACCGTGGCCCGTACCCGATGTTCATAACCGGGACGTTCGGACTCGAACAGGAAGCTGAAGGTCGGCTCATGGCGATAAGCCTGATACAGCAATGAACGGGCTTCGCGGGAGTAACCGCTGTCGAGCATATGGATGTCGGCGATGGCGGTGGCGGTTTCGGGCATGACGGCAGATCTCCTGGGCGAGGCTCGGTAAGGCCCCGCTCTTATTGAGTACGAACCCAATAGGCTCGTGATCGTTCCTACATGCAAAGGACATTAGCAGCGCATTTGTCCTACTGCCACGCTGGCCCCCTTCCGACATGTCAGCTAGCATCGCAGTTTTGCCAGGACAGCCGACCATGAAGATCGTCTCCTTCAACATCAACGGGCTGCGCGCCCGTCCCCATCAGCTGGCGGCGCTGATCGAGAAGCACCAGCCGGACGTGATCGGCCTGCAGGAAACCAAGGTCCACGACGAACAGTTCCCCCTGGCCGAGGTTCAGGCCCTGGGTTACCACGTGCATTACCACGGGCAAAAGGGCCACTACGGTGTCGCCCTGCTCTCCCGTCAGGCACCGTTGAGCCTGTACAAAGGCTTCGAGGGCGACGACGAAGACGCCCAGCGGCGCTTCATCTGGGGCACCTTCGCCGATGCCAACGGCGTGCCGGTGACGATCATGAACGGTTATTTCCCACAAGGTGAAAGCCGCGACCACCCGACCAAATTCCCGGCCAAGGAACGTTTCTACAGCGACTTGCAGCAACTGCTGGAAAGCCGCTTTAGCAACGACCAGCCAGTGGTGGTGATGGGGGATGTGAACATTTCCCCGCAAGACTGCGACATCGGCATCGGCCCGGACAACATGAAGCGCTGGCTGAAAACCGGTAAATGCAGCTTCCTGCCGGAAGAGCGCGAGTGGATGGCCCGCCTGAAAAACTGGGGCCTGGTGGACAGCTTTCGCCACCTGAACCCGGACGTCACCGATCGCTTCAGCTGGTTCGACTACCGCAGTCGCGGTTTCGAGGACGAGCCCAAGCGCGGCCTGCGCATCGACCTGATCCTCACCTCCCATGGCCTGCTGCCACGGGTCAAGGATGCCGGTGTGGACTATGAGCTGCGGGGCATGGAAAAACCTTCGGACCATGCGCCGATCTGGTTGGAATTGAGCTGATTTCAAGGCGCACACCATCCCCTGTGGGAGCGAGCTTGCTCGCTCCCACACATGATCGGCCTGACATTAGTCCTGAGTCGCAACCCTGTCACCTTTCAGTAACCTGATTGACTTAATCTTCCGGCACTTCCCAAGGTTCAGAAGGTGCCGGCATGCGGCTGCGCGTTGTTTTTTTCATCGGCCTCTGGCTGCCGCTCGCAGTCTGGGCCAGCGGCTTGCCGGTTCCCGAACACGGCCCTGCCCTGCGCCTTCAGGGCTCCAATACCATCGGCGCGGCACTGGGACCGGCCTTGGTCAAGGGCTTGATGGTCGAGCAAGGGTTGCTCAAGGTCAGCGCCGAAATCACCGGTCGGGACAACGAACAGCGGATTATCGGCCAGACCGCTGACGGCCGGCGGGTGGAAATCGACATTGCTGCCCACGGTTCCAGCACCGGGTTCGCCGCCCTCAAGCAAGACAGCGCCGACCTGGCCGCCTCTTCCCGGCCGATCAAGGACAGCGAGCTGAAGGAATTATCTTCCCTCGGTGATCTGAAAAGTCCCACCGCCGAGCAGGTCATCGCCATCGATGGCCTGGCGATTATTCTTCATCCACAGAACCCGTTGCGTCAGCTCGATACCGTACAACTGGCGCGAATATTCAGCGGCGAGGCGAAAACCTGGGAAGCGGTCGGCAGCGTCGGCGGCCCCATTCATCTCTACGCCCGGGACGAACAGTCCGGCACCTACGATACCTTCAAGGAACTGGTCCTTAGCCGACAGGGCAAACGGCTGGATCCTTCAGCGCGGCGCTTCGAATCCAGCGAACAGTTGTCCGACGCCGTCAGTCAGGACCCGCAAGGCATTGGCTTCATCGGTTTGCCTTACGTGCGCCAGGCCAAGGCCCTGGCGATTGTCGACGGCGCTTCCCAGCCCATGTTGCCGTTGAACAATCTGATCGCCACCGAGGATTATCCCTTGTCCCGCAGGCTGTTCTTTTACCTGCCCCCTCAACAAACCAACCCGTGGGCCGAGGCGCTGGTTGAATTCACCCAAAGCGACCAGGGACAGGCCATCGTCGCGGCCAATGGGTTCATCGCCCAAACCGTCCAGGCCATGGCCGTCACGCCGAATGCGCTGATGCCGGAGGGGTATCAGGCCCTGAGCCGCCATGCCCAACGCCTGAGCGTGAATTTTCGCTTCGAAGAAGGCAGCGCCAACCTCGACAACAAGGCCCATCAGGACCTGGGCCGGGTACTCGACTATATAAAGCAACATGGCAAGCTCGACCGGCGCGTGACCCTGGTGGGGTTTGGCGACGCCAAGGACGACCCGGCGCGCGCGGATCTGTTGTCCAAATTGCGGGCCATGGCGGTGCGCCGTGAGCTGGTCAAATACGGCGTGGCGCTGCGGGAGGTACGGGGGTTTGGGGCATTGATGCCGGTGGCGGCCAACAGTGAGGATGAAGGCAGGGTCAGGAATCGGCGGGTGGAGGTTTGGGTTTACTAACAGTCGAAAGCCTGCGCGGCCTTTGTGGCGAGGGGATAAATCCCCTCGCCACAAAGGCTTGATGTTTATCCTGTTAATTTCGGTGTAGGACCAAGCTGCCTCGCCTTGCGCCGTTGCCTACAACTACGCCAGAATCCGCCGGCTTGTGCGCCTTGGGGTCGGGCTTTATCGTTTTCCGGTCGCTGACGAATCAGCGATCGGGTTTGGTAGCCCGGGTTGTCGGTGCATAGCGTCACCTCTGCAAGTGCAGTCATGCACTGCGCTTTTTGGTGGCCATGCGCAGGGTCTCTTCGGAGGCGCCGGCTCCGATGCCCGGTCTACCAACCTTCGTATGGCCACCACCCAATTCGTTTGGTAGCGAGCAGGTGATGGCTCCTTTTCAAGTGCATCGGAGCTTCAACTATGTTCAAAGCAACTCCCAACCCGCCGGACACCGATCCGACTTCCTCACGCCAAAAAAGCCATTCCAAAAAACTCGACGAAGCCGCCGACCGCGCCCTCGACTTCTACCTCAAGCCCAAACCCACGCAAGCCGAAGCCGACCCCAGCCAACTGTTCACGGTGGTCAACGGCATCGACACCGAATCCCTGCTCGCCAACCTCAGCGAAACCCTGGCCTCGGCCAATGCCATGGTCAACGACCTGGCCTTCGACCTGGAAGGTTCCAGGCGGCACGTGGCCCTGGGCATCCAGCAGTTGATCGAACTGGGCGGATTATTGGCGAACCGGGCGCTGGATAACGTCGAGCCGCGCTAGCCGACTCACAAAATGAAACTGGCCTCTGGAGAACACCAGAGGCCTGTGGGAGCAAAGCTTGCTCGCGATGCAGACGCCTCGGTTCCTCAAGAGACCGCATCGCCTTCATCGCGGGCAAGCCTTGCTCCCACAACGGGTTTGGTTTGTGCCAGGCTCACTATTACCGCCCCGCCAACTCCATGATCATCCGCGACAACAGATAAATCCTCGGCACCACGCTCTCAACTTCCGCGTATTCCTCAGGCGTATGAATGTTGCCACCGACAATACCAAAGCCATCCAGCGTCGGTGTGCCGACGCCGGCTGAGAGGCTGGCATCCGCCGCGCCGCCGCTGCCCTCTTCAGTGAGTTTGCGCCCCAGTTCGCCATAGATGCCTTGGGCCATGGCCATCAAACGATCCGATTCCGCCGTTTGCGGCATCGGCGGCAGGCCGCGCTTGAGGCTGGTGGTGACTTCGGTGTCGGCGATCAGTTTGTCTTGCGACACGCGGGCCAGGTCTTTTTCGATGCGGTCGAACTCTTCCGGTACCGCCGCCCGCACGTCGGCCTTGGCGCTGGCTTGGTCGGGGATCACGTTGGTCCGGTCACCGGCCTTGAGCACGGTGAAGTTGATGGTGGTTTTCTTTTCCGCATCGCCCAGCTTGCCCAGTTGCAGGATCTGGTGCGCCGCTTCCATCGCCGCATTGCGCCCCAGTTCCGGCGCGACCCCGGCGTGGGACGCCTTGCCCTTGACCTCCACCAGCGCCGTGGCACTGCCCTTGCGCCAGACCACCAGGCCGTCCGCCGGGCGACCCGGTTCAAGGTTGAGGGTCACATCATGGGCCTTGGCGGTTTTCTTGATCAGGTCGGTGGCGACATCCGAGCCGGTTTCTTCGCTGGCGTCGAGCAGGAAAGTAATCTGCGCGTAATTCTTGAAGTCCAGGTTCTTGAGCACCTTCAACGCATAGATCCCAGCGACGATGCCACCCTTATCGTCCATCACTCCCGGGCCATAAGCCCGGCCGTCCTTGATATGGAAGGGGCGCTCGGCGGCCGAGCCTTCCTTGAACACCGTGTCCATGTGTGCCATCAGCAGGATCTTCGCCTTACCGGTGCCTTTGAGGGTCGCCAGGATGTGCTGGGTGCCGTCCGAGTTGGGCACCTTTTCAATGGTGGCGCCCAACTTCTGTAATTCTTCGATGGCAATGTCACCGACCTGGGTCAACCCCGGCACATACCCGGAGCCGGAGTCGATGTTCACCAGCCGTTCCAGCAGTTTCAGGGCCTCGCCTTTGTACTGTTCGGCGTCGCTCAGAACTTGTGGGTGGGGCTGCGCGAAAGCAACCGGGGCGAAGGCGCCGAGGGCCAGGCTCAGGCCGAGACTGACGGCCAGACGGGAGCGAAGAGCAGTAATCGTCATGATTCATCCTTGTTCCGTATCGGGAGAGTGCTCAGGCAACCCTACCCGACTATGGTCCAAGGCTCTAGGCCGCAGACGCCCGCCTAACCTCTCAAAGGGAAATGACCGATTCCTCCAACACCTGCCGATTCCGGTAACAAGTAACCCGATTGCGCCCGCCGGTCTTGGCCTCGTAAAGCGCCTGATCGGCGTCATTGAGCCAATGGGTGGCATCGCCATAGTCCGGGTTGAAGGCCGCCAAGCCAATGCTCAGGCTCACCTTCAGCGCCGGGTTCTGTTCGTAGCTGAGCGTCGCAAAGCGCTCGCGCAAACCGTCCATGGCCTGTACGGCGTTGTAAAGCGTCAGGTCCGGCAGAATCACACAGAACTCATCACCGCCATAACGCCCGGCCACATCGGCGGTGCGCAGGTTCTGCTTGAGCATCTTGCCGAGCTGGCGCAGCACGATGTCGCCAGCCACGTGGCCATAGGTGTCATTGATGGCTTTGAAATGATCGATGTCGATCAGCGCAATTGCGCCACGCGCTGCCCCGTCTTTTGGGTAGCGCAGGCAGCGCTGGAACTCCTCGTTGAGGCGGTCTTTCCAGGCACCGTGGTTGAGCAACCCGGTCAGGCTGTCGGTGCGACTCAGGGCCAGCAACTCGCGCTTTTGCCGGCCCAGGGCGTAGGCCTGGCGATAGCAGAACCAACCCAGCGCCATCGGGTACAGGCACAGCAGCGGCAAACAGGCGTAGAGCTGCGCCGGGCTGGTCATGGGCACGCGGGTCAGCGGGAAGATCATTTCGCCGACGACAATGCCCACCGCTTGAGCCATCGCCCCAATGAGCAGGAAACGCAGGCCGCCAATGGAGACGTTGTTCATCGCCATCATCGCCAACGTGACTGCCGCAGGCAGCGGATTGAACTGCATCGCCGCGACCCAGAAGCCGCCGAGCAACGCATCGATCAGTAAATTGAGGTGTTCTGCGTGGTACGGCGCCCTGCAATGCCGGGCCCACCAATAGGACAAGTGTGGCCAGAGCAACCCGTTGAACAACATGAATCCCCAGACCCACGGCGCCG
Source organism: Pseudomonas viciae (assembly GCF_004786035.1). Taxonomy (NCBI): domain Bacteria; kingdom Pseudomonadati; phylum Pseudomonadota; class Gammaproteobacteria; order Pseudomonadales; family Pseudomonadaceae; genus Pseudomonas; species Pseudomonas viciae. Next base: position 4,399,514 of record NZ_CP035088.1, read on the forward strand.
GCTCGAGGGGATGGAGGGCAGCACTCACCAACACCAACCCCAGCGTCAGGCCCAGGATGCGAGATATATAAAGCCTCCTGGCGAGCGTGCGTCCCTTTCGTCCCGTTTTTTGCATAGAGACCTCTGCATCGCGGGTTTCCCAAGTCTTTCTGGGAGGGGATGCCTGGAGTCTATCAGGGCAGCATCAAATAGCCACTACTGATGAAGGGGTATTTATTCTCTGCCAAATGCAGGGCTCGGCGCTGATTTTGGCTATACATGACTAGGGCGATCCGCAAACGATCAGAAAGGAGGTCCATGGGCAGTTATCAGGTATTGATCATCGGCAGCGGGTTCGGGGGCCAGTGCGCAGCGGTCAATCTGCTCAAGGAAGGCATCGAGGATTTCCTGCTGCTTGAGCGCCGGGATTTTTTCGGCGGCACCTGGTGCCAGAACACCTACCCCGGCGCAGCGGTGGACGTGCCGTCACCCTTGTATTCGCTGTCCTTTGCCAGCTACGACTGGAGCCGGATGTTTGCCGAACAAGAGGAACTGCATCGCTACACCCAACACGTGATCGAGCGCTTCAAGCTGCGGGACAAGGTGCAACTGGGGTCGAATGTCGAGCGAGTGGAATGGGATGACCAGACCAGGCAATGGCTTGTCCATACCGCCAAGGGCCTCTACCGGGCGCAGTTCCTGATCAATGCCACGGGGCCCCTCAGTCAGCCGGTGATCCCACCGTTCGAAGGTCGGGAACGCTTCAAGGGCAAGACGTTTCACACCAATCATTGGGACCACGCCTACGACTACCGTCATAAACGTGTCGCTATTGTCGGCAGTGGGGCCAGTGCCGCCCAGGTGATCCCGGCCATTGCCGCGGAAGTCGAGCACCTGCATGTGTTCCAGCGCACGCCTCACTGGGTGCTGCGCCGCCGCGACCACACCTTCAATCGCTTCGAGCGCTGGTTGCTGCGCCAGGCACCACTGCACACCCTGTTGCGCTGGTCGATCTACTGGCAATTCGAAGCCCGGGTGATTGCCTTCAAGTACTCACGGTCGGCGGTTCGCATGGTCCAGCGCCAAGCCTTGAGGCTGCTGGAGTGCCAAGTACCGGACCCAACCCTGCGGCGCCGCTTGACCCCGGATTACCTGATCGGCTGCAAGCGCGTCATCCTGTCCAATACGCTGTACCCGTCCCTGTGCCGGGCCAATGTCAGCGTGCATGGCCAGGAGCAAGGCATCGCCGCCCTCGATGAAACCGGCATCATCACCCGGGACGGCCAGCACATCGAGCTGGACCTGATCGTCTGGTCCACAGGCTTTGATGCCACCGATGGGGTGATTTCCTATCCCGTGACCGGCAAGAATGGTACCCGGCTTCGTGACGCCTGGGCCCAGTACCCCCGCGCCTACCTGGGCACCAGCCTGCCGGACTTCCCCAACCTGTTTATCGTGACCGGGCCCAACACCGGCATCGGCCACACCTCGGCACTGTTCATCATAGAGTCGCAGATGAATTACATCCTGGACTGTATCCGCACCCTGAACCGGCGAAACCTGCGTAGCATTGAAGTACAGTCGGCGGCCGAACAACGCTACACCGAGATGATCCATCGGGAAATGCAGCGCACCGTATGGAAATCCGGCGGATGCCATAGCTGGTATCAGAGTAAAAGCGGCCATGTCATCGCGATGTTCCCCGGCTTCAGCTTCACTTATCACCGCCTGACCCGTCGGTTCAGGCTGGACGATCACATTCTGTCGTGACCCATGGAGGGCAAAATATGCTGGTGTTGTGGATAATTCTTGCCGTGTTTATCGCCTGGAGCTGGTTGACGTATCCAGCCATTGGCCAGGTGTTGTACGACATGAGCATGGCCCTGGAAGCACGCCTCTATCGGTTGCGCAAAATCAACGTACCGATCAGCGAAATGACCGTATCGACCTGGCAAGGCGGGCCTTATGAAGCTGCCGGCAGCATCCTGATGCTCCATGGCTACAGCGGCGACAAAGACCTCTGGCTGCGCGTAGCCCGGCATTTTGTCGGTGCCTATCGGGTGGTGATTCCCGACCTGGCCGGTCATGGCGAAACCGGCTTCAAGGCCGGCGGCGGCTATGACATCCCGACCCAGGCCCGGCGGGTGATCGAGTTGCTCGACGCCTGCGGCCTGGACAAAGTCCATGTGATCGGCAACTCCATGGGCGGGCATCTCGCGGCATGGCTGGCGGCCACTTCGCCTGAACGGGTGCTGACCCTGGCGCTGCTCGATCCGGCTGGCGTCACTTCGCCCCAACCCAGCGACATGGATCGCCAACTGGCCGCCGGCCGCAACCCATCCCTGGTGCACTCGCGGGAGGAGTTCGCGCCGTTCTACGCAATGACCATGGCCTCGCCGCCCTGGGTTCCGGGCATGGTGATGGCGGCGGTGGCCGAGCGCTACGTGCAACATCGCGAAGAACTGGCGGAGATCTACGCCGACTTTCGCGCCAGCCCCTCGATGGAGCCACGCCTGGCCGACATCCGCGCGCCCTCGCTGTTGCTCTGGGGTCGCCAGGACCGGGTGATCGACGTCAGCAGCGTGCCCGTGTGGAGCAAGGGCCTCGCGGATTTGCGGGTGGAAATCTGGGACGGGGTCGGTCATCTGCCCATGATTGAAAAACCCGGGAAAACGGCAGCGCTGTATCAGGAGTTTCTCAAGGGACTGGGGCAGTGAGCGGATGCCTCGCCACATGGCATTGGATCAGGTGGGAGGGTCAGTCCCTGACAGAATGAAGTCCTGAAGATTCTTCGTTTGTCGACGCTGGCGAAGGCTGCGATCTTTCGTTCAACTTTCCCACAGCCCAAACCAGGAACTCTCACCATGAGCTTCGTCAGTCCCGACCTGATCCGCCAACGCTTTTCCAAAGCGATGTCCGACATGTACCGCGACGAGGTGCCGCTCTACGGCGCGTTGATGAATCTGGTGGAGCAAACCAATGCCCAGGTGCTGGGCAAAGACCCGCAACTGGCCGAACACCTGCGCAGCACTGGTGAGCTCCAGCGCCTGGACCTGGAACGCCACGGCGCGATCCGCGTCGGCACTGCCGCGGAACTGGCCACCCTCGGACGATTGTTCGCGGTCATGGGCATGCAGCCGGTGGGTTACTACGACCTCACGCCGGCCGGGGTGCCGGTGCATTCCACGGCATTTCGCGCCGTGCATGAAAGTGCCTTGCAGGTCAGCCCGTTCCGAGTGTTCACCTCGCTGCTGCGCCTGGAACTGATCGAAAACACCGAACTTCGGGCCTTTGCCGAATCGGTGCTGGATAAGCGCCAGATCTTCACCCCCACCGCCCTTCAGCTCATCGATCTCGCCGAACGCCAGGGCGGCTTGACGGAGCCCCAGTCCGAGGATTTCGTCCTACAGGCCCTGGAGACGTTTCGCTGGCACCACAGCGCCACTGTCACGGCCGAGCAGTACCGGCAGTTGAGCGCCCAACATCGTCTGATCGCCGACGTGGTGGCCTTCAAGGGCCCGCACATCAATCACCTGACGCCACGCACTCTGGACATCGACATCGTCCAGGCGCAGATGCCCGTGCACGGCATCACGCCCAAAGCAGTGATCGAAGGCCCACCCCGCCGTCATTGCCCGATCCTGCTGCGCCAGACCAGTTTCAAGGCGCTCGACGAGCCCGTCAGCTTCACCGACCAGGCGCAATCCCAAGGCAGCCACAGCGCCCGCTTTGGCGAAATCGAGCAACGGGGCGCAGCGCTCACGCCCAAGGGTCGTGCGCTCTATGACCAATTGCTGAACGCGGCGCGGGATGCACTGGGGGCATTCCCCAATGAAGCCAACGCCGAGCGCTACAACGCGCTGATGAGCGAACACTTTGCCCAATTCCCTGACACCCACGATGAACTGCGTCGACAGGCACTGGCGTACTTCCGTTATTTCGTGACGCAAAAAGGCCTTGCCGCCAAGGGTACCCTTGAGCAAACGGCCTCGTTGGAACGCTTGCTGGAGCAGCAATACCTGCGTGCCGAACCGTTGGTGTACGAAGACTTCCTGCCGGTCAGCGCCGCCGGCATCTTCCAGTCGAACCTCGGCGATGCCGCCCAGAGTCACTACGCCGGGCAGTCCAATCGCCAGGCGTTTGAAGAGGCGCTGGGGCGAACGACCATCGATGAGTTGGGGCTGTATGCGCAGACCCAACAGCGCTCCATTGAGGAATGCAGGGCTGCCTTGGGCGTGCAGGAACAAGCCGAAGGGCGACTGTGAAAGAGATTGCACTACGAACCTGCTCGTGAAGCTCGATAATCAACTCGTTTTACCTGAGGGGCTGCAGCGTCAGCCCCAAAGCGCAGGAAGGTGCGCGGCACTGGACGGCGCCTTACGCGCATTTCCCTCGGTTCGAGGCAATGGCTCATGAAGACAAAACATAACTCATTGATCTAATTTACTTTTCCTAAAATGGCATGGCTCTTGATAACCGTCAGGGCACCTCGGGACAACAACCGTCCCAGGCCCCTAAGTTATCCAGGAAGGAGAGCGTCCCATTGGCTACCCCCGCGTATATGATCATCAAAGGCATCAAACAAGGTCTGATCACTGCTGGCGCGTTTACGGCCGACTCGGTTGGCAATATTTATCAGGAAGGTCGTGAAGACAAAATCATGGTGCAAGGTTTCCAGCATCAGGTGACCGTCCCGCGCGATCCTCAATCCGGCCAGCCAACCGGCCAACGCGTGCATCACCCCCTCATCATCACCAAAGTGTTCGACAAGGCCACGCCTCTGCTGCAGGGCGCCCTCACCAGCGGTGAACGCCTGGAGGAAATTGTGATTCATTGGCTCCGGACTTCGGCGGCTGGCACTCAGGAACACTACTTCACCACCACGCTGTTCGACGCGATCATTGTTGAAATCAAGGACTACATGTTCAACTGCCAGGACCCGGTAAACGCACATTTCACCCATCTGGAAGACGTGCACTTCTCATATCGCAAGATCACCTGGAATCACGAAGTCTGCGGCACGATGGGCTCCGATGACTGGCGTGTACCGGTCGCCGGTTAAGTCCGCGCAGCCGTCAATGCACCGGCCAGGTCTGCTGGCCGATGTGCATTGAAGTGAACGGTAACGATTGACTCCGAGAGGGTGTTCGCCCAGTGCGACGGCCTCGGCATTCCATGCACTGGTAAAGAGCCTGACACTGGGCGAACGGGCACAATAATAGTGGAACTTTCAAAATATTTCCGCGTCGCGCTTTAAATAATTTTTCATCTTCAATTGTAACTATCGACGACTGATCAACACTCACTCGTTCGTGCAGTTACATTTGATGGGGTGTGAAGGGTATCCCGTGGCGAGGGAGCTTGCTCCCGCTGGGGTGCGAAGCAGCCCAAAAACAGAGCGGCCGCTACGCGACCAAGCGGGAGCAGGCTCCCTCGCCACGGTTTTGGGCACATTCCGATGTATATAAAACTGTACAAACAGCTATACAACATTAATAGACAAGTACAAAAGTTATCAGCCGAGGCATGCAACATGCCTCACAGCAAGTTAACAGCCATTTAAAATTTTTTAATGCCGGACGGTGCATCTGGCCTCAACCACGCCGCCCGGTTTTTTGCGCGTCGGTGTCTCCCGCTTCAGGGTCCCCTTGCTGCTGTTTGCGCTTGGCCGGATCGTTTGGGCGCAGGGCGTCGTTGTCCCGCTCCACTTCACCGGGCATCCCTGGCTCGTCCGGGTTCTGCGGCGTTTGATCAGGGCTGTGCTTCATGGCGAACTCCTTGGAATTCCAAGCCTGGAATCAGGCATCGGGCGGCTGCAGCCGGTAAGTCAGCGACGAAAGTTTGAGGTCATCGCTCATGACGGACTCCAGCGAGGCATTCATAAAGTATGAGGGTCGAGGTTCGCGGGGAGTTCCGGCGATTATCAGTAGCCGGTCATTTCCAGGTAGCCATTACCGCCGTGGCTGCCACTCAGTTGCACCGGCCCCTCCCAATAGGGAATGCGCAGGTTCATCCAGGCGTTGGGGTTCAAGGCCTGGGTGGTGACGTCGAGCTGCTTGCCGGGAATCTTCAGCGACCAGCGCACCGGCATCGAATGCCCGGCGACCTTGGCGGTGTCCAGCGGCACGAGGCTGATTTCCCCGGCGTGCAGGGTCTGCGCCCGGCCCTGGGGATCGATCCAGGTGCCCGTCAGGTACGGCGCTCCGTTCTTGTGGCGCATACGATAGAGCATCACGTGTTCACCGCTGTTCAGGTGCAGAGAAAACCAGTCCCATCCAGTCTGGTTGGCCGTCAGGGGCTGGCTGCTCCACTCGCGGTCAAGCCAGGCCGGACCGTTGACCTGATAGCGCTGGCCGTCAATTTCCAATTCGCCACTGGCCTGGAAAAACGGCTGGCTGTAGTAGTACGACGCCTGACCCTGTTCGGATTTCTGGCTGAAACCCTGATCCCCCTGCAACACCAGCGGGCGGGCCGAAGTGAGCCGCAACGCATAACTGAAGCGCGGGTCTCGGGCCGTCAGTTGCATATCCGCCAGAGGGTCGGCGCCTGACGCTTGAGTGCCAAAGCGCCAGTCGTCGATCCAGGCCTCGAAGGGTGTCGTCTGCACCCCGGCCTGCCCCACACCACCCCGAGCGTAGCGCTCGGCGGCATGATGGACGGCGGCAGAAGTGACCGCCGCGTGACCGAGCCAGATCGTCTGGTTGCGCCAGCCGTTGGCCTGGGGCGCGGCGTTCAAGGCGCTGCGAAACAGCGTCCATTGCACACCGAAATCGCGGCCCTGGGCATCCTTGAGATTGGCGGTGACGTACCACCACTCGATGCGAAAACCCTCATGAATGCCGTGGTCAGCCGGGAAACTGAACACCCGCCCCGGCGCCACTGGCGTGAACGCGGCAGCCTGATCGCCCAGGCCGGCAAAGCCCTTCTCCGGTAACGGTTCACCGCAGCCGCTGAGCAACACCAGCAACATCAGGCCGACTTTAATCTTCATGGGCAAAGGTTCTCAGCAAATCCGCCGGCTGCGTGCGGTACAACGCATACAGCGGCCAGGCCGATGCCAGTAGCGTGGCGAGCATCGCCAAGGCCAGCAACTGCGCCAGTTGCAACGGGAATACCTGCAACGGCAGGCGCCAGCCGAAGGCCTGCACATTGATCACCGCATCCAGGCACCAGGCCAGGGCGATGCCCAGGGGCAAGGCCAGCATCAGGGTCAATAGCGCCAGCAGCCAGGTCTGGCCGAGGTTGAGCAACATCAACTGCCGTCGCGTCACCCCCAGCGCCCACAGTGGCGCCAACTGGCCGAGGCGACTCTGGCTCTGGGTCAAGAGACTGATGAACAACGCCACTCCGGCCACCGCCAGGGTCAGACTGTTGAGGGCAGCGGTGGCGGCAAAGGTGCGCTCGAACACTTGGGTCGACCAGCCCTTGAGCCGGGCCTGATCGACGATACGGCTGTCATCCAGGCTGAACCGACCTTGCAACGCCGTCAGCAGCGCCGGGATCGCGGACGGTTCGATGCGCAGGTTGAAACGGTTTGGCGTCAGTTGCGGCCAGTGCGCCAATAAGTGATCAACGTTGACCAGCACATGGCCCTTGGGATTGCCGTAGTCGGCATAAACCCCAACGACGCGTAGCGCCCACGGCCCCTGCGGCGTCGGGAGGGTCAACTGATCGCCAATGCTCACCTTGAGGCGTCGGGCCAGTTGTTCACTGAGCATCAGCGTGTCGGCAGCGGCGAGTTGCTCCCAAGGCTTGTCGCTGGCCGACTCCAGCAGCGGCCAATGCTGGCGATAGTGGGGATGATCGATGATGCCGTGGATATCCGTCGGCCAGCCCTGCAACGGGACCGATACCTGCCAGATGGGAACGACCGCCGTAACCGCCGGTTGCTGCTTGAGCCAGGCGTGCAGCTCGCCCGCCTGGGCGGGGGTTTGCGGATTGATGTACAGCTCGGCGCTCAGTCGTTGTTCGAGCCAGTTGCTGAAGGTCTGGCGAAAGCCTGCGGTCATGCTGCCGGCACCGATGTTCGCCGCCAGCGCCAGCAGCAACGCCATCAGCGCCAGGCTCAGCGTCGGCAGTTGCTGGCGGCAATCGGCGAGAAACCACTGCCCAAGTACCGAACGGCTGCGGCGCAACAGCAGGTTCAGCGCGCGATTGAGCAACACCGGCAAGGCCAGCGCCGCGCCCAGCAACAAGGTGGTCATCAGGACAAAACCGCTGGCCAGGCTGTCACCCCAGATCAATGCCGACACGGCGATCAACGCCGCGAATGTCGCCACCCAACCCTGACGCCGCAGCCATCGCGCATGGGCCTGATGCCAGGCCTGGGGATTGGCCAGCGCCAGCAACGGCAGGCGCGCGGCGCGCAGCAAACTGTCGGCGCCGGCCAGCAGCGCACCAAGCAGGCTCAGGCCGACGCCGCTGAGCCACCACCACGGGCTGAGGTTCAGATGCCCGGCCACTTCAGCGCCGTACAAACCCCGCAGACTCGCCGCGACATCGGGCAACAACAGGCTCGCCAGCCAATAGCCGCTGAGCACCCCGGCGATCCCTCCGAGCAAGGCCAGCGCGCCCAGCTCAAGGGCCAGGCTGGTGATCAGCACCCGCGCACTGACGCCACAGGCCCGCAGGGTTCGCAGCAGGCTGCGGCGTTGTTCCAGGGCCAGGCCGATGGCGGCGTGGACAATGAACAGTCCCACCACGAAGGATAAAAACCCCAGGGCGTCGAGGTTCAGGTGAAAGCTTTCGGTCAGGCGCGACAGGTTGTTTTCTTCATCGGCGTGCTTGAGTTGCAGCCGACCGTTGAACGCCTCCGGTAACGCCGCACTGAACGTGGTGGGCAGCAACAGCCGTGACAGCTGCTCCGGCAACCCGAGTACCTGCTGGGCAAAACCGATGTCCATCAACAGCATGCCCGGCGCCATGTCCACCTGGACATGCAGTGGCGGCAGCAATTGCCCATCCACCGTCTGAGGCCGGTCGCCCTCCCGCAGCCCCAAGGCTTGCAAGGTCTGCGCAGCGACCCAGGTGTGGCCAGGGTCCGTGAAAAACGCCACCAGTTCGGTTATCTCCCGCGCCTGCCCCGCCAGCGCCGCCCCGGGAGGCAGCGATACCGGGTCAATGCCCATCAGTTGCAGGCGCTGGTCTTCGTGGCCCTTGAGCATGACTCGCGCCTGCAACACCGGTGACACCGGCCAACCCTGGCGCCGCAGATCGACAAACCATTGCTGAGGGAAGGTGCCGCCGCCGGGCGCACTGAGGCTGGCCTGGGGTTCGCCGCCGATGAGCTGACTGGCCCGGGCATAGCTGTCCCGGGCCTGACTGTTCAGCGCCTGCACACCGGTGAGCAAACTGGTGGCGAGCCAGAGCCCGGTCAACACGCTGAAAAACTGCACCGGATGCTGGCGCCAATGGCTGAGCAGCGCCTTGAGGGTCTGGCGAAAGATCATCACCCCTGGGCCACCTGGGCCAGACGGCCGCGCTGCAAGACCACGCGCCGGGACAGACGGGCCGCCACCCGGGGGCTGTGAGTGACCATCAGCAAGCTGGTGGGGCTGCCATCCAACAGTTCCAGCAACAGTTGCAACACCTCGTCGCTGGTGGCTTCGTCGAGGCTGCCGGTGGGTTCGTCGGCGAGCAACAGGGGCGGTCGCGAGGCCAGCGCCCGGCCCAGCGCCACCCGTTGCTGCTGCCCACCGGAAAGCTGTTCCGGGTAACGCCGCAGCAAGTCCTTGAGCCCGAGCCGCTGCACCAGATGAGCCTGCCAGACAGGGTCATGGCGGCCACACAGGCGCGCCTGGAACGCCAGATTATCCTCCACCGGCAAGCTGCTGATGAGGTTGAACTGCTGGAACACCAGACCGATTTCGCTGCGTCGCCAGTTCGCCAGCTGGCTTTCGCTCATTGCGTCGAGCCGATACTCGCCACTGCGAATGCTGCCGCGATCGACCTTGTCCAGCCCGGCGACCAAGTGCAGCAAAGTGCTCTTGCCGCTGCCGGACTCCCCCATCAGCGCCAGGCTACTGCCGGGGGCCAGCGTCAGATCGATGCCTTGCAACACCGGCAACGGGCCCTGGGGGGTGACGTAGCTTTTAAACACTTCGCGCACTTCAAGCATGAAAAGGCTCGATGGATAAACGTGAGGCTCAGGATAGCGGAGTTAAGTGCCGGCCCACCAAGGGATGAACCTGGGCAACCGCCCCCTACCGTTTGTCACTTGCCCAACCTTATTGGATCCACTTACTTGTGTCGGGTAAATTTTCGGCTATCAATCAATAACTAATACCCGCCGTTTAATGCTGTCGGCGTAATCGTCACAAATATGACGACCCTGGATTGCCTCCTTCTCAAGGACGATCGCCGACATGCCTCACACCCAGTATCGCCTCGATATCGACGGGCTTCGCGCTGTTGCGGTAATCGCCGTGCTCATCCATCACCTCAACCCCGGCCTGCTCCCAGGCGGGTTCGTCGGGGTCGATATTTTCTTCGTCATCTCGGGCTTTCTCATCACCTCCCAGGTGTTTTCCGAGATCAGGCAGAACACCTTTTCACTGAAGCGTTTTTATCAACGGCGAATCAACCGCATCGTGCCCGCATTGGCGACGGTATCGCTGGCGAGCGTGATCGCTGGGGCCTTCATTCTTTCCCCGGCCGACCTGACCCGACTCAACGTCAGCGCGCTGCTCTCCCTGCTGGGCGTCTCGAACATCTACATTTGGGTGAAGTACGGAAACTATTTCGCGGCGGACGCCAGCGAAGCCCCGTTGCTGCATACCTGGTCATTGGGTATCGAAGAACAGTTCTATGTGATCTGGCCGCTGCTCATTCTGGCGCTGTATCGGCTGGCGCCACGTTATGTATTGGCCGTGCTGGGGGTTGGCATTGTTGCGGCGATAGGGCTTTCCGAGTACGCCACGAACGTCTTTGCCACCGCCTCCTACTATCTGCTGCCCACGCGCTTTTTCGAATTGATGCTGGGCGGCGCGCTGGGTATTTATCTCTATCGACCATGTTCGCTTGGTCAGCGAGCGGCCCAGGGGTCTGCTCTGGTCGGGGCCGGGCTGATCGGTTTTTCGTTGTTCGCCCTGAGCCCGGACGCGCCTTTCCCAGGCCTCAATGCGCTGATGCCTTGCCTGGGCGCGGCACTGCTGATTCTGGCCGGCAGCGGTAGCGTTCGTTCCCGCCTGCTGACCAACCGGCCCATGGTGTTCATCGGCCTGATTTCCTATTCGCTTTATCTCTGGCATTGGCCGTTGATTGCCTACCTGAATTACCTGGGCATCGCCATGACGTTTACCGTAGGGACAGCGCTGTTGGTGGTGTCGATTTCGCTGTCCTGGTGGTCCTGGCGTTATGTCGAGATCCCCTTCCGACGCTCCGGCGTGCAGTTGCCGTTTTCCCGCGTGCTCACTCAGCGATTCATGACTCCCACCCTGGGGCTCGCCGTGTTGGCGGCGTTGAGCCTGCAATTGAATGGCTTCCCGCAGCGCTTTGCGCCTGAAGTGTCGACGCTGGAAGCCATGACCCTGGTGGAACCGAACAAGCTTCGCAGCGACTGCCACATGCCCAATGCGCGCTACGGCAGCGACCCCAATCCCAAGTGCCGGCTCGGGGCGCGCAAGGAGCAACTTGACGGGATCATGGTCGGCGACTCGTTCGCCAATCACTTCACCGGCATGGTCGACATCCTGGCCGCCCCCGACGGCATCAGGCTGATGGACTACACCCTGGATGCCTGCCCACCGATCTTCGGCTACACCGCCGAGGTATCGACGGCGTATGGTGCCCGTTGCGCGGGACGCAACAAACGGGTGTTCGAGCTGATCAATCAACACCACTACCCTTACGTCGTATTGGCCGGGGCTTGGCCCAAGGACACGGCGGCCGGGGCGATTGTCGAAGCAAGTATCAAGGCCGTGGCGGACAACACTGGCCAGGTCATTGTGATTCTCAGCAACCAGAACATCGATAAGGCCGCGACCTGCCCGGTACGTCGCCTGATGTTCGGTAGCGATCGCCCATGCTCGGCACCGCTGGATATCACGGCGCCTTACTGGGAAGGCATACGCGCCCGGCTGACCCAGGTGCGCTTTATCGACCCCAATCAAGTGATCTGCCCGGCGGGGCTGTGCAGCCCGATCATTGACGGGCAGTTGCTGTACCGCGATGACGCACACTTGAATGATGTGGGCTCACGCTTCATTGGCCGCACGCTACGCGACCGAGGCTTTTCACTGCTGCACGACCCCGCCCACCCCGGGCCAATCGCCACGACGAGATAGCAGCCACGGGGAGTTGTGGCGCATGCATTATCTGTGTACGACCCGGAAAAAACTGAGGGAGGAGATTTGTGAAAGCCCGAGAATCCGTGTGGGAGGCCGAGTCCGGTCCCACAGGGATCACTGCCCCGCCGCCATCTGTGCCTGTGTCGGCCCCGGTGTGACGATGTGGTTCAGGTCGATGTATTTCCATTCAGGCATCGCCCCCAGCCGTGCATTGAAGCGGTAGTTGAAGGTGAAGGCGTCTTCGGTCGGCTGGCTCAGGGACTTGCCATAATTGGCTTCAATCCCGGTCGGTTCGTAGCCCATCAACTGCAACAGTGTCGGGAAGATGTTGTAGTGGCTGGAGCGGTCCTTGTTCTGCGCCCAGGCACGCCGCCAATCCAGCGTGTGCGACTGCGCGCCCTCTATCACCACCAACGGCACGAGCCCTTCCTCCGCCACCGGATCGCCGCCGCAATGGGTGTTGAGCCCCGGATTGCCGCGCTCATGCAGGTCCTGGCCGTGATCGGAGGTGTAGATCAACACCGCACGACTCAAATCGGCCTGTTGGAAGACTCGCTTGAAAAACTCGCCGACGTTCCACAGCAACGTGTTCTGGTAGGCGTTGCGGTACAACATCCAGTCATCCTTCTGGCCATTGAAGCCGTCGCGCTCGCCGGTGTCGGCCACTTCCTGGAACTGCCCTCGCGGCAAGGCCGGGCGGTAGCTCATGAAGTCGTCGGGGTATTTGTCATGTACGGGAAAATGCGCGCCCACCTTATTCATCACCACCAGTTCGGCACGGTCGTCGCCCAGCAGCTCGATCAACTTCGCCGCCGCCGCCATGTCACGGTCGCGCACGCTGACCTGGTCGAATTGGACGAATTCGTCGATGTCCTGTTTCTCAAGATCAGTCATCAGGTTCTGCAGGTTGCCACCGGTGCGTTGAGCGTCGATGTAGACGGTACGCAACCCGGCCTTTTTGGCGTACTGCCAGATCGACGGCAGGGTACTGTTGATGCGGATGTAATCGTCGCGAGTACCGCCGTAACGCAGGGTGACATTCGTGTCGGCGCTGCAATTGGCGATGGAGGCCGCGTAACCGAAATTGAAAATTTCCACGCCCATGGGTGGCGTCTTCAGGCCGGTGTACACGCCGAACGGGGTGTTGATGTCGAGGTAGTTGCCGGAAATGCTTTCATCGATGATCAGTACAATGTCGTGCTCGATGGCAGCAGTTAGCCGCGCGATGCGCACCGGTTCACGAGGGCCAACCGTGTTGTGCAGAGCCTCGTAGGTGAACAGGTTCAGATAGGCCAGCGGCGTGTACATCACCGGCAACCCGCGTGCGCCCTCACCCGCCCGCACGAACAACACGCCGCTGAGCAACAGCACGCCCACCAACGGCGCGGCGATGGGCAAATAAACCGGCACTGGCAGCCGACGGCGAGGCTTGAGACCGATGCCCAACAGTAACAACAGGCCACCGAGCCCGGCACTGATGATCACCTCGCGGTACTGATAGACCGCCTCCTGGATAAAGCCGCCGGAGTACACCAGCGACACAAACTGACTGTAGGTCAGGTAGCTGTCGGTGACCCGGGCGTACACCTCGAAAAACACCGCCGAAGCAAACATCACCAGCGCGAACAGGTGCCGCACCAGGGTTTGGCGGATGTACGCGCTCATCCACAAAGCCACCACCAATACCACGAACATCGCGCCGTACAACAGCGTGGCGAAACCCAAACCCAGCGCCCCTACACGGTCAAGGTAGTCGGCGTACCCCCGCACCAGGTACAGCACCAGCAACAGTTCCTTGAGGTATCGGGCCATGTCGATCTCGACGCTATCGCGACGTTAGGGAGGGGTTCGCTTTCTGCACACTAGCAGCAGGTTTTCAAAGCGCAAGAAAGGCGACACCCGAAGAACGCGTCAAAAAAAAGTTACCCCAAAAATGACACCTTTACCTAACAAAAAACTGAAAAAACTATGGATTACGACCGTTCATCGCATTCTAAAACGTCCATATAGCCCTTTAAAACCGGCACTTTTCTAAGTCAGTCAAGGACTTGATATCAAAAGGCCCGGTTCTTTCTAGTTTTGCCAACACTGACAACTGTCATTTTGCTGACACGATTTTATGAAGCTGCGCTATACCCCTCTAAACAGTTTCATCCGAGTTACATCATTCGGTTTGCGAGGCACGCCAAAAATGGACGTGAGCGTATTTGGTACAGGGTATGTGGGGCTGATCCAGGCCGCTGCGTTAGCCGACGTCGGACACCGGGTCTTGTGCATCGACATCGACCCAAACAAGATCCGGCAGCTACAACAAGCGGTACCGACCATTAGCGAGCCGGGGCTGTCCGGGTTGCTCGAAGACACCATCAAGGCCGGACGTTTGTCGTTCAGTTCCCAAGCCAGCGATGCGGTCAACCATGGCGAACTGATTTTCATCGCCGTCGGCACGCCCGCCGATGAAGACGGCTCCGCCGACCTCAGCCATGTACTGGGCGTCACCCGGCAAATCGCCGATTTCATGGACAGCGATCGCACCCTGATCATCAAGTCCACGGTACCGGTAGGCACGGCCGACAAAGTGGCCGAGTGCGCGCGCCAGGTCCTGGATCGTCGGGGCCTGAAAAAGCTTGCCGTGCGCGTGGTCTCCAACCCCGAATTTCTCAAGGAAGGCAGCGCCCTGGCCGACTGCATGCGCCCGGACCGGATCATCGTCGGCACCGCCGACCCGCTGGCCCGCGACCAGATGACAGAGCTCTACGCGCCCTTTTGCCGCAACCACGAAAAACTGATGTTCATGGACAACCGCAGCGCCGAACTGACCAAGTACGCCGCCAATGCCATGCTCGCCACCCGCATCAGTTTCATGAACGAACTGGCCAACCTCACCGAACGCTTGGGCGCCGACATCGAAGCGGTGCGCAAAGGCATCGGCTCGGACCCGCGCATCGGTTATCACTTCATCTACCCTGGCTGCGGCTTCGGTGGCTCGTGCTTTCCCAAGGACCTGCGCGCCCTGCTGCACACCGCCGAACAGAGCGGCATGCCGCTGCGCCTGCTGCGCAGTGTCACCGACGTCAATGACAGCCAGCGCCACATCCTTTTCGAGAAACTGGCCAAGCAATTCCCCGACGGCCTGGCCGGCAAGTCGATTGCCATCTGGGGCTTGGCGTTCAAACCCAATACCGATGACATGCGCGAAGCGCCCAGCCGCTACCTGATGGAAGCGCTGTGGCGCGAAGGCGCCCGGGTCCAGGCCTACGACCCGGAAGCCATGTCCGAATGCCGCCGTCTCTACGGCTATCGCAAAGACCTGAACCTGTGCGCGACCCGCGATGACACCCTGGAAGATGCCGACGCATTGGTGATCTGCACCGAGTGGAAAAATTTCCGCGTGGTGGACTTCGACCTGCTGGCCAGCAAGCTGCGCGCCCGGATCATCATCGATGGACGCAACCTGTACAACCCCGAACACCTGGCCGCCGCCGGGCTGCTGTATCGCGGCATCGGGCTGCGGCACACCCTGCCAGCGCAAGGGCCGCAAGCGTGAATATCCTGGTGACCGGCGCGGCCGGCTTCATCGGCGCCCATTGCGTGCTGCGCCTGCTGCGCGACGGCCATAGCGTGTGCGGCCTGGACAATTTCAACGGCTACTACGACCCGCAGCTCAAGCACGACCGTGTGGCCTGGGTGAAGGACCAGGTGGGTGAATTCCCCCTCGCGCGGGTGGACCTGACCGACGCGCCGGCGATCGATGCCCTGTTCCAGTTGCACCGCCCCGACGTGGTGATTCACCTCGCCGCCCAGGCCGGTGTTCGCTACTCCCTGGAAAATCCGCGGGCCTATGTCGACAGCAACCTCACAGGGTTCCTGAACATCCTGGAAAGCTGCCGCCGGCATCCGGTCAAGCACCTGATCTATGCCTCCTCAAGCTCCGTGTACGGCGCCAACCAGCGCACGCCTTATTCGGTCCAGGACAACGTGGATCATCCGCTGTCGCTGTACGCGGCAAGCAAAAAAGCCAACGAATTGATGGCCCACAGTTACAGCCATCTGTTCGGCATCCCGTGCACCGGCCTGCGTTTTTTTACCGTGTATGGCCCTTGGGGCCGGCCGGACATGTCGCCGATCCAGTTCGCCCGCGCCATCGCCGAGGGTCGTGTGTTGCAGCTGTTCAACCACGGCGAGCACCAGCGCGACTTCACCTACATCGACGACATCATCGAGAGCATCGCCCGCCTGATCGAACGCCCGCCCCAGGCAACGCCGCACTGGGACCGCGAACAACCGGACCCGGCCACCAGCCCGGCACCTTGGCGGATCTACAACATCGGCGGGCAGCACCCGGTGGCACTGCGCACCTATGTGGCGCTGTTGGAAAAGCACCTGGGCCAAACCGCCCGCATCGAACTGCTGCCCCTGCAACCGGGGGATGTGCTCAACACCTGCGCCGATGCCAGCGACCTGGCCCGGGCCACCGGTTTCCAGCCGCGCGTTGAACTGGACGATGGCCTGGGACGCTTCATCGACTGGTTTCTCGATTACTACGCACTGCCTATCGCCCACACGCCGCTTGCGGCTGAACTTAAGCGGAGGAGCTTATGACCCGACATGAACAAGGCATCCCTGTCAGCACTCGTGGGGGCGACAAGCGCGTCGACCCCGAGCACCGCAGGCGCCTGGACGCCGCCATCCACCGCCAAGGCCGTGGCTGGTTGACCGGTCGCGACGGCGGTCGACCCTGGACAGTCTCGCGCACCAATCGAGTAGTGGCCTGCCTCGGCGCACTGGCGATTCTGCTGCTGCTCTGCCCGCTGCTGCTGGGCCTGGCACTGCTGATCAAGTTCTCCAGCCCGGGGCCCGTGCTGTTCGTGCAGAAACGCACCGGCTATCGCGGCCGCGTCTTCGGCATGTACAAGTTCCGCACCATGGTCGCCGATGCCGAAGCCCTCAAGGAGTCGCTGCGCCACCTCAACAAACACGGCGTCGACGCGATCGACTTCAAGATCGACAACGATCCACGCATCACCCCCATCGGCCGGTTCCTGCGACGAAGCAGCCTCGACGAACTGCCGAACCTGATCAATGTGGTGACCGGCGACATGCGCCTGGTGGGCCCGCGGCCGACCTCGTTCAACGCCTATCGCTACAAGGACAACCATCTTGTGCGCCTGAGCATTTACCCCGGCCTGACCGGCCTGTGGCAGATCTCCGGGCGCAGCAATATCGACTTCGACCAGC
Source organism: Pseudomonas viciae (assembly GCF_004786035.1). Lineage (NCBI taxonomy): Bacteria > Pseudomonadati > Pseudomonadota > Gammaproteobacteria > Pseudomonadales > Pseudomonadaceae > Pseudomonas > Pseudomonas viciae. The sequence continues at coordinate 4,417,018 of NZ_CP035088.1, forward strand.
GCGTGGAATTGGACCTCAGCTACATCGCTGAACAAAGCCTGTTGTTGGATTTGAAGATCCTGATGATTACCCCCTTCAAAGTTTTCAGCGGCCACGGAGCGAGTTAAATGGACGGTTCGACGAATATCCTGACCATAGCAAGCCCGAGCGAGACCAACCTGACCTCGACCGTGCTCGACCCTTCCCTGCGGATCCTGCTTCTGACGGCCGCCAACACCGGTACCGGAACCAGCACCAGCGCCATGGCACTGGCCGCTCAACTGGCGCAGATGAGCAGTGGCCGCGTGTTGCTGGTGGACGCCAGCCAGTCGCCGCACAACCTCAGCCAGCAACTGTCGTTGCACAAAGAGCGCGGCTTCAGCGACCTGCTGTTCAACAGCCTCACCCCCCCCTTGTTGCAGGACTGCGTGGTGCAGACGTCCAGCCTGCCCTTCGACGTGCTGCCCCACGGCCGCCTGGGCCGCAATGCCGAACGCCTGAACCCCGAGCAACTGCGCCCGTTGTTCAAGCAACTGGCGGCGCAGTACCGCTTTGTGGTGATCGACGCCGACGCGGTGTATTCGGCCAGCGACACCCTGGTCATGAGTACCCAGGTGGACGGCGTAGTGCTGGTGGTTCGCAGTGAGGACACCCGTTGGGAAGTGGCCCAGGCCGCCCGCCAACGCTTGTCCCAGGCCGGTGCGAAAGTGGTGGGCAGCGTGTTCAACCGCCGCAAGTACTACATGCCCAAGTGGCTCTACAACAACCTGTAAGCCTGCAAAAGGATGACGAGATGAACGCCAGAATGCTTGTCCTGCTGTTGCTGCCGCTTGCCGGTTGCTCCAGCACCTCCGATACCCGCTCGATGCCGGTGCAGATCCTCACGGCCGCGCCGGCCAACGCCCAGGCCACCGACATGCCCAAGGTCGAACAGACCCTGCGGCCCCAGGACGTGCTGGATGTGATTTTTCACATCAGTACCACCGGCTCCCAGGCCTATCGGGTGCAGCCAGGAGACCAGGTGGCCCTGAACTTCACCGCCGCCAGCCAGCTCAACGGCACGCAACAGGTGATGCCCGACGGCAGTATCGAACTGCCGGGGGCCAACACCTCGGTGAAAGTCGCCGGCCTGACCACCGACGAAGCCCGCCTGGCGGTACAGCGTGCCTATGACCAGAAAATGCTGTTCCAGCCCAATCGCAACCAGTTGACCGTGCTGGTAACCAGCCCCCTGGCCGGCGAGACGAACCTGAGGAACACCTTGACCCACCCGGGCACCGGCATGAGCCGGGAAATCACCGTGGGCAGGGATGGTTACGCGAGCTTCCCGGAAATCGGTTCCGTGCCGCTGCAAGGCATGACCGTCAATCAGCTGGAAACCTTCCTCAACGAACGCTACGCCAAGCTGCCGGGGCGCATGACCGTCGATGTGCTGCTCAAGTCCACCGCTGGCAACGAGATCTACGTCCTCGGTGAAGTGGCCCAGCCAGGATCGTACCCAATCCGCCGGCCGATCTCGGTGCTCGAGGCCCTGACATTGGCCCGGGGCACGAACGTCAAGGCACGGCTCGACTCGGTGGTGATCATGCGCCGCACCGGCAACCAGGTCGAAGCCCGCCACTACGACGTGGAAAAGGCCCTGAGCGGTGACGCGTCGCAAATTGCCTACCTGCAACCCGAAGACATGCTCTTCGTGCCCAAGACCAAACTCGCCAGCGCCGGCGAACTGGCCAGGCAACTGGCCGACGTGGTGCTGTTCCAGGGCGTGGGGTTCAGCTTCGGCTACCGCGTCGACAACAAAGGCAGCGACAACTGAAATTCAGGTGATCGATCATGAACCCCAAGGAAAACTATTTGCATGAGTTCTTCAGGATCTTCTTCGCCAACAAGCAGTGGGTGAAGCGTGTATTCCTGATCTTCGCCGTGATCGCCCTGGTGCTGCCGTTGATGCTCAAGCAGAGCTTCGATATCACCGCCCAGGTCATCGTACAGTCGAAAAAACTCTCCCAGGGCGACGCCACCACGTCGCTGAACCAGGAAAACGCCACCTTCATTCCACCGTCGCTGGCGGACATGGAAACCGAGAGCAATATCCTGCGCTCGCCCGCGCTGATCCGGCAGACCATCGCCACCCTGCGCGACCAGGGCGAGTACACGCCCAGTCCGGGCATCTTCAACAAGTGGGTAAGCGAACCGCTCAAGCGTTACCTCACAACGCCGCTGCGCGAATACGTCATCAACCCGCTGCGCGATGGCCTGGGGCTGGAGGTCGATCCGGTGCGCGACACGATGCTCGATACGCTGACCGACGAAGCCATCGAGAACCTGAAGATCGAGACCCTGCCCGGCTCCAACGTCATCTCCATCGTCTACAGCTTTGGCGACCCGGCCCAGGGCACCCGGTTCGTGGCGCAACTGCTGCAGAACTACCTCTCCAGCCGCCAGGACCTGCAATCGATCGAGCTGCCGCAAGCCTTCTATGAACAGAAAAAGAGCCAGTACCAGACTCGCCTCGACGGTCTGGAAGGTAACCGGCTGACGCTGCTTGAAGGCGTCGGCTCATCCGACCCCAAGGAAGAAATCACCTTCCGCCTGAACGCAATCAATACCGAAGAGCAGGCCCTGAACCTGTACCAGGATCGCCTGCTGCAAAGCCGGCGCTGGCTCGACTACCTCAAGACCAGCCTGGCGGCGGCGAACAGCTCGCGGTTCAACGACTACACCTTCCCGTTCACCTTCACCACCACCGTGGACAACATTGCCTTCGAAGACCGGGAAATCAGACAACTGGGCGAGCAACTGACCAGCCAGGTCAGCCGCTACATGAATGACCTGGCGATCTTCCAGGCCGGCAGCGAGCCGATGCTGCTGGCTAGGGAGCAGATCGTGCGGACCCGCCAGCAGTTCCTGAAAGTGGTGAACAACCGGATCCAGGAACGCACCACCGACCTGGCGGTTGTCAGCTCGGTGATCAACCAGAAGGTCGAGCGCATCGCGGCGTTCAAGGAACGCATCCATCAGTTGCAGGAAACCCAGAGCAAGCTGCGGCAGATGGACACCGAGATCAATGCCCTGCACGCGGCGTTCTCCACCTATGCCCAACGGTTCGCCGAAAGCAGCACCGCCCGCTCGCTGGACAACGACCTGTCCAACGCCCGGATCCTGAGCCCACCGTTCGAACCGACCGCAGCGGCATTTCCCAAGCCGATGCTGATTATCGCGTTCGGCCTGTTCAGCGGCATGCTGCTGGCGATTGCCCTGGTCTACGTGCGTGAATTCTTCGACCATCGCTTCAAGCATCCGGCACAAATCACCCAACAACTGGATGTGCCCGTGCTGTTGGTGATCAACGAGCAGTCCCCCGACCAGGTCAACCCGCATCGCAACTGGAGCCTGCCCAGCCTTGTCCATTGGGTGCGAAATTGAACGCGCCGTTCGGCCCGACCCACCACAGCAGCCCCCTGTCGATCATTCACTTGCTCGACAGCGGCGGCTTCTACGGGGCCGAGCGGATGTTGCTCGATCATTGCCTGGCCACGCCCGGGCAGCACCAGGTGCTGTTCCTGGCGGCGCCGCCGACCTTGATCACGCGCTTTCGCCAGGCCGGGGTCGATTGCCACCATTGCGCCAGTTGGCCCGAGCTGCTGCAGCACTTGCGCCAACGCCGGGATGAGCGTCCGCTGCTCAACACCCACAACTTCAAGGGGCTGCTGTTCGGCTGGGCGGCGGCGACGCTGCTGCGCCTGCCGCTGGTGATTACCCAGCATGGCTTCACGCCCCGCAGCCCCAAGCAGCGCTTCTACACGTGGTTGAGTTTGCAACTGTGCCGCACCGCCTCGGTCAAGCGGGTGGTCTGCGTGGCCGAAAGCATCGCCGCACTACACCGCCAGGCCAGCGTGCGGGCGGAAAAGCTCGACGTGATCCCCAACGGCCTGCCTGCGGTCAACGCGCCGCTGGCCCATCGCGACGACGGGCAGCGCTGGCGGGTCGGCTACGTCGGCCGTTTGAGCAGCGAGAAGGGTCCGGACCTGTTCCTCGACGCCATGATCCCGCTGTGCCAACGGCACGCATCGCTGCATGCGGTGATGCTCGGCGACGGTCCGGAACGCCAGGCCCTACTCAAGCGCATCACCGAAGCCGGGTTGCCGACGCGCATCGAGCTGCCGGGGTACCAGACCGACATGAACGCCTGGTGGAGTCGTCTCGACGCCCTGGTGATCAGCTCGCGCACCGAAGGCACGCCGATGATTCTGCTCGAAGCCATGCAGGCCGGCGTGCCGGTAGTGGCGTTCGGCGTCGGCGGCATTCCCGACGTGCTGCAGGACCGCCATAACGGCCTGCTCGCCACCCCGACTGACAGCGCCGAACTGGCCCAGCAGATCGAAACACTGTTCAGCGAACCGCCTCTGGCGCGGATCCTGGCCGACAACGCGCGTCGCACCCAACGGGACCGCTACGACCTGCGCACGCTGGCCGAACGCTGGTCGCAGCTTTACATCCGCACGGCTCGGGAGGCTCGTCCATGATTGTCCCGCTTTCGATCGTCAGCCTGCTGGGCCTGGTGTGCCTGGCATTACTGGCCAGCCCTTATCCGTTCCTGGCGCCGGGGGCGGTGCTGGGCCTGGTGGGCGTCGCCGCGCTGTACCGCAAGCCCAGCTGGGGCTTGCTGGGCATTGCCGCGCTGGTGCCGTTCGAAGGCCTGTTCAAGGAGAACGCATTTTCCGGAAGCAAATTCTTCGGCGTGGCGCTGATTCTGATTCTGATGCTGCAGTTGGCCTTGCACCAGATCCCTGGTGCACGCTTGCGCAGCAACATCTGGCGTCCGCTGATCGGCTTCATGCTGCTCTACGGCCTGAGCCTGATGCTGTCGGAAAACTTCGGCCTGTCCACCACGCACTTTCGCGAACTGGCGGTGGGCCTGATTCTGTTCGTGATCACCCTGCTGATCGGTCGCGAATTGAATCTGGACCTGTTCTGCCGCCTGGTGACATTGAGCGTCACCACCACCTGCGTACTGGCGATGTTCTCGGCCAAATACCAGGACCAGGGCCGTGCGTCCGGCCTGCTGGAAGACCCGAACTCCTTTGCCCTGCTGATTGCCTTTACCGTGCCGCTGGCGTTGCTGCTGGTGATACGAGGCCAGACCCTGCTGCACCGGTTGTTCTGGGGCGGCTGTTTCATCCTGCTGCTGGGCGGCATGACCAAGACCGAATCGCGCTCGGGCCTGGTGGTGTTGATGCTCAGCCTGATGATCGGCTTGTATCACTACCGCGCGCAGCTGCCGCGTATCCGGCCGCGGCACCTGGGCTTTGCCATGCTCGGGCTGGCGATTGTGATCCCCCTGGCGATCGCGGTGATGCCGGCCGGCTACGTCGCCCGCATCCAGTCATTGAGCATCCTCAGCGCCGGCGCCAGCGCCCACCAGGATGAATCCCTGGGCCGCCGCGCCTCGTACATCCTGGTCGGCAGCCAGATGATCCGCGAGCATCCGGTGCTGGGCACAGGCCCCGGGACTTTCCCGCTGCACTACGCGCCCACCGGCTACGCCAAGGCGTTCTCGGCCAATCGCAAGTTGGGGGATCTGTATCGCCGGGCCCACAACACCTATTTGGAAATTTTCAGCGAAATTGGCGTCCCGGGCGGGCTGATGTTCGTCGGCATGCTGGGCCTGGGCCTGTACAACCTGCTACGCGCCCGCCAGCTCTGGTTGCAACGCCGGGACTGGGTACAGGCGGACCTGCTGACGCACTTGGGCATGAGCTTCCTGTCGCTGACGCTGTTTTTGATGTTCCTCAGTGCGCCGAACCATAAGTTGCTCTGGATCATGCTCGCCCTCACCAGCGTGTTGCGCTACGACGCCGAACAGGCCGCGCCACAGGAGGCCCGTCCATGAGCCGTGTGAGCATTGTGATCCCGATGTACAACGAGGCTCGACACATCGGCCGCACGTTGCTGGCGGCCCGGGAAGCCGCTCGCCAGGCGCAGCTGGAATGCGAGTTGATCGTGGTGGACAACGGTTCCGACGACCATGGCCCGCGCATCGCCAACGAACTGGGCGCGCGGGTGCTGATCGTGCCAGGCGTGCACATTGGTGCCCTGCGCAACCGTGGCGCCGCCATCGCCCATGGCGAGTGGCTGGCGTTCATCGATGCCGACATCGAAATGCCGGCCGATTGGCTCAAGCTGTTGCTGGAGTTGCAAAGCCAGGGCGATGTACTGGCCCTGGACCTGGACACCCCCAAGCAGGCGCCATGGTTCGCCGAAGCCTGGCAGCGCCGTAGCCAACGTCCGGGCTCACGCCCGCTGCACCGGGTGCAATGGCTGCCCAGCGCCAACCTGTTGCTGCGCCGCTCCTGGTTCGAACAGGTCGGTGGTTTCGACGAAACCCTGCGCACCGGCGAAGACAAGGATTTCTCTCTGCGCCTGCGCCAGGCTGGTGCGCAATTGTTGTTGGTCACCGAAAGCATCGCCCTGCACTGGGGCTTCGAAGGCAGCTGGCGCGAGTGGATGAGCAAGGAACTGTGGCGCCAGGGCAGTCATGTGCAATTGCTGCGCAGCCACGGCCCGAGCCTGCGTCTGCTGCGCTTCCCGGCGTTGTCCGTCGGTATCTGGGGGCTGGATTTATTGGCGCTGCTCGCCCTGCTCCAAGGCCAACCACACCTTGCACTGATGCTGTTGCTGGTTAGCTCGTTGCCGGCCTTGTTTCTCAGCGTGCGCCAGAGCCGGCGCGACCCGCGTTTGACCCTGCAATTGTGGGCCTTGCATGGGGTGCGCCTGCACCTGACCGGCGCGGCGTTGCTGCTCAACCTTTGTCATTGGAACGTCGGGAGGCCTGCCCGTGGCTGAATTCATTTACTGGTCGTGCCTGTTGCTGCCGGTGTACGCCTACCTCGGTTACCCCTTGATGTTGAGCCTGCTGGCGCCACTGTTTCCGATCCGGCGCTACGGCAGTGCATTACCGATGGACGTCAGCATTGTCATTGCCGCCCACAACGAGGCGCGGCACATCGAAGAAAAGCTGCGGACCTTGCTCGCCCAGGACTATCGGGCACAGTCGCTGCAAATCATCCTCGCCAGCGACGGCTCCACCGACGACACGGTGGCCTGCGCGCGCAAGGTGATCGACCCGCGCATCACCGTGCTCGACCTGCCACGCCAGGGCAAGGCGGCCGCCCTCAATGCCGGCGTGGCCCATAGCTGTGGCGAGATCCTGGTGTTCACCGATGCCGACAACCAATGGGCCGTCGATACCCTCGGACACCTGCTGGCGCCACTGGGTGATCCGGAAGTCGGCGCCTGCGCCGGGCACATGGAAATCCCCGTGCCGGGCAAGGGCCTGAGCCTGGGCGACAGCTTGTATCGGCATTACGAAGGCTGGCTGCGTCAAATGGAGAGCCGCACCGACTGCATGGTCTCGGCGGACGGCGCCCTGCTGGCCCTGCGGCGGGAACTGTTCCAGCCGATCCCGGCGCAGGTCAACGATGACTTCTTTCTCAGCACCTGCGCGCCGGCGGCCGGCAAAACCATCGTCTACGCGCCACTGGCCCGGGTCATCGACCAGGGCGTGGACGAGGCCGACAAGCAATTTCGCCGGCGCCAACGGGTCACGGTCGGCGGCCTGCAGAGCCTGGCCCAACGCCGGGAGCTGCTCAATCCCCTGCGTCACGGGCTCTATGCCATCGGGCTGATCAGCCACAAATTGATCCGCCGCCTGGCGCCGGTGCTGCTGCTACCGCTGTTGCTCAGCAATGTGTGGCTGTGGAACGACCATGGGTTCTATCGCCTCAGCCTGGCCGGGCAACTGCTCGGCTACACCATGGCGCTGGCCGGATTGCTGGACGCCGGTCATCGCCTGCCCCGGCCCTTTCGCCTGGCCGCATTCGTACTGGTAACACTGGTGGGCATGAGCATCGGTCTGTGGCAGTTCCTGCGCGGCCAACGCTACAGCCAATGGAATCCGGAACAGAACCGCTAAGGAGAATGGCCGATGTCAATCAAACAGGTCTTCAAGCGCACCGGCGGCTGGCTCTACCTGAACACCTCACTGGGTCGCGGCCCGCTGCGTGGCGCCGGCGTGATCCTGATGCTGCACCGTGTATTGACCAACGACCGGGCAGCCGAACTGCCCCATCGCAACGAGCTGTGCGTGGGACCTGAAGCCTTCGAGCACCTGCTGATCTGGTTGCAACGGTACTTCGAATGCGTGCCGCTGATGAGCCTGTTGCTGGCCGACCCGGAAAGCGTTCCAAACCGTCCGCGGGTGGCCCTGACCTTCGATGACGGCTGGCGCGACAACGCGGTGAATGCGTTTCCCCTGCTGCGCCAATATCAGGTGCCGGCGAGTATTTTCCTGTCCACCGATTTCATCGGCAGCCGCCAGCACTTCTGGTGGGAGAGCATCGGCGAAACCCTGTGGGGCAGCCACGGCCAAGTGGCGCGGCATTCGCTGATCGAGCACTTGCAACACGTCGGCAAGCCCTTGCCGGTGATGCTCGATGACTTGGACGTCGAGCGCCGCAGCCTGTCGCTGCTGCACTACCTGCAAAGCCTCAAGACCCTCGAACCCCAGGTGTTGAGCGACCTCACCCAAGCCTGCCCGCCCGGTTCCCAGCCCCAGGCCCTGAACTGGTCCCAGGTGCGCATGCTGGAAGACTCCGGGCTGATCCGCTTCGGTCCCCATGGCGCCAGCCACGCGATTCTCACCGGGCTGGATGACCAGCGCCTGCACGAAGAACTGACCCGCAGCCGGACCGCCCTGGAAAACGGCTGCGCCCAACCACTGCCGGTGTATTGCTACCCCAACGGCGATAACGACGAGCGGGTGCGCCAGTTCGTCGCGGCCCACGGTTATGCGTTCGGCCTGGGCACCGAGACCGGGCTGTATCGCCACGACGGCGATCCATTGAACCTGCCGCGCTTCGGCGTCAGCCAGCGCAATGCCCAACATCCTGAATTGCTGGCCTGGCGCATTCGCCGAGGGACACACCCATGAGCCGCGCTCATTACCTCAAACACCTGCTGCTGAGCATGGGCACGCGCCTGGCGATGATCGGCCTGCGCCTGCTTCGCAACGTATTGCTGGCACGGATTCTGGGGCCCAGTGAGCGCGGGTTGTTTGCACTGCTCAGCACCCTGCCGGACCTGATCAGCGCCGCCACCAGCGGTGGCCTGAATTCCGCCGTGGGTTATCAGGCGGCGCAGCAGCGTTCGATGGGTTTATTGCTCAGCCAGGTACTGGTCTTTGGCTGCCTGTTGGCCGGGTTGCTGACAATCGTGGTGGTGGCACTGGCGCGCGAGTTCGGCGCGCAACTGGACATCACCACGCAATTGGGATTGCTGGCCTGGTTGCTGTTGCTGGCCGTGCCGTTGACCGTGCTCAAGAGCGGCCTGTTGACGCTGCACAACGCTTCCGGCGGCGTGGGTGCCTTCAATGCCTTGCGCCTGATGGAGTCCCTGGCCCCCCTGGTGCTGTTCCTGGCGTTGTTCTGGTTGTGGAAAGACGCGGCCCTGGAAGCGGCGCTGATCAGTTGGCTGGCGGGCCTGAGCCTGGTGGTGCTGGCCGGTTGGGTCTGGCTGCGGCGGGGCCAGGACGTCACCTTGCAATGGGATCGCGCCGGTCAGAACGAGCTGCTGCGCTACGGCGCCCGCAGTCATCCGGACCTGCTGTTCCAGCAGGTGATGCTGCGCTCGGATTACTTGTTCATCGGAGCCCTGTTGGGCAGCACGGCACTGGGTCACTACGCCATGGCCAGCGCCGCCGCCGAGCTGCTGTTGATCGTGCCGGAAGCCGTGACCACGCCGCTGATGAAACGCCTGCTGCAGCAGGACCGCGACATGCAGCGCCTGACGCCCCTGGCCCTGCGCCTGACCGCCACGGTGATGCTCGGCGCCTGCCTGGGCATGGCGCTGATCGGTGAATGGCTGATCGTCACCTTGTTCGGCGTTGCCTACCAGCCGGCTTACCCGGCCTTGCTCGCCTTGCTGCCGGGGCTGTTCGGGCTGTGCTATGCGAGCATCCTGCGCCTGGACCTGCTGGGAAAAGATCGGCCCGGCACGGTGTCGCTGCTGATGGGGGTGGGCGCATTGTTGAACCTGGCGCTGAACCTGATCCTGATTCCACGCTATGGCATCGTCGGGGCCGCCGCGGCGTCTTCGATTGCCTACCTGGGCGTGACCCTGGCGCTGCTGACGATATATTGCCGTCTGAGCGGCGTGGCGCTGTGGCAGACGCTGATCATCCTGCCCAGTGATTTGCTGCCGATGCGCCAGATGCTGATGGGAAAATCGGCATGAGTTTTTTCGTCCCTCCATCTGCCATCGCGAGCAGGCTCGCTCCCACAGGGTTTAGCGATGTCCCTGTGGGAGCGGGCTTGCTCGCGAAAGCGCTGGGTCAGCTTGCAGTGATGTTGGATCTGACACCCTCTTCGCGAGCACGCCCGCTCCCACATATTGCCTCGTGCCTGTGTCTTTGGTTTTTGGCATCTTCAGCCCAGGGCGCGTCCATGGCCTGGACCGGTATCCGCGACGGCAGCCTGTACCTGCAGACCGACCGGCCGGACAGCCTGACCGTGCGCTGGGTGCCGGCCTGGCAGGCCGACGCCAATACAGAACACCTGTACCTGCTCAACGGTCAGGGCCACCTGGTGGGTGAGCGTTTGATCAAGGCAGACCAGGAACGTGGCGAGCAGCAATGGCCGTTGCTACCTGGGGCCGCCAGTTATCGACTGGAGATTCCCGGCTACAGCTTCCGCCGCTACGCCATCGAGCACGATGCCCGCACCCGGGCCCTGTTCTCCCCGGCCAAGGTGCACTTCAGTGCCGAAGCCCACGACGGTGATGAGTTGTATTTCAAAGTGCAGCCCGGTGAACAGGCGGTGTTGGCGGGCAAGTTCCACGGCGGCGTGCGCGGCCTGCAAGCCCGACGCGTGGGCGACAACAAAGAGCTAACGCTGGCCCTCAAACCGTACCGTGCCTATTGGCAATTCGATCAAGTGGCCCTGCCCGTCGCCAACGTCGAGCAAATCTGGCGCCTGCACTTGCAGGGCAATGGCAAGGTCGCGTTCTGGCTGGACGGCACCGCGAACCTGTTCGCCCAGACCCCGGCGCAACTGCAACCGCTGCGCCAGGACCCAGGGCAGGTCCGCCTGACCCTTGTCAACAATGTCCTCGGACCGACACCCAAACTGGGGATTTCCCTGCCCTACGTCATGCCGCCGCCGTCCAGTTACGCCGTCATCGAGGCGCTCAAACCCCAGTCGGCGACTTACTACAGCCTGGTGGATATCACCGCCGGCAAACCGGACTACGAAGATCGTTTCCGGCGCCTGTACCAGGACCGCTTCGGCATCACCCGGGACATCACCCTGCTGGCCGGCAGCCAACGCCAGGCCGACCTGCGAGCCGACCGGATCAGCATGAGTGGCTTGCAGGCCTGGCTCCAATCGACCCGCGCCATGGGCGGCAAAGGCCTGCACTACCTCAGCTTCGCCGATGAGCCGAACCTCAACTACGCCGACTTCGCCAGCTACCAGCAACTGTTCGAGAGCATGGCCGACCAGGTCCGCGCCAATCCCGCCAACGCCCGCGCCGGGGTGCGCATCGCCATCCCGGCCAGCTCGCGGTTCACCAATGGCCCCTTGGCCGAAAACGCTGCTGACAAGCGCGGCATCGACTGGGCGCAGCGCTTGCTGGCCAAATTCGGCGACCAGGTCGACGCCCTGGCCTGGCATGAATGGATGATCCGCGATCTGCTGGCTACCCGGGTCTACCGCAACAGCGTGCGCCGGGCCGCCGACCTGGTGGGCCTGGATAACAACGGGCGACCGCGCAAGGCTTTGCTACTGGACCAGACCAATATATCCAGCGGCTCGAGCCTGAGCCCCTACGATCAAGAAACCCACTACGCCGCCCTGTGGTGGACCTCCGTGGTGATCAACGCCTCTGCGGATGGCCTGTTGGACATGCTCAACTGGTTCCAGTCCGCCGACGAGCCGGAGTACCCGAAAGGCATGGTCCGCGTGCTGGAAAACCAGCGCTTCGAACTCAAGCCGGTGGGCCTGGCCCAGCAGTTCATCCAGCAGCATTGGCTCGACCAGGTACTGCGCCTGGATAACGACGCCTTTGAAGTCGACGTGCTGGCCATGGCCAGCGATGCCAGGCGCACCCTGTTGGGCGTGAACAAAAGCACGCGCCCACAACAGGTCAGCCTGGATGGCGCGTTCTGTCCCCAGGTGAACGCCGAGCTGGTGTATTTCGGCCCCGACAACCGCAGCCAAAGCGCCGCCTTCAATTGCGAGGCCGGACAGATCCGTTTTCTCTTGCCCGGGGAAACCCTGTTTGCCCTGAGTTGGACCGCATCCTCTTCTCCCCAACCTGCCACCCATCAGGAGGCACCATGAACGTTCTGCAAAAACTGCGTGATCGCATCCAGAAGAAAGGCCTGCGCGCCGTGCTCAAACAACTGCTGCGCCGCTACCTGTTTTCCCATTCTGAACTGGTGTGGCTGGAGCACGATGTGCGGACCCCGCTACCGCCGCATAACCTCAAGCCCTACCCACCGATGCGCCTGGAGTTCATCACGACCAGCAATGCCGACGCTTTTGCCCGGCATTTCGGCGACCGCGTCGAAACCATGCGCGAGCTGGCAGCCGAAGGCTACACAGGTTTGATGTACCTGGATGACCAGGGCGACACAGTCGGTTTCGCCTGGGGCAGTATGCGAGACTATTTCGACCGCCATTTCTATGGCTGCACGTTCCCGATCAGCCCCGGCGAGTACTTTCAGTTCGGCGGCGAGATGATCCGTGCCTACTGGGGCTCCGCGATGTCGGCGGACATGCAGCTGGAGGTGTGGAAAGTCATGGCGGGCAAAGGTTGCAACATGATGGTCGATGTCTGCGACTTGCAAAACATCCCGGCGATCAAAATGCACCTGCGCATGGGCTTCCAGGAACGCGGCAAGATCACCCACGTCTATCGTTTGTTCGGTCGCTGGCGGTTTTTCCGCGACACGTTCTACCGCGACTCAGTACTGGACGGCTTTCGTAAACCGGCTCAGCCGGTTACATCGACTGCGGCTGCCTGACGTCCATGGCGGTCCGATTCCAATGGTGTCGCTCCCTGGGCGCCGCGGACTTTCCGATAACGGCTTATGAACAGCTGCGAACCCAGGTGCCCGACACGACCCCCTTCAACACCCTGGCCTGGCTGCAGGCGGCGGAGTTTGCCCTGCTGCCGGACCAGCAAGTGCATGTGTTGCTGGGCTGGCAAGACCAGACGCTGTGCCTGTGCCTGCCTTTGGTATCGGCACGTGAACGCATCGGTGGCCTGCGGTTCCGGGTGTTGCGTCACCTGGGCTACCCATTGGCCGATCGTATCGCCCTGTTGGTGCGCCTGGACGCCGAGGGCATGAGCCAGGCGCTGATGCAGATCCGTCAGCACCTGCCCCATGCGCTGCTGCAATTGAACGAAGTCACCGAACCGGTGGGTGAAGGAAGCGTCCTCAGCGCCTGGATGGCACTCAGTTCCACCGGAGAGCGACGCCTGAGTTGCCGGGTGCCGGTGCATTTGATCAGCGACAGCGACCACCAGGAAATTTCCGGAGACCCGCGCTACAAGTTGCGCCGGGCGCGCAAGCGCATCGCCGCCTGTGGTGCCCAGATGCGCCGGGTGACGCCCGATGCCATCAGCATGGGCCTGCTGTTGCACGACCTTGCCGAAGTCGAGGCGGTGAGTTGGAAAGGCGAAGAAGGTGTCGGCATCTTCGCCGATCCCAGGCGTCGACAATGGATGAACCACGCCTTCACCGCCCTTGCCGCCGAGGGCCTGGTGCGGGTGGTGATGCTGGAGCTGGACGGTCGCTGCATCAGTTACCGCCTGGGGCTGCTGGACCAGGGGCGACTGTACGACTACAACCTGGCATTTGTGCCGCAGCATGCCGACCTGGGCAGTGGCCGGGTGCTGCTCGAAGAGTGGATTCGCTGGGGGTTGGACGACAACTGGCGGTGGATCGACGCATCGCGGGTCAGCCTGGAGAATTCCAGTCATCAACTGCATGAACGCATGACCGGACAACTGGAGCACTGGCGCTGGAGTTTCTATTCGTGGCAGCCCGCAGGCTTGCTCCTGGGATTCGGCTTGCGCCTGTGGAAAAGCCTCAAGCCATTACTGCGCAAACGCCCTGCCGGACAAACCACGACAACGACAGCATCATCTACCCCCAAGCACCAGGAGAATGAGGATGCCCCGCCAAGTGATCGTCAACGCTGACGACTTCGGGCTCAGCTTCAGCGAAAATGCGCTGATCCTGCAGGCTTTCGAGGCGGGTGTGATCAGTTCCGCCACAGCCATGGCCAACATGCCGGGGTTCGAGCAAGCCTGTGAAATGGCCCGACATCCGTTGCTCAACGGGCGCATCGGCCTGCACTTCAATCTCAGTTACGGCTCGCCGCAGGGCAAGGCGATCGCATCACGAGCGGCGTTTTGCGACACCCATGGCGAGTTCGACCTGAACCTGTCGCGCTATCGCCTGCGCCTGGGCGCAAAGGACTTGGCGGCCGTGGAAGACGAACTGCAGGCACAATGGCAGTGCTGCCTCGACCATGGCTTGCGCCCAAGCCACCTCGACTCCCATCAACACGTGCACAACATCTGGCCCATCGGCGAACTGGTGGCCCGCTTCGCGGCCCGACAGGGCGTGCCCATTCGACTGGCGCGCAACCTGGGAGCGAACCTGAACCTGCCCAAGCGCATCTTCAAGACTCTGCTCAACCGTCGCCTGCGCAACCTGTGCGGAGCCACGGCCGACTACGTCTGCACACCGGCCGACCTGCATCACGCCGCGCCACCGGAGTACGGTTCGCTGGAAGTCATCGTTCATCCGCTGCACCTGGATGGGGATTTTGGTGATGCCAGCCTGGTGCCGGGAAACTCACTGACCCACGTGCTGCACAGCCGTCTGGCCGGAGTACCGAAGGTGGCGTATGGCGGGATGGCACCGGTGTTGCTGCTGGCCGAGTATGGGGATGTGCAGTGATTTATCGTGTGGCGAGACGGCTCGCTCCCTCGCCACACGTCCAGGCAGCCGCCAACGGCTATCCAAAATCCCTCCACCCGTCGAGCGAATCTGATAAAAAGCAGCTTCAGTCTCGAGTAGCGAATCGCGTCGATGCCTTCACTTTTACTCTCCCGCCTTCGGCAGCGCTGGTTGGCTTTCCTGATCATGACCATGATGGTGGTCGGGCTGCCGGTGGGCTGCAGCGTGTTGCAGCACAAGGAGCGGGAGCTGGTATTTCGGATCGAGCCGGGAACCGCGCGCTGGTTCAGTGGCTTGCCGAGCAGTGTGCAGGAGTTCGATCTCAAGCCCAAAAGCTTCAAGGCCGGGGACAATATCCACGGCTGGTGGTGGCCGGCCGAACGCAAGAACGCGCCGGCGATCTTGTATCTGCATGGGGTGCGCTGGAACCTGACCGGGCAGTTGTTTCGTATCCAGCAGTTGCGGGCCCTGGGTTTTTCGGTACTGGCTATCGACTACCGTGGCTTCGGTAAAAGTCATGGGGATCTGCCGTCGGAAGCCAGCGTCTATGAAGACGCGCGCATCGCCTGGAAGCGTCTTGAAGTGCTGCAACCGGACCCGGCCCGGCGGCTGATCTATGGTCATTCCCTGGGGGGTGCCGTCGCGGTGGATCTCGCGGCGGAACTCGGCCAGAAGGCGGCGAAGAACGGCAGTGTCGTGCCGGCCCGAGGCCTGATCATCGAATCCACGTTCACGTCCCTGGGCGATGTCGCCACCGCCATGGCGGACACGTCCTTGCCGGTACGCTGGCTGCTGTCGCAGAAGTTCGACTCCATCGACAAAATCGGCGAGATCAACATGCCACTGCTGGTGGTGCACGGCTCCGCCGATCGCTACGTACCGCCGCGTTTCAGCGAACAACTGTACAACGCCGCCCAGGAGCCCAAGCGTCTGTTACTGGTCCCTGGCGCCACTCACAACAACAGCATGAGCCTGGCGGGCAGAACCTACCGGCAGGCGCTGGATGCTTTGATGACCGCCAAGCCATCGCCCGTGGCCGGACAACCCCTGGGCGGGGCGGCCAAGGCGGGTTAATGCACACAAAACCGGTGGGGGCTTGCTCGCGATAGCGGTGGGTCAGTTTGCATCGATGTGGGATGTGCCGACGTCTTCGCGAGCAAGCTCGCTCCCACAAGGATTGCGTTTACCTGCAACGCAGGAACAAAAACGGCACCTTTCGGTGCCGTTCATTCATTGCAGATGCCGTTTTACTTACGCGCCGCCTCCCACGATTTCAGCAGCTCGTTGTAGTTCACCGTTTCGCCTTTAGGCTTCTCGTTCGCCAGTTTCGGCTTTGGAGCGCCCGGTTGGTCGAACCAGTATTGCGCGTCGCGCTCGGGGTTCATTTTCGGTGCGCAGGTGGCCTGGGCCTTGGAGCGTTCCAGACGGGTCATGATCGCGTCCTGATCCTTGGCCAACCCATCGAGCGCCTGTTGCGGGGTCTTCTCGCCGCTGGCAGCTTCGGCGATGTGGCTCCACCACAGTTGTGCAAGCCGTGGATAGTCCGGCACGTTGGTCCCGGTCGGGGTCCATTGCACGCGGGCCGGGCTGCGGTAGAACTCCACCAGGCCACCGAGTTTCGGCGCCAGGTCGGTCAAGGCCTGGGAGTTGATGTCCGACTCACGAATCGGCGTCAGGCCAACGATGGTTTTCTTCAGCGACACGGTTTTCGACGTCACGAACTGCGCGTAGAGCCAGGCCGCCAATCGCTGCTTCTCAGGCGTGGACTTGAGGAAGGTCCAGGAACCCACGTCCTGATAGCCCAGCTTCATGCCCTCTTCCCAGTATGGACCGCGCGGCGATGGCGCCATGCGCCATTTCGGCGTGCCATCGGCGTTCATGACAGGCAAGCCCGGCTTGGTCATGTCAGCCGTGAAAGCGGTGTACCAGAAGATTTGCTGGGCGATGTTGCCCTGGGACGGTACCGGCCCGGATTCGGAGAAGGTCATGCCCGCCGCTTCCGGTGGCGCGTATTTCTTCATCCACTCCACGTATTTGGTGGTGGCGAATACGGCTGCGGGGCCGTTGGTATCGCCGCCGCGGGTCACGCTGGAACCAACCGGATGGCAGTCTTCGACACGAATGCCCCACTCATCCACCGGCAAGCCGTTGGGCAATCCTTTGTCGCCGCCACCGGCCATGGAGAACCAGGCATCGGTGAAGCGCCAGCCCAGGGATGGGTCTTTCTTGCCGTAGTCCATGTGCCCGTAGACGCGCTTGCCGTCAATCTCCTTGACGTCTTCGGAGAAGAATTTGGCGATGTCTTCATAGGCTGACCAGTTCACCGGGACACCCAGCTCGTAGCCGTATTTTTCCTTGAACTTGGCCTTCAGCTCGGGGCGCTCGAACCAGTCGGCGCGGAACCAGTACAGGTTGGCAAACTGCTGGTCAGGCAGTTGATAGAGCTTGCCATCCGGCGCAGTGGTGAACGATGTACCGATAAAATCCTTGAGGTCCAGTGTCGGCGAAGTGAAGTCCTTGCCTTCGTTGGCCATCAGGTCGGTGATCGATTCAGTCTTGCCGTAGCGAAAGTGCGTGCCAATCAGGTCCGAGTCGTTGACCCAGCCGTCATAGATATTTTTATCCGACTGCATCTGGGTCTGCAGCTTCTCCACCACGTCGCCTTCCTGCAGCAGGTCGTGGGTCAGCTGGATCCCGGTGATTTCGCTGAAAGCCTTGGCCAGCACCTTGGATTCATATTCGTGGGTGGCGATGGTTTCCGACACCACGTTGATTTTCATGCCGCGAAACGGCTGGGACGCCTTGATGAACCACTTGAGTTCTTCGAGCTGCTGATCGGCTGTCAGGGTTGACGGCTTGAATTCACTGCCGATCCATTTTTTAGCGGCGTCTTCATAGGCGTCGGCCCAGGCCGAAGCACTCAACCCGCTGAGTGCCAGCACGGCTGCCAATGAAACGCTATGTCGCAGCTTATTGTTTTTATCGAACATAGAGACCTCCTGTTTGGGTTTAAGAGCCTGGTCGTCGAACCTTCGACGTGGCCTGTACGGTTAATTTGAGTACTCGAATTAGCCACACAGACCACTTAGCCCCACCGCATCACTGCCAACAGCCACACCAAGGACAACGCGAACGCTATCCAGATGCTCCAGTCGGTAACGCCAACTACCAGCAGATGCAGATAGGCGCTACCGAGAAGACCGATAAACAACCGATCGCCACGGGTGGTGGCAATCGGCAGGAAACCCCGCCGAGGGATACTCGGCGAACGCAGTTCCCACGTGGTCATGCCTGCCAGCAGCAAGGCAATGACCCCAAAGAACACCGCCGTGGGGGCGGTCCAATTCATCCATTCCATCATCGACTCCTCAGACCCGGCCCAGGGCAAAGCCCTTGGCCACGTGGTTGCGAACGAACCAGATCACCAGCATGCCCGGCAGGATGGTCAACACCCCCGCCGCCGCCAGCACGCCCCAATCGATACCGGAGGCCGACACGGTACGGGTCATGACCGCCGCGATCGGCTTGGCATTGACCGACGTCAACGTGCGCGCCAGCAGCAATTCGACCCAGGAAAACATGAAGCAGAAGAACGCCGTGACACCGATGCCCGAGCCAATCAACGGAATGAAGATCTTGGCGAAGAACTTGGGGAAACTGTAGCCGTCAATGTAGGCGGTCTCGTCAATTTCTTTCGGCACCCCCGACATGAAGCCTTCGAGGATCCACACCGCCAGCGGTACGTTGAACAGGCAATGGGCCAAGGCCACGGCAATATGGGTGTCGAACAGCCCGATGGACGAATACAGCTGGAAGAACGGCAGCAGGAACACCGCCGGAGGCGCCATGCGGTTGGTGAGCAACCAGAAGAACAGGTGCTTGTCCCCCAAAAACCGGTAGCGGGAAAACGCATAGGCCGCCGGCAGCGCCACGCCCAGGGAAATCACCGTGTTCAGGCTCACGTAGTACAGCGAGTTCAGGTAACCGGTGTACCAGCTTGGGTCGGTGAAGATCACCTTATAGTTCTGGAAAGTGAAATCGTGGGGCCACAGGGTCAGGCTGCCGAGGATCTCGGTGTTGCTCTTGAACGACATGTTCAGCAGCCAGTAGATGGGCACCAGCAGGAACAGGATGTAGATCAGCAGTGGTATCAGCTTTCTCTTGCTCATGGCGCGGGCCTCAACGGTTGGCGTCGGAGTGAGTCATGGCGGTGTAGAACAGCCACGACACCAACAGAATGATCAGGAAGTACACCAGGGAAAACGCCGCCGCCGGGCCCAGGTCGAATTGACCGATGGCCATCTGCGTCAGGGTCTGGCTGAGGAACGTGGTGGCGTTACCCGGCCCGCCGCCCGTCAGCACGAACGGCTCGGTGTAGATCATGAAGCTGTCCATGAAGCGCAGCATCACTGCGATCAGCAGCACGCTCTTCATCTTCGGCAACTGGATGTGCCGGAACACTGCCCAGTTGGACGCCCGGTCGATCCGCGCAGCCTGGTAGTACACATCCGGAATCGCCCGCAGCCCCGAATAGCACAGCAGCGCGACCAGCGAAGTCCAGTGCCAGACGTCCATCACCAGCACCGTGACCCAAGCGTCCATGGTGTTGGCCGCATAGTTGTAGCTGATGCCCATGGCGTTGAGCGTCGAGCCCATCAACCCGATGTCGGCGCGACCGAAAATCTGCCAGATGGTACCCACCACGTTCCACGGAATCAGCAACGGAATCGCCAGGATGATCAACACCAGGGACGACCATTTACCCTTGGTCGGCATGGTCAGGGCGATGGCGATGCCCAGGGGAATTTCAATCAGCAGCACACACGCCGAGTAGATGAACTGGCGCAACAGCGAGTCGTGCAGCCGTGGGTCCAGCAGCACTTGCCGGTACCAGTCGGCGCCGACGAAGTACCGGCTGGACTGGTCGAAGATGTCCTGCACCGAATAGTTGACCACGGTCATCATCGGGATCACGGCGCTGAACGCCACCAGCAGGAACACCGGCAACACCAGCCACCAGGCCTTGTTGTTCTGCACCTTGTTCATGGCTGCACCTCGCTCAATGGTTCCAGCAAGTATTCATCGGCATAAACCATCAGCCATTGGGCCGGGAAACTGATGTACGCCGTGCCTTCGGGCACCGGCTTGTCTTCGGCCAGGCGCACTTTCAGCGGCGCGCCATCGAGGTTGAGGGTCAGGATCTTGTAGGTGCCCAAGTCCTCGACGTGGACCACATCGGCGCGCATCGCATCGTCGTAAGGCCCGTCCCAGACGTGGACGAATTCCGGACGAATCCCGACCTTCAGGCTCTTGCCTTGAGCCTCGACAATGCGCTGTTGCAAGGTCGAGGACAGGGGCAAATGAGTCGAGCCGAAGCCAACGCCTCCGGGCTGCGCCGTGACCTCGATCAGGTTCATTCCCGGGCTGCCGATGAAGTAACCGACGAAGGTGTGGCTCGGGCGCTCGAACAGATCCCGAGGCGTGCCGAACTGCACGATCTGGCCGCCATACATCACCGCGATCTTGTCGGCGAAGGTGGACGCCTCCAACTGGTCGTGGGTGACGTAGACCATGGTGATGTTGAACTGCTCGTGGATCTGCTTGAGCTTGCGCCGCAGTTTCCATTTCAAGTGCGGGTCGATCACCGTCAGCGGTTCGTCGAACAGGATCGCCGACACGTCGTCGCGCACCAGCCCACGGCCCATGGAGACTTTCTGCTTTTCATCGGCGGTAAGGTTGCGGGCCTTTTTGTCCAGCAGGCTCTGCAGGTCCAGGACCTCGGCAATTTCCTGCACCTTGGTGTGAATCTTCGCCTCGGCCATGCCCTGGTTGCGCAGCGGGAACGCCAGGTTGTCGAACACCGTCATGGTGTCGTACACCACCGGGAACTGGAACACCTGGGCAATGTTGCGCCGCTCCGGAGTCAGGTCGTTGACGACAGTGCTGTCGAACATCACCTGGCCTTCGGAGGGGCTGAGCAATCCGGAAATGATGTTGAGCAAAGTGGATTTTCCGCAGCCCGAGGGCCCGAGCAGTGCATAGGCACCGCCCTGCTCCCAGATGTGGTTCATCTCACGGATCGCGTAGTCCTCTGGGCCCGCCGGGGTGCTGGTGTAGCTGTGGGCGAGGTTCTGCAAACGAATTTCGGCCATCAGGCAACCCTCGCGATACGCTGGCCAGGGGCTTGGACCAGCTTGCCCTGGGCATCGAAAACAAACAGTTTGTGGGTCGGAATGTAGATGCGGATCGGCGCGTCCACGTCGTACTCATGCACCCCAGGCAAGTGCAGCACCAGCAGGAAATGCTCGTTGCGCACGTGCAGGAACGTCTCCGAACCACTGATCTCGGCCACCTCGACGGTCACCGCCAGTTCGAGGTCGTCATCGTTGCTGGGCACCAGGGAGATATGACTGGGGCGCACACCGAAGCGGAACTCGCCCTCGCCCACCGGGCGCAGGTCGACATTCAACGGGAAGTGCACGAAATTGGCGAAGCTCACTTCATTGCCGGCAATGCGTCCGGGCATGAGATTGATCGGCGGTTCGGAAAACAGTTCGGCGGCCAGCACGGTTTGCGGCTGGTGATACACCGAGGACGATTTGCCGCTCTGGATGATCCGCCCTTCATGCAGGATCGTGGTGGTGCCGCCCAACGCCAACGCTTCGTTGGGCTCGGTGGTGGCGTAGACGGCGATGGTGTGGCGGGCCTGGAACAGTTCGCGCATTTCCTGGCGAAGTTCCTCGCGCAGCTTATAGTCCAGGTTCACCAGCGGCTCGTCGAACAGGATCAGTTCGGCGTCCTTGACCAGCGCCCGGGCCATGGCTGTGCGCTGTTGCTGGCCACCGGACAATTCCAGCGGATGGCGCTGCAGGAATTTCTCGATCCGTAGCATCCTCGCGGTTTCCAGCACCTTGCTCTGGATCACCTCATCGGACACACCGGCCTGGCGCAGGGGCGAGGCGATGTTTTCGAAAACGGTCATGGTCGGGTAGTTGATGAACTGCTGATAGACCATCGACACGTTGCGCAGCCGCACCGGGCGCTTGGTGACGTCGACGCCGTTCATCAGGATGCGACCGCTGTCGGGCTTGTCGAGTCCGGCCATCAGCCGCATCAGGCTGGTCTTGCCGGACAGCGTGCGGCCCAGCAGGACATTGAAGGATCCGGGTTCGAAACTCAGATTGGCATCGTCGATCCAGGTCTGGCCTTCGACGGTGCGACAGATGTGCTCAAGCGTTAATGACATGGCTCGGCCTTTTTATTATTTGGAGTCAAGCGACCCGAGTCTAAAAGCGAAAGCCGTGCCATAAATCACAAGCCTTTGATTTTATTAATTTTTTCTCTATTTATTCAAAAAAGTGCATTCGTTGATGAACACAAATGAACAGGCAGGAATGAACAACTGAACAATTCCTCGGTTGACAATGAACAAATTTGAACAACACTGAATGAACGTTTCCGGTTAGCCTGGCAGCGATCCTGTGGGAGCGGGCTTGCTCGCGAAGGCGGTGTGTCAGTCAACATAAATGCTGCTGATCCAACGCTTTCGCGAGCAAGCCCGCTCCCACAAGGGTCTGTGTATGAAGTGGTATTCAGGCTTGCCCCAGCACAAGGAGGATGTGCGAGACTGATCACAACAATAAAAACAGCTCCTGCGAGAGTGCCCCATGGCCGCACCTGCTCCTGCCTTGTCCCACGAGGCCATCATCCAGGCCTCCTGGTCCCGTTGCCGCGCCTTTGGCCTGAACCATCAGAGCGTGCCGGCCTTCGATCAGTTGCCCGCCGAAGGCATCGCCCAGTTGCTGGAGAGCCAGCATTCGTTGGTGCAGACCACCCACCAGGAAGTCCTGCCGTATTACGAGAACATCCTGAGCAACTCCAATTGCCTGATCATGCTGGCCGACAACCTGGGCCAGGTGCTGACCTCCTGGGGCACCCAGCGCTTCATCGAGCCGAAACTGGCCCATGGCTTCAGCGCCGGAGCGAGCTGGAGGGAGCGCTGCACCGGCACCAACGCCATCGGCACCGCGCTGGCCTGTGAACAGGCGGTGCACATCGAACACGATGAACACTTCCTCAAGGCCAACCGTTTCATGACTGGCTCCGCCGCGCCGATCTTCGACGCCGAGCGCAAGGTCATCGCGGTGCTGGACGTCTCCAGCGACAGCTACCTGCCGCCGTCCCACACCCTGGGCATGGTCAAGATGATGAGCCAGACCGTGGAAAACCGGCTGATCCTCAACCTGTTTCGCGGTGAACACTTCCAACTGACCTTCAACACCGGCTTGAACAACCTCGACAGCCAATGGGCCGGGCTGCTGATCTTCGATGAGAGCGGCCAGGTCCTGTCCGCCAACCGCCGCGCCGACAACCTGCTGGGCCTGAGCCTGTCGCGGGTCAGCATCGAAAGCCTGTTCAAGGTCTCGTTGCTGGAGCTGCTGAACCAACCCGACGGCCTGCCGTTCGCCCTGCAAGCGTCCGGAAGCAATCGTTTCCAGTGCGTGCTCAGGCGCCCGAGCCAGGTGTCGATCAAGGCGCGGGTCTTCGCCGAACCATCACCCGCGCCTGCCCCCGCCAGCCACGTCATCAGCCTCAACACCCTGCACTTCGGTGACAGCCGCGTGGAAAAAGCCGTGCGCCAGGCCGAGCGCTTGCTGGAAAAGGACATTCCGCTGCTGATCCACGGCGAGACCGGGGTGGGCAAGGAAGTGTTCGTCAAAGCCCTGCACCAGGCGAGCTCGCGCTGCAAGCAGCCGTTCATTGCCGTCAACTGCGCGGCGATTCCCGCCGAGTTGGTGGAATCGGAATTGTTCGGCTACGAAAAAGGCGCCTTCACCGGCGCCAACCAAAAGGGCAGCATCGGCCTGATCCGCAAGGCCGACCGTGGCACGCTGTTTCTCGACGAGATCGGCGACATGCCCCTGCCGACCCAGGCTCGATTGTTGCGGGTCTTGCAGGAGCGTTGCGTGCAACCGGTGGGCAGCGCCGAGCTGTTCCCGGTGGACATCCGCATCATCTCCGCCACCAACCGCTCGCTGCGTGAACAGGTGCAGCTGGGTCGGTTCCGCGAAGACTTGTATTACCGCATCGGCGGCTTGACCCTGGAACTGCCACCGCTGCGCGAACGCAGCGACAAGCAGGCCCTGTTCAAACGCCTCTGGGAACACCATCGCGAACCGACCCAGTGGGCCGGTTTGAGCCGCGAGGTCGTGGATCTGTTCGAACGCCATCCGTGGCCGGGCAACCTGCGCCAGGTCAGCAGCGTGTTGCAAGTGGCCCTGGCGATGGCCGAGGAACAACCGATCCGCCCGGAACACCTACCCGACGATTTCTTCGTCGACCTTGAAATGGAGCCGGTGGAAACACCCGAACCACTGACCGTGGACCTGAACGATGTCGAAGATCTGAACCGCCAGTTGCAGGCGGTGGGCGGGAATATTTCGCACCTGGCGCGACGACTGGGGGTCAGCCGCAATACCTTGTACAAACGCCTGCGCCAACTGGAAAACTGATACGAAACCTGTGGTGAATGCGATACCTGAGACAACTCGGAAAAACTGTGGGAGCAAGCCCGCTCCCACAAGTTCCGTTTCTCAACTGAGAGGCACTACTCCGAAGAGGCTGCCATTTCGTTGAAACACCGGGTCAATCGAACGCACCGTTGAGCACTTCATAGATGATGCCGCTGGCGATCGCCACCAGGATCAGGTCGGTGCCCGCCTGCCGCCACTCATAACCATCGTAGTGCGGCAACCGCCCCAACAGGCGCCCGTCGAGCTTCTTGGCAATGCCTGGGGGCAGCGGCTTGCCCCGGGCGAGGTTCTTCTGGATACCCGGTGGCAACGGCGGGCCGGGGCTCCAATAATCACGATGGCCACCAAGCAGGCCGATAATGCCGCCACGATCAATGCTCGGGCCGTTGTGCCAATCGCCACCGGACGGATTGCCCTTGCCACCCTGGTTACCCTTATTGCCAGGATTGCCTTGCCCTCCCCCCTTGTTGCCCTGCCCGCCTTTGCCTCCCTGTCCCTGACCGGGGCCTTGATCGAATTGAGCGTTTCCCTTGCCGTTGCCCGGGTCCGCGACAACAATCCCAGGGCCCGCCGCCAGGGCGAAACAGGTCACTGCAGCAATCAACGAGCGCGATTTAAACATGGCAGTTCTCTCAAAGAGGGGATGTTCCCCTGTAAAGATATAGAGACTATGGGTGATATTAGTTCCATATCACGCTGTGCGTCGTTGCCAGACAGGACGATACTTTCAACCCGCAATCAAGGAGTTCCATGCGCAAGGATTACCTGGCTTTTTTCGTCTCGATGTTCCTCTCCCGGTTGGCCGATCAGATTTTGCTGTTCATCGTTCCGCTGATTGTTTTCCAGACCACCAACAGCGTTTCCTGGGCGGGCCTGGCGTTTTTCGTCGAATCGCTGCCACGCTATTTATCGTTTCCGATCTGCGGCGCGCTGTGCGACAAATTCCCGCCCATTCGTATCCTGCACATCAGCCAGGTCTATCGCGCTGTCGCCTGCGGCGTGGCGGTCGTGCTCTATGGCGTCTTCGGCGGTATCTATTGGATCGTGGCGCTCTCGGCCCTATGCGGCGTGTTGACCACCCAAGGCATCATGGCGCGTGAAGTGGTGATGCCTTACATCTTCAAGCACTACACCTACACCAAGACCCTCGCTTACTCGCAAATAGCCGACCAGACCGGGTTGGTGCTGGGCCCGCTGATCGCCGCATTGATGCTCGAAGTGTGGGCGTGGCACTGGGTGGTGCTGGCGATTGCCGGACTGTTCCTGCTGGCGGACCTGGCCATGGTCTATTGGCAACGCACCAGCTCGGTCACGCTGGAAACCTTCGAGCAGCATCACGATGTCTGGCTGAAGCCGCTGCGCATCGCCTTCGGCCACATCCGCCGCCTGGCGGAGCTGAAAAAAATCATCGGCCTGGCGGTGGGCGTCAACCTGATCATCGGCGTCACCCTCGCCACCTCGGCCGCCATGGTGATCGGCCAATACAGCGCCGGTAAGGATTACTACGCCGGGTTACAGGCGGCCGGGGCGATGACCACCATCCTCATTCTGTTCTTCCTGGCGCGGGTGAGCTTGCCGTTGAAAGTCCTGGGAGCGCTGTCCTATACGCTGATCGCCGCTGGCGCTTTCATCACCGCGTTCAGCCCGAGCACATGGGGTTATGCCGTCGGTTTCCTGCTGATCGTCGGCTTCGACAAGATGTTCAACGTCTACTTCCGCACGTTGCGCCAACAAGTCATCCCACCCCAGGATTTCGGCAAGACCGTTGGCGTCATTACGCTACTCAACAACCTGTCGCAACCACTGGCGGGCCTGCTGGTCGCGGTGCTGGCCGCGCCTGTGGGAACACAGCAGCTGATTCTGCTGCTGGCGTTCGCCACCAGCGTAATCGGTATTGGCGTGGTGGTATTGCATGGAAAGGCGTCAACCGGGCCTGAGATCTACGGCACAGACGCTGACTGAGCGGCATTCACCGAGTTTGTATTATCAGTGACTTATTGTTGAGGCATGGTTGAAACATTGCCGGCGCTGAACGTCTTTCCGGGCGTTCATGGACATGCAGCCCCACCACTCGTCGCCTGTTAAACGTAGCACCTGATAGGCGGCCACGTCTGGCTTAGGGTTTGCACTGGCCTGTGTTAGCAGCCAAGAACGACGTAATTCTGACGCGGCGGCAATTTTATCAATGCTTAGTCAGCCAATGGAGATGTACCGTGTCAACTCTCAACGAAATCGCAGCGAACCACGCGAGAATGGCAAAGGCAAAGGAAGAAGAGTCGATACGGCTGAGTGCGCTTCACGGTCAAGTAGTGGGGAGTTTCGAAATTCCGCCCCTTGAGGCGAAACCGCAGATGCCGCTGCACTTCATGGCTGCGGTTCAGGATCACTCATTTGGGGAGACCGCGGCCCTGAGCTTTTAACCCGGATGTTGACTGGAACTCATCGCCCGCTTGTGAGCGGGCGACTTGACGCCTTAAAAATGCCTGACTAACGCGGCAGCCAGTATGCCGGCCGCAATCGCAGGCAGCGGCTTTTTCAGGAGCAACATGACGATTGCCGTGGTCAACAACGCCAACCGTGCGCCGTTGTCACCTTTAACAGCCATCGGAACCAGAACCGCCACCAACACCGAACCGGACATGGCCGTGATGAACTGCTGCACCCGATAGTTGATCGGCACGAACGACATCACGAAAACACCGCCCCACCGAGTTGCCAATGTCACGACGGCCATGATCAAGATGACGAGCAACGTGCCATAACCCGCCGTTTCAATATTCATTGTTGTTTCTCCATCCACAGCGCGCCCAGAGCGCCCCCCGCCAAAGCGCCAACCACGACATGACTGTTCGCCGGCAAATACCAGTAGGCCAGCAGCGATGAGCAGGCCGCCACGGTCCAGATGATGAACATGCGCAGGTTCTTCTTCCCACCCACGACCATCGCCAACAAGAAACAGCCCATCACCATATCGAGCCCGAAGCTGACCGGGTTCTCAATGGCGCTGCCAAAATGAAGCCCCAGCCAACTACCCAGGATCCAAGTGACCCAGAGGGCAATGCCGCCGCCGAATAAAATCCCGAGCCCCGGCTTGCCACGATTGAATGCCTGCATCGCCATGGCCCAGTTGGCGTCCGAGACAACCAGCATGACACCGTAGCGTTTGGCGACGGGCAACTCCCGCAGCCACGGATAAAGTGTCGCGCCCATCAACAGATGCCGGGCGTTGATGGCGAAGACCGTGATCATCAGCGGAACGACGGGGACTTGCTGCCCCCACAGATCCAGCGCGGCAAATTGAGACGCGCCGGCAAAAACCAGCGTGCTCATGAGCACGGCCGACGTATCACTCAAGCCGGTTTGCGCAGCCGCCAGGCCGAAAGCGACGCCGAACACGACGACGAAAAGAGAAATGGGGATTAACTGTCTGAAGCCGTCAACGATGTGTTGCAGCTTTAACTCATGCAGATGCGTTTCAACGTTCGACAAGACATCGCCTCTTCTAATATTGCCGCAGTGTAAAAGGCCCACGGTATGCGAACTGGCGCAGGATCGCGAAAACCAATGACAAGGATTCGCGCAGCACCCGGGCTTGAATATTTGCCCATGGACGATAGCTAAAGAAACTCGCCAAGGGCGCCGAACTACTTGGCCGCGTAGCTTTTGCAGAGATCCTGCGCCATCGTTGCCAAGCCCGAGTTGTTGAGGGACTGCATCATAAATTCGACTTCGCCTTTGTAGGCAGGGTCTGAACTTATTTTTCGGACTTCAGCCTTGGTCGGTTCGTCTATGCTGGGATCGCTGGCCATGGCATTTTCGACAGACCCGTTTAATCCCGGGTTTGCCTTATTGCAGAGATGCTCCATCGCCACAAGCGTTACGGCAAGACGATGGGTTTCAACGGCTTGATTGGCGAGCACACTACCGGTAAATCCGCACGCGCTCAGCAAGAGGGACAGGCTAGCGATCCTTACTAAAGACATTCGACAACTCCTTGATTGAGCCCACAGTTTACACGGCTGATCCAGAGGGTTTAAGGGCGGCCATCGGATCGGCATGCGGGCCTGCCCTTATCCAGCCTGAAGTCTTTGCGCCCGAATCCGCAGGACAGAGTGATGCACGTCACAGATCCGATGGCCGCTTAAGCCGCCAGTACGGTATTTTTTCACGTAACCGCTTATAAAGCGCACGGGCAAATACATCAGGAAATCTGCGTGAGCCCGCCCTGCAATAAACCTATACAATCCGCTCGCCAAAAAAACTAATAAAAACAGCAATACAGGACATCTCGGAAGAACAAACATCACCTCATGGAATATCAGGAGCAGCAAAAATGAGCACGAATGAACAAGTGCAAAGCAGCGGTAAATACAGTGCCAAATGGCAAGAACGCTTTAACTTCTTTGACACCTACGGTGCCCCGAGCGACCCACGATACAAGGTCGCAATCAAGGAGCTGCCAGGTTTCAAGAAAAAACTGCTGGTTAACGCTAACGTGATTGCGTTCTTCTTCGGCCCCATTTACCTGTTCGTCCTGGGTCTCTGGAAGAAAAACCTCGCCCTGCTCGGCATCATGCTGACGATCAATATCGTGCTGAGTGTGATTTTTGCGATCTTGGGCATGGACTTCCCCAGACCGTTGAGCACCGGCCTGGGTGTTGCTTTCTCCATGACCTATGCGCTCATCGCCAACTACTCGTACTACCTCAAAGAAGTGAAAGGCGAACAAAGCTGGAATCCGTTCCAGGGCATGCGTTTCTGATTACAGGCATGGCTAATCAAAAGCCCGCACCTCGTCATGAGTGTGCGGGCTTTCTGTTTCTGAATCGCGGTTTCAAAGCCTTCCTGTTTCCCACAAAAAAGCTGACCGCCCCTCACACCCGTTAGGGCCATCGGTATACGGGCGGAACAGCGCATGGGCGCCCCGGCTGAACCTATAATCGACAACCACCTAGACTAGGTTAACTCACTCACCAAAGGACATAGGATGCTCGTTGTCTTCAGCGGCCTTCCGGGGACCGGAAAAACGACTATCGCAAGTGATCTTGCCAACAGAACACGTGCTGTATACCTGCGAATCGATACGATTGAGCAGGCTATCCGCAATTCCGGAGCCCTGGCACAAGACGTGGGACGCAGCGGCTACATGGTCGCTTATGAGCTTGCCCTGAGTAATCTTCGTTTCGGCAGCACGGTTATCGTTGACTGTGTTAATCCCGTCATCGAAAGCCGAAAGGCTTGGAGCGAAATCGCCACGCGCGCGGGTGTTCCATTGGTGAATATCCAGGTGATTTGCTCTGATAAACGTGAACACCAGCGGCGGGTAGAAACCCGGGAAATTGATATTCCCGGGCTGACGCCCCCCACTTGGAAGTCTGTGCTGGATCATGAATATGAGGCGTGGGATAACGCCCCCTTCAACATAGACACAGCCCTGATATCTCCGTCGGATGCAGTAGAACTGATCAGCAGACGATTTTTATCCGGGGACTGAAAAAGGGGGACTTAAGGAAACGGGCACGTCAAAAGACGTTGCTCACACCCATTTTCAACTGCAAACGCGTTGAGCGATTGACCTATTCAACGGCCGAACGGCTGTTGCGCCAGAACAGGTACGCCAGTCCCACCGGCGCCACAAAAATCGCGAACGACCAGCACATCGCCATGGTGAAAACCTTCACTATCAGCATGAACAGTGCATTCACGAAAAAAACATTGTTGCCCATGATGTAGCCGACAACGCTTTCGTAGACGAATCGAGAGTACGGATACAGCAAAGTGTTGATGATCGCCAACACAATCAGCCCAGGCTTCGCGCCGATTCCTCCAGGGCTGTTAGCCGCCAGGGAGATAATCATCACAGTGAACAGCAGCCCAAAAAGAAACTGGCGGATGTAGTAGCTGGTAGTCAGACCGCCAAAAGTCTTGGCGAAAAATGAGTGCATAAGAGATCCCTCTAGAATGCTGATTTAAACGAGGCGCCACCTTACCAGCCTCATTTATTCACGCAAGATCAAACAGGCTCAGGCCAACGAGTGGATGTCTCTTGCACAAAAAACGTCGTCGATAAGGCAATCTCATGTCAAATGGGTCTAACCACGAATGCGGCGCTCAGTGAAGTCATAATCTTCCTGGCAATCGCCGGAAGGGTCTGACGCCACATTGACGTAATGCACCGTGTCGGCGTTGATCAACTTGTAGGTGTAGACATCAGGCAAACGCACACCATCGGTTCTCAATTCGTTCTTGCCATTGGCAGCAGACCAGGTGCCATGTTCGGTTTGAATCGGCTGGGTCTGCTGGGCATCCCGGAAAAAAGTGATGGTGAAGCGACCGTCGGGCTTGAAGTTATTTTTCCAGGATAGGAACTGGCATTTGCCGTTTTCCGCCCGCAGACCTTTCCATGAACCAATCAAGGATGGATCATTGGCTGGCGTGTTGGCGGCGCAGCCACCGAGCGTTGTTGCCAGGACGACAAGGGCCAGGGAGAAATTCCGTTTCACGTAGTGCTTCCTTAATCAAATGAATGCGGTGCGTTGCGAATGCCCGCGCTGGCCCTAATTGTAACGACTTCCGGCCAGGAATAGAGCGCCTGGTGAACTCGCGCTGACGCTCATTAACCAATGCCCTGACAAAGTGCTAATCGATGCCAAAAAAACATCAGGAAACCAAAGCGGCGACTGCTGCTGAAATCGAGCGCTCTATCCAGGCACTGAACAAAATGGCCGAGCGCCTCTGGGGCGATGGTCGAGAAGCTGAGGCCAAAGCCCTCCTCGATGCCTTAGATGCGTTAAACAGGGCACTCGATCGAATCCGGATTGGAGAAAGCCGAAGAGTTCTTCATTAAAGATTACAGCTTATGCAACTGATTCATGGGGCGTTGGATAAAGGCCCCTGACCAGATTGCGCCGAAAGCGGAACATCAAACACTCGATCAAACCCCCATTGAAAAACCAGCGAGTAAAAGAAGAAAAACACAAACAGCCCCAAGTTGGTCACCAGTGCCAGCCACAGGCTGATGCCTAGCCACGCCCCAATCACCGGGGTAAGAATCAGCGTCAAGCCGCCTTCAAATCCCAGGGAGTGGAGCAGTCGTCGCAGCCAATTACGATGGCGGCTGCGCTGGCGACGTTCCCACCACTCGAACAGGCCGTTGAAGAGCATGTTCCAGGCCAGCGCGACAGCAGAAATCACCAGCGACAGTAAGGTTGAATAGCCCATACCCTGGCCGTAGGTGAGCGCCAGCGCCGGTGCCACGAACAGCACGCCGCCAGCTTCGTAGAGTATGGCCTGGAGGATTTTACGGGGCGTGCCTTGCATCGGTGGGCTCCTGGGTTGGATTGGAAGACCACAGCGTGGCAAGTTGAGCGCCCGCGCACAATTGAGCTAAATTGAGCCACGCTCAACCTGAGTAACCTACTCGCCCATGTTCGCCAAACTGCCTCTCACCGCCGTGCGCGGCTTCGAATCTGCCGCACGACTAGGCAGCTTCAAGGCAGCAGCCCAGGAACTGAATGTCAGCCCGGCGGCGATCTCCCACCAAGTCAAAAGCCTTGAAGCCTTCCTTGGCGTACGACTGTTCGAACGCTCCAGCCAAAACGTGCGCCTGAGCGCCGACGGCGAGCGCCTTCAACCTTTCATGCACCGCGCCCTGCTGGATATCCAACATGGCCTGCAGGTGCTGTCGCCGCCGTGTGCTGCACAGTCCCTGGTGGTGAGCACGACACCGGCATTCGCCAGCCTGTGGCTGATACCGCGGCTCGGGGATTTTCATCGGTTGCACCCGGACATCGACGTCAGCCTGCACAGCAGCAACGACGTGGTGGACCTGAAGCGTGACGCCAGCATCGACCTGGCGATCCGCGCCCTGTTCACGCCCGATCCGCAACTGTTCGAGCAGCCGTTGCTGGACGAGTATTTTGGCGTCTATTGCCGCCCCGGTTGGCAACCGCCCATAGCGGGCTCGCCCATCGAATTGATCGACGTGCCGTGGCTGAGCAGCGCAAAGGTGGCGGTCGACTGGCCTGCATGGTGCGCCAAGGCCGGCACCTTGGGCTGGCTGGATAATGCGCGGTTCCGGGGATATGACGAGGAACAACATGCGCTGCAGGCGGCGATTGCCGGGCACGGGTTGGTGCTCGCGAGCAATGTGCTGGTTGCTGAGGCTGTTGTGCGTGGGGAACTGGTTGGCTATCGGCCTGAGGTTCGCTTGGTGGGTGCTCGGTATACGGTGGTGTGTGTGCCGGGGCGGGAGCGGCAACTGGAGGTACGGGCTTTTAGTGAGTGGTTGTTGGAACAGAGTATTGGTTGAACGGGTTCTGCCTGCGCCCCGACGAATCGGGACGCAGGCAGCCTCGGGTGCGCCGTTAGCCAGTGGACTGTTTAGACTCTGCGGGTCTAGACGTTATGACTTTCTAATCATCGTAGTCTACCCACGCCCCCAGGCCCCAAAAGCACTACGGCTGTAGAAAAAAATACTTGTAAGGAGGCACAACGATAAAACCTTTTCTTTTGTTGGCCCTCAAATTACTCCCGATCATATCGTGCATATCCACTAGTACACGAGCCGAACTACCATACTTTGAATGGCCAAGAAGATCATCAACCCCTCCCGCATGAGTTATATCAACAGAGTCAATTCCGGGAAAGAAAAAACCGTCAGAGCCACTAAAGCCAAGCATTTCTCGATCAGCAAGATAGGTGCTAGAGGAAACTCTGAGCGCCTTATCCTCCGACGACATATAAATTGTTGCGCGACCAAACTTACTAAACGCAGCCTTATATTTTAAAATAAACGTCTCCCTGGGAAAGTCAGGTGCAGCCAGTATGATATTACCCAATTTCTTGTCCAATAGCTTTGAATGAGAGGAGTAGAGCTTGCCCAGTGCAGGAATGACTACTTTTGACCCCATGCTATGCGCCAGGATATGAATTCTCTTTCCCTGCGTAGAGGCCGCCAGCTTTAACATAAATTTTTCGAAGTCATCAATGGAGTCCAGCGCCCTACCGAAATCGCGATTGTACTTCAATGGATCCCCAATAGAAGGCCAACTGAACACTACAGGTTGCAAATCAGGATTAATATCATAGGAAACCTGAGCTGCACGCTTAACAGCGTCTTCAAACTTTACGTTAAAGCCATGTACAAAAAGCAATACATCGCCGCTTTTAACAGCATTCGTTGACTTGAACTGCTTAAAGAAGTCAGCCTCAGACAATGTTAGTGATTTGTCATTCAGCAAGGTAATAATGGGATCATCCTGATCATCCACAACCCCAAACCTCATTAACACTTTAAATGTGGAGCTATGCGAATCTTTAAAACTCCCTACATCCCTTTCAAGAGGAATCAGAACGGTCTCCTGACCATAAGACAGGGGGGCATCGGACACATTCAGCTCAGCTAATAGACCGCCATCCGGACCTTTTCTTCTGTTCGTTGCATAGCTGACCTTCACTGTCGAAAAAACTTCAACCCGCTGTGCAGCTTCGATAGGATCCGGTGCTGGATAAGATAACTCCCCAGAACTGGAAGCAGGCGTTTGAAACGAAACTGAAGATGCGCACCCGGCAAAAAACAAGCTGAATGATAGAAGCCAGATAATACCTAACACAGAAAATTTCATTACCCTTCCATCCTTTGATTTTATTTAACTCGAGTAGCAAAACAGGAAACAATCCACATTTTTATCTCAATGATAAACAGACCTGCCCGCGTTTTCCCTGCATCCGCGGCCCATAAGGCGAGTGACGATGAGGAGATCGGGACAGACTTTGATTTGAACTCATGATCACTTTCAAAACCGGGGACACAAAACCGGGGACAGACCACGATTGTGGGATGCACTGATTCCAGATGAACTCATAATCGTGGTCTGTCCCCCGGTTCCCTGCTAAAGATAATTACCTTCTAGTGTGAAGCTTCGTGTTCAGCACTTGAAAAGTACATTGCACCGGGTACACCACCCTTCAGCTACGCTCCGGTTCATTGGAAAACGGAGGGGAGGATGACTTGTATCGGCAACCGTCAAAACCAGTGAGAATCCTATGAATCTACGCCGAATCTCATCGGCTGGAACGCTCATGCCCGCCCCATCGACTATTTGAAGAACCCCGCCCGACACCCTGCTGTCAATCCGTTGCCACTCACACTGCCATCCTGTTACCCACGTGAAGTCTCGAATTTGATAGTCGCCGGTGGCGCTTTGGCATTGAGCGAGTTTCTTGTTGGAGAGGTCAAAAGCAAGAAATATGGGGCTTGGATAGCCGAGCAGCTGAGTATCGTCAAGGCTCAGACCTTCTTTTAGGTTGATGGATGCTACAAGTGCTTTTGCTCGTCTCTTGCGCCGTATCAAGTGCCATATGGCGAGAAAAAAAATAGAAACAGAAGCCAGGAAGAGCTGACGTCCTTCGACTGTAAGCTTACCGGGCGAAAACTCTATCACGCCCCACAAGAGTCCTATCGTCGCAAGCCCCGATAACCAAGCGGCGGGGATCACTATGCTGTTAGCGAAGCTAGCTCCGAGCGTCCTCAAACAGCTTTTCATAACGGTATCCAATATCATTTATAGAAGTACTCGTAGGTTATCACCCACAGAGCGCTAACTTATAGGACTTGGCCCGGAATGCGCTGGAAAAGGGGGACGAATTTATTTTCTAGCCGGCAGCTAGTTGATCCAAGCTTTGCTCCAAAACCCCTGTGCTTTCCATTGAGTCATCCGTGCTCTTCCGCAGCCTGCTTTATTCGTCCGTTCATGACATCATTCGCATAGCAACCAAATCGATCCACGACTTCCTGAAAACTGGCGGCGATCTCCATCAGTTCGATGGCCTCCTCTTCCCGCCCGTTTTCCGAAAATTTCACGGCAACGTGCGTCAGATCGACGCCAGCCCCGGCACCGGAGCTGGTTCTCCAGGATCCGACTACTTGGCCTTTGCGCTCTTGATGTCACTTATGATTTTCTGAGAAATGGCCTGAACCTGCTCTTGGGTCATAGCCGACATGACGCCCTCCCAAGCAGACGACGACGTGTCATACGTCCGAGTTCCAATCAGGCGGCCTGATTTCAAGTCCGAGTAATCTGCGCTGGAGTTGACCCATGCATTTCCTACCATGACCCCGGCTCCGTAGCGTGCGCCCGGGGTGAGGTAACGGAAATTGGTCACGTTGATCTTGATACGAACACCGTCTTTACCCTCAGGGCCTGATGTCTGGCCCTCTGTAAGGCTGTAACCGGCGCGAGTCGCTTCAACTTGTAGAGCGTCACTCCATTCGCGCTTCAAGCGAGGCCAGTCCTCGTTTTGTTGAACCTTGCTGTTTCCTTGGAGATTCACGACCAGGTTCTGCTTGGCTGACTCCTGGATGACCAGCATTTCAGTTCCACCGCTTTTCACAGAGGCAGCGCATCCGCTCAGCATCAAAATGGCAACGGCGCTAGACAACGAAATCGAGAGCTTGGTTTTTTTCATTGAATTTCCATATCCATAAAATGGGTTGAGACAGAGTAGAGATTCCCGCCGAGCCAGACGAGCGCACACCTGAAATGCGCAGAATTTAGCACCATTACTTCGCCACTACGAGACAGAGCCCCACAAGACGACCTTAGCGCTCCAGATGCTCCGATAAAAACGGCCTTCCGCACTTAAGGGACCGCAACGGTAAACCCGTTCTCTTGCTTTCTCAAAAAACCCGCCGAAGCGGGTTTTAAGTGGTAACTAAACCCAGTTGTCGTAGCGATTAAGCAGAATATTATCCATCTGCCTAAGGCTGATTTCCCGGCCAAGTTCTTCTTCGAACAGACTACGAACGCGTATGTAGAAGTCTATGTAAGTCGCATAGTTTTTTGACATACCCGCCGTGGTCGGCGCGAAAACCAGCCCCTCCTCATTCGCGATCCACTTCAGCGCCTCCCTGGCTCGCGAATCAACCATTGGAAACAGAGTCGGAAAATGGAAGTGCAGATACTTCGAAGCGAAGCTGCTCGCGTCCTTATTAGTGACGGCACTGATGGCCTCGCAGAGCCGGGAATGCGTTTTGTTCACCGCCGTACAGACAGATCCAGCAAGCCGCTCCCCCGCCGGGAGAAAGGACGCTTCCAAACCTACATCCGAGCTGCAAATAGATTTAGCCAACCGCTCATAAAAGCCTCCCGTGGAGCCTTCATAACCATCCTCGTCGTCCTCGTCGCCCTTTTTGCGGCGCTCGACCGATGCAGCCAGGCTGCGGCCAATGATCAGCGCCTTTGAAGCCACCTGCGCGTGATCTGTATGACTGGGATTCTCTCGCACAAAGCCATAGAGCGCTTTGTTGGCCGGTATGAATATGCCGCACCCCTCGTCCGTGCCTATGAATTCGTCAGTCAAGTAATGGCGTTTTTCCTTTTGTAAAAATTGCATGCGTCTCTCCTTAGGTGAGACCTAATAATGCCACCCAATTGCCATCATATGGTGAGCTACGTCCTTTCGAACGCCAGCGGTGCGAGAGTATGCGTCCAGGGGGTGTCGGGAGCTTGAAGCAGTGAAATTCGGACAGATCCAGGAATTTCGGGGAGAAGACATAACCTATTGAAAAAATGAAAACACCCAGATCCAGCGTCAAAACAGCAAGATTTCCCTATAAGAATCAGAAAGTTAGCGTTGGACATTCCTACAGTGCTTTCCCCTCCACGGCGTCCTGCCGACCGAACACAATCCCCTCCCAGACAGGACTGTCCTACCGTTCGTCTTATCCCTCCCCAGCTTCAACCCACCAGCTTTGACAGTCAATTATTCGGATCTATAGTCATGAAGACTGTTGAAAAGCCCAGAATGTAGCGTAAATAAAATGGAGTCATTCTGGACAAAGTTTGAATGGAGCAATACTGGCAAAGTTTGGATGGTTACAAAAAACAACGAGGTTGGTTAGTCACCCCGTTTGTGGATTGTCACCATAATCCAAAAGCCTATCAAAAGGAGCAAGCATATGTCTTTCGCAAGAAAATTCGCCTCAAGCGCATTGCCAATACCCTTGACTGCTATTTTGACCTCCTGCCCACACAACAACCTCCAGACAAAAACCAACGCAAGCAGACGCCTTCTCCGATTTCCGGGATGGCTTTCTTGATCATAAATCATCCGAAATACAATTAATTAATCTTCCAAACAATTTGAATGACGCCCTTACATTCAAAGTATGGCCGTCAGAACCAGAGGCATACGCCTACAAATGCAATTCCTCAGGCGGCGCAACAGGTTGTTATTTGCTAAAGGAAAAATGATAACTGCAAAAGGATTGCAGCACTATCATTAAATATTATCTCCAGGGAGGAGAAACCCCTCATGACTTCATAACCATTATCATCTTTTGGCAGCGAGCAATAGAAAACAACAGTACTTCACTCTGATGCAATTGGAGATTTTTATCATGGGCGCATCTGAAAAATTCTACCTAACTATGTTAATGATTCCAAAACTAAAACTCTCATTTATAAAGACATAAGCTTCGACTGGGAAGAGTCGATACCGGCCCTGTAGCTCAAGTCCCGCCCAAAACAACAATTCAAGTCTTAGTCGCTCAAGGCAGGGATAATACGTCCTCTGGTACGGAGGGCTCTATTACTTATTCCATTTATGGCCAAGATGACAGATGGGTAAAAGTATCCTGGAATGTACCTTGGGCAGCAGGGGCGGAAAATACGTGCATCCCTAGCTCAAGCGATGATAATAAGCCAGAAAACCCAGACGGGAATATTGTTTGGCAACCACAAACACCTACAGCCGGCGGCGGCACAACTTTATCAGTAATCATGAAGTTTGGATATGAAATAGAAGAGTAATGATTGCAATCAACTATCAATGGATTATTGTCCTCTACTGTATGCAGAGATCAACTTTGCGGGGCTTCCAGGGATAATTTGTCGTTCGGTGGCCAGCATGGATGTTGACGCACCTAGGCTGGCCGCTCTTTTACTTTGTCGCGGACTCTTCTTTTACATAGGCTTGGCGCACCGCCAGAGCGATCAATCCTTGATCGCCATCACTCGTGATGGCGACAATTCGTTGAGCATGCGCAGGGGCAAGTTGGGCTCTTGTTCTTCCATGAACCACGCCGCCGGCGCTGGAGATGGCAGGCAC
The DNA here is from genome assembly GCF_004786035.1 of Pseudomonas viciae. NCBI lineage: Bacteria > Pseudomonadati > Pseudomonadota > Gammaproteobacteria > Pseudomonadales > Pseudomonadaceae > Pseudomonas > Pseudomonas viciae. Next base: position 4,455,676 of record NZ_CP035088.1, read on the forward strand.
TTCGCTGGGAAAAGGGGACGGATTTATTTTCTAGCCGGCAGCTAGTTGACCCAAGCAAATCCATTCGATGAAAGCTCTCAGCGCAGCGAGGCAATAGATACATATGTCCCCTTTTTACTGATGGTGATTCGGCCGACTGACAGCTATAAATATACAAAGACCGAAGAGCTACTGATAACAGTATCCCTTCGGACTTTACTGTTTAAAACTTATTTTTTAACAGGCGCCAAACAGTGTCGCCGTGAACAGAACAGTTCCGTTCAGATAGACGGTCGCTTTCAGACCTGTGGGTATGAAAGAACCGCATGTTTCAGCGCAGACTTTGAGCTGGCCGCTTACCGGAATTGAAACCGGTGAGGTCAGACAGTAATCTCCATATACAGGGATTGTAAAACAGATCTGATTGGTGGCCTGATTATAACTGGCCCCAACGCACACCGACAATTTCAGAGCTAGAACGCCATCCAACTGGGGAGGTGAACCAGCCTTTGCCCCGAACCCGACTACAGAATAATCAGCCACATGCTCGCTGGATGACGACTTGTTATGCTCTTTGCAGGTACAATCGCTCATAGCAATTTCCTCTTCCTGAGTAGTTGTTGGTGAGTACCAACAAAACATAATCTAGTCGAGGATATTTATTTAATAAAGGCCGAATAATAGCCCTTTGATATTAAATCGAAATCTTAAAATTTTTATTTCTTTGATTTGGCTATAAGGAACATCTGCACCAAATGATTTCTATTTCTGCCCAGCTCGGATATAGATAAAAAGCTTCATTGCCATTAAATTTTTATGATTATTTGTCGTAGCTTGCTGCTCCTGAGTCAATCAAATCAGCCCTTGAGCCCGGAGTCTGGCCAAGCCTTGTTTGATATGCCCGGCGTTCTCGCCGATCGTATCCAAGGCGCCACGTACGTTGTCGCCGGCCTCAGCCCGGGATGGGAAGTAGCGGGCTGCTAAAAGGGGACTAAAAAGGGGACACCCATTAGCCGGTCTCAAGTCAAGGCTAAAAGCCAACTCGCCCTGCAGCTTTTAACTGTAGGGTTTCCCTTTGTCTCAACCTGCTCGGTTGAACCCGTCGTACCCGTTTTCTCATCAATGGCTACGACCGAGTCGTGCCTGACACCCATATGGATCAAGCGGTAGCAACACAACACGCACCGCCCTGGCAGTGAACTGCCCCAGAGAAACGTTGGTACCGTCAATGTGTCCAAAACGTGTCACAGAACTGTGGCTCGCGCGTGGCACGCACGTCCAGTCTCAACTGGCTCACTTGGCGGACGACCCGGTTACAACACACTCAGGCGGTGATGGTCGGGCGCCACTCGGATTTCGTGGTCCATGCCCAGTCCCCTTTTGGTTGGCCGGCCATCACCTAACTCGCCCTTCAGGCGAAACAGCGTTTAGCGTCAAAAGGCTGTTTCTCCTTAAGTATGTGGTAGCTCGCACGCGCCAATTTATGAGCCAGTGCTTTGGTCGCGACCACGCTGTTTGTCTTGGCTTTCTTTTTCTCGAAAAATCGTTTGGCATCGTCACTGAAACGCCGGGCAAAATTGGCTGCTTCAATGAAAGCCCAAATGAGGTAAGCGTTGCCATTTTTTGCGTTGCCTTCACCTTTCTTTTTTCCGTTGGAGTAATGCGCACTTCTTACGCAGCGAGCGTAAGAGGCGAAGTTGCCGACGTCTGCAAAACGGTCTATGTCACCGGTTTCCAACATGATGATCGTTGCCAGTACTTCACCCACGCCTGGCATCGTTTTTAGCAACAAATATTCAGGTCATAGCTTGGCCTGTTGAAGCAGTCGCGCGTCTAGCTCGGCGATCTGCGCCTCGAGCGCTTGGATGACCACCACATTGGCCTTCATGGGAAACCGGGGACAGACCACAATTTTTGGCCCTTCTAATCGGTCCGTCTCATAATTGTGGTCTGTCCCCGTTTTCTTCAGTTCGCCTGTAATCAGGCCACCTCATTACCGATACGCTTACCGGGCCTGCTGTCGAGACTAAAGATGACATTGGCTCTACCGACACAGTGGAAAACCGAACATCGAACGGCCCCGCTTTTCAAGCGTACAACTCATGCAAAATGGGGTGTGCGTTTCGGCCCAGGAACGTCTTTTACGCCACTATGGAAGAGTACTCAGTGAAGAAGCTTTACCCCTTGATTTTCGCCGCCCTGTCCTTGGGCGCTCATGCAATGCAAGCATCAGATCCTGCGGCCGGTTCATCGGCGAAAGCCGACCACACGGCTCTTCTAGGAGCCTGGGCAATGGCGCCCCTACGCAACGGCATCGCCAACGTAGCGGAATATCTACCAGATGGAACAGTGGCATTGCATTCATTTAACTGCACCGAGCCAAACGTCCAAGGGGAGGTTGAAGTATCCAAGTACACCCTTGCTCATGACGGTAAGTCGATCCATATCGAGTCGCCGAACGATACCTTCGATCTTGAGATTCTTTCGCTGACGCCGACTGCTATGCGCCTGAGCATGACGCTGTCAGGCTACCCCCTGATCTTTAGCTATCAGAAGGTGCAAAAAATCGCCCCATTGTGCGCTTCGTACGTAGTAGACGCTGCCGAAGAGGCCAGGAAGTCTCCGTACCAAGTGAAGGATTTCGTTCCCGCGCCTACTGTACCTCCACACACCGACCTGAACCGATACATCGGCCAGTGGGCAAATGAGCAAGGGGATGTCCAGCTTGAGGTCCGTAGGGACAAAGGCAGCGACGCATATCTCTATCAATCAAACAGCGAGAACTGGGTCTACCTGTTCAACGGTGTTAGTTGGAAAAGCGACGGTCTTCACTTTACCGCCTTCGCCTACAGCAATAAGCCCGACCTCTATGACCACCCCTATCATAAGTCCAAGACACCGAACGTGATTGCTATCAACGAAGACGGGACGCTTAAGCAAATAACGTTCATCAAAGGAACCCACCGCTTCGAGTCCACGCTTATCCGTAAAAGCGACAAGTAAGGCCACAGAAGCTGGGGACAGACCACGATTTGAGCTCACTTGTAATCGGCCCATCTAATAATCGTGACCTATCCCCGTTTTCCTTCTGAAAGGAGAACCACGGTACCGCCCCCTGCTCGCTCGCGCAGCGGAGGGCCTTGGCTGGCTTGCAGGCCGGTTCTACGATCTGGTGGCTTCAGGACGTGTTCGCCCACAACCTGAGGTCGCCCTATCTTTATCCGCCGCAACGCAAAAGCCCCGACCTAAGTCGGGGCTTTCTCGTTTCTGCTAGACGCAAAACCCGCTCGATGACGGGCTGTGCTTATTAGTTTTTGCAGACCGCCTGCGGAGGCGCAGCATGCGTCAGCTTTTGGGGAATCACAATCGAAGTGCCAGGCAAAGTGGTAAGTTCGAGAACCGCCAACATGCAAATTAGCGCTGGCTCGCCATCTTTGCTTGGTCTGCCATCCACCCCTACCACTGCTTCGTAGTCTTTCCCTGGTTCCAGCTTGTAAACGAACGCCTGGCCACCACAGGTCCGGTAAGAGCTGCCGTTGCCCGCAATGGTCGCGCCCAGGGTTGCAATTTGGAATGGCAGATCCGCCCTAACGCGATACTCGGTTACGACCTCTTTGTAAGCCCCTTCCCCCATCCGAATTGCAGGGATGTACTGGATAAGACTGGGCCAAACTCTTTTCGGTATGCCAATGCTCGCCGACTTCAGGGGATACTGCGGATAGTTGATGCTCGCCGTACCATCCGACCCGAAACGTCCGGCTTCAGCCATCTTATGGCGGGTAGCAGGAGCACAACTGCCGACGATGCTGTCTCCATACACATCGGAGTTCGTGATAACGCGAACACGCGCCATTCCCTCTGATTGAGCAGGCTCCTCGTATGGAACTGAAGGTATTCCAGAGCAACCAGCAAGTGCTATAGAAAGAAAAGTTACGGAAGTGACAACCCGCATGACCATGTCCTTATGTGCGCCAACAAAAAAGGGCCCACCTTTCGGTGGGCCCTTCTAGACCGCCCAGCAGAGCGGATTTTGTTTGGTAGGCGCGATTGGACTCGAACCAACGACCCCCACCATGTCAAGGTGGTGCTCTAACCAACTGAGCTACGTGCCTGCTGTGAGGCGGCATTCTACGGAATTCCGGAGGGGTGTCAACACCTTTTTTTCACCTAACCCTATGAATATGCAAAATATTTAATTTCGCCAATGCGACGAAGATTTTGCGGTGGCTGGCGGCTTATTTTTATCTCGGGTAGGATCGGCGCATTCGTAAAAAATATAAAACAGAGGTTGCAGAATGGCGAACACACCGTATCCAGAGTCTTATTACGCCGCGTCAGCCAACCCGGTCCCTCCGCGCCCTGCCCTGCAGGATGACGTCGAGACAGATGTTTGCGTGATCGGCGCTGGTTACACCGGCCTGTCCTCTGCGTTGTTTTTGCTGGAGAACGGTTTCAAGGTGACGGTGCTTGAGGCGGCGAAGGTGGGCTTTGGGGCTTCGGGTCGCAATGGCGGGCAGATCGTTAATAGCTACAGCCGCGACATTGATGTGATCGAGCGTAGCGTTGGCCCTCAACAGGCGCAGTTGTTGGGCGACATGGCGTTCGAGGGTGGGCGGATTATTCGCGAGCGGGTGGCGAAGTATCAGATTCAGTGTGATTTGAAAGACGGCGGTGTATTCGCGGCCATCACTGCCAAGCAAATGGGCCATCTGGAGTCGCAGAAGCGTCTATGGGAGCGTTTCGGGCATACCCAGTTGGAGTTGCTGGATCAGCGGCGTATTCGCGAGGTGGTGGCTTGTGATGAGTATGTAGGCGGGATGCTCGATATGAGCGGTGGGCATATTCATCCGCTCAACCTCGCATTGGGCGAAGCAGCGGCCGTGGAGTCCCTTGGCGGGGTGATTTATGAACAGTCGCCGGCGGTGCGCATCGAGCGCGGTGCCAGTCCGGTTGTGCATACGCCGCAGGGCAAGGTCAGGGCCAAGTTCATTATCGTGGCCGGCAATGCCTACTTGGGAAATCTGGTGCCGGAGCTGGCGGCCAAGTCCATGCCTTGCGGCACCCAGGTGATTGCTACCGAACCGTTGGGAGAGGAGCTAGCTCGCAGCCTGTTGCCTCAGGATTATTGTGTTGAAGATTGCAACTACTTGCTCGATTACTACCGGTTGACGGGTGACAAGCGCCTGATTTTCGGTGGCGGCGTGGTGTATGGCGCGAGGGATCCGGCGAATATTGAGGCGATCATTCGGCCGAAGATGCTCAAGGCATTCCCGCAGCTCAAGGATGTGAAGATCGATTACGCCTGGACTGGAAATTTCCTGCTGACGCTGTCGCGTCTTCCGCAGGTCGGGCGACTGGGGGATAACATTTATTATTCCCAGGGCTGCAGCGGCCATGGCGTGACGTATACGCATCTGGCGGGCAAGGTCCTGGCTGAGGCGCTGCGTGGTCAGGCTGAGCGTTTTGATGCGTTTGCGGACCTGCCCCACTACCCCTTCCCCGGCGGTCAGTTGTTGCGTACGCCGTTTGCGGCGATGGGGGCTTGGTATTACGGGTTGCGGGATAAATTGGGGTTCTGAGAACCACACATCATCAAAGGGCTGCTTCGCAGCCCTGCGGGGCGGTGCGACGTTTCGCTAAATCCCCTCGCCACAGGCTTGTTCCAATCTTTCAAATCCCGAAAACAAAAAACCCCGGTCTTTCGACCAGGGTCTTTGCTATCGACTAGAAGATAGCTTTTCAGCCTTCTTCTTAGCTTCAAGGCGTTCAGTGGGCCTCGAAGCAGATATGGCGCAGCGGACGGGACTCGAACCCGCGACCCCCGGCGTGACAGGCCGGTATTCTAACCGACTGAACTACCGCTGCGCGTCGGTGGAGGCTTTTGACAGCTTCCGTCTTGCTTTCGCAAAACTCTCGTAAAACATGGTGGGTGATGACGGGATCGAACCGCCGACATTCTGCTTGTAAGGCAGACGCTCTCCCAGCTGAGCTAATCACCCTTTGCTTCGTTGAGGCCGCGAAATTTACGCAGGTACCGAAGCTAAGTCAATAGCAGGGTTGAAGTTTTTTCAAAACAGTTTCAAACGGCACCCGCAACCGCCCTCACTTATAAATCATTTTCTTGGTCATGCCACCGTCCACCACGAACTCCTGGCCCGTGACGAAACCGGCATTGCGCGACAACAGCCACGCCACCATCGCCGCCACGTCCTCTACCGTACCGACCCTGCCGGCCGGATGCTGGGCATGATCAGCATCGGTCAGCGGCTGTGCACGCCGCTGGGACGGATCTCGCGCGTCGATCCAACCGGGGCTGACAGCGTTGACCCGGATCTCCGGCCCGAGGCTGATCGCCAAGGCGTGAGTCAAGGCCAGCAAACCGCCCTTGCTCGCCGCATAGGCCTCGGTGTCGGGTTCCGATTGCGCGGCGCGGGTCGAGGCCAGATTGACGATGGCACCGTTGTGGGCGCGCAGGTACGGCGCACAGTGCTTGGCCAGCAGCATCGGCCCGCCCAGGTTCACCGCCAGGACTCGATTCCAGTAAGCCAGGTCCAGGCTTTCCAGGGTGATGTTGTGCGGGTCAGCGATAGCCGCGTTGCACACCAGCGCGTCGAGACGCCCGAACTGCCCGAGCACTTCGGCAATGCAGGTGGCGACTTGCGACTCGTCCGCCACGTCCATGGCGATGAACCAGGCGTTATCGCCCAACGTCTTCGCGACCTTGGAACCGCGCTCGCGATCCAGGTCGGTCAGTACCACCTGCCAGCCTTCGCAGATCAGCCAGGCGGCGATGCCCAGGCCGATGCCGCGTGCGGCGCCCGTAACCAGTGCGACCCGGCCATGAGTGCCGCTGGGCGGCGTTGCCAGCTCGATCACAAGGCCGCCAACCCACGGGCCAGATCAGCTTGCAGGTCGGCCACGTCTTCCAGGCCGACCGCGACGCGGATCAGGCTGTCGCGGATGCCCGCCGCTTCACGCTCCTGGGGCGACAGACGGCCGTGGGAGGTGGTGCTCGGATGGGTGATGGTGGTTTTGCTGTCACCCAGGTTGGCGGTGATGGAGATCAGTCGGGTCGCGTCGATGAAGCGCCAGGCGCCCTCCTTGCCCCCCTTGACCTCGAAGCTCACCACCGCGCCGAAACCACGCTGCTGACGCGCAGCCAGGTCATGCTGCGGATGGCTCTTGAGGCCGGCGTAATGCACTTTCTCGATGCCGTCCTGCTGTTCCAGCCACTCAGCCAGAACCTGGGCGTTGGCGCAATGGGCTTTCATGCGCAGGCCCAGGGTTTCCAGGCCCTTGAGGAAGATCCAGGCGTTGAATGGGCTGAGGGTCGGCCCGGCGGTACGCAAGAAGCCCACCACCTCTTTCATCTGCTCGCTACGACCGGCCACCACGCCGCCCATGCAACGGCCCTGGCCATCGATGAACTTGGTCGCCGAATGCACCACCACGTCCGCACCCAGCTTCAGCGGCTGTTGCAGCGCCGGAGTGCAGAAGCAGTTATCGACCACCAGCATGGCGCCCTTGGCGTGGGCGATTTCCGCCAGCGCGGCGATGTCCACCAGCTCAGCCAGGGGGTTGGAAGGCGATTCGACAAACAGCAGTTTGGTATTGGCCTTGATGGCGGCGTCCCAACCGGACAAGTCCGCCAGGGGCACGTAATCGACTTCCACACCGAAGCGCTTGAAGTACTTCTCGAACAGGCTGATGGTCGAGCCAAAGACGCTGCGCGACACCAATACATGGTCACCGGCGCTGCACAGGCTCATCACCACGGCCATGATTGCCGCCATGCCGGTGGCAGTGGCCACGGCTTGCTCGGCGCCTTCCAGGGCGGCAATGCGCTCCTCGAAAGCCCGCACGGTGGGGTTGGTGTAGCGCGAGTAAACGTTGCCCGGCACTTCGCCGGCAAACCGTGCCGCCGCATCGGCAGCGGTGCGGAACACGTAGCTGGAGGTAAAGAACATCGGTTCGCCATGTTCGGCTTCCGGTGTACGGTGCTGACCAGCGCGAACCGCCAGGGTATCGAACGCTACGCCTTCAAGGTCGCTGTCCAGCCGACCGGCATCCCAATCCTGACTCATGCTGTCACTCCTGAAATCGGTTTAAACGCAAACCGGCCCCTCGGGGCCGGTTGGTTAATCAGTTGTTGTACAGATCGATGATCGCGCTGACCGCCTGAGTCTTGGCCTTGGACGCATCGTTACGTGCGTTCTCGATCTTGTTCAGGTAGGCCTCGTCAATGTCGCCGGTGACGTACTTGCCGTCAAATACCGCGCAATCGAAGTGCTCGATCTTGATCTTGCCGCCACCGACCGCTTCGATCAGGTCCGGCAGGTCCTGGTAGATCAACCAGTCGGCGCCGATCAGGTCGGCCACGTCCTGGGTAGTGCGGTTATGAGCGATCAGCTCATGGGCACTCGGCATGTCGATGCCGTAGACGTTCGGGTAGCGCACGGCCGGGGCCGCCGAGCAGAAATACACGTTCTTGGCACCGGCTTCACGGGCCATCTGGATGATCTGCTTGCACGTGGTGCCGCGCACGATGGAGTCATCCACCAGCATCACGTTCTTGCCGCGAAATTCCAGCTCGATGGCGTTGAGCTTCTGGCGTACGGATTTTTTCCGCGCGGCCTGGCCTGGCATGATGAAGGTACGGCCGATATAGCGGTTCTTCACGAAGCCTTCGCGGAACTTGACGCCCAGGTGGTTCGCCAGCTCCAGGGCCGCGGTGCGGCTGGTGTCCGGGATCGGGATGACCACATCGATGTCGTGATCCGGACGCTCGCGCAGGATCTTGTCGGCCAGCTTCTCGCCCATGCGCAGGCGGGCCTTGTAGACCGAGACACCGTCGATGATCGAATCCGGACGCGCCAGGTAGACGTGTTCGAAGATGCACGGGGTCAGGCTCGGATTGGTCGCGCACTGACGGGTGTGCAGCTTGCCATCTTCAGTGATGTAGACCGCTTCGCCCGGGGCCAGGTCGCGAATCAGGGTGAAGCCCAGCACGTCCAGGGACACGCTTTCGGAGGCGATCATGTACTCGACGCCTTCGTCGGTGTGACGCTGGCCGAACACGATCGGGCGGATGCCATGGGGATCACGGAAACCGACGATACCGTAGCCGGTGATCATCGCCACCACCGCGTAACCGCCCACGCAACGGTTGTGCACGTCGGTCACGGCAGCAAACACGTCTTCTTCGGTAGGCTGCAGCTTGCCGCGCTGGGCCAACTCATGGGCGAACACGTTGAGCATCACTTCCGAGTCGGAATTGGTGTTGACGTGACGCAGGTCCGATTCGTAGATCTCCTTGGCCAGCTGTTCGACATTGGTCAAGTTGCCGTTGTGCGCCAGGGTGATGCCGTACGGCGAGTTGACATAGAACGGCTGGGCTTCAGCCGAAGTCGAGCTGCCCGCAGTCGGGTAGCGCACATGGCCAATGCCCATGTGACCGACCAGGCGCTGCATGTGACGCTGATGGAACACGTCACGCACCAGGCCGTTGTCCTTGCGCAGGAATAACCGGCCGTCATGGCTGGTCACGATACCGGCAGCGTCCTGGCCGCGGTGCTGGAGCACGGTTAGCGCGTCATACAGCGCCTGATTGACGTTCGACTTACCGACGATACCGACGATGCCACACATGCGACGCAACCCCTACTTAATGGATCTGAACTGAACAACACTTACTGCGGCGTTTTGGCCATCGGCAAGAGGTGTTCCTTGAACGGTATTTCAGCGGGTACGCTGATACCGCTGGCAAGCCACTGACTGCTCCAACCCAGGATCAGGTTTTTGGACCAGTCTGCGACCAATAGAAATTGTGGCACGAGCCGGGACTCCTGCCACCACGTATCCTGCTGTACCGGCCCCAGGCTCAAGAGCCCGACGGCCACGACCACCAGCAACGCGCCACGCGCCGCGCCGAAGGCCATGCCCAGGAACCGGTCCGTCCCGGAAAGCCCGGTGACGCGAATCAGTTCGCCGATCAGATAATTGATCATTGCGCCGACCAGCAAGGTGGCGATAAACAAGATGGCACAGCCCGCGATCACGCGGGCCGACGGAGTTTCGATGTATCCGGCGAGGTACTGGGACAGCGAACCACCAAACATCCAGGCTACGACCCCCGCGATGATCCAGGTCAGCAGCGAGAGAGCTTCCTTGACGAAGCCGCGGCTCAGACTGATCAATGCGGAGATGGCGACGATCGCAACGATCGCCCAGTCAACCCAGGTAAATGGCACGGTGCAGCCTACAGACGGATAAGGCGGCGCATTTTAGCAGAGCGCAGGGCTGTCGGTAAGCTGCACGATTCAAATCAGCTAAATCGCCGTTAACCGCGCTCTGGCTGGAAGCGCACCACGAACCCCTTGAGGTTCTGCTGGCGGCTGAGCAGGTCGCGCAGGCGGTCGGCCTCGGCACGTTCGATCAGCGGCCCGACAAACACCCGATTCTTGCCATCGGCGGAGCGGATGTAGGCGTTGTAACCCTGGCTACGCAGGCTTTTTTGCAGGCTTTCGGCGCTTTCGCGACTGGTCAGGCTGGCCAGTTGCACTGACCAACTGACCGACAGGCCGTTGGCATCCACGCGACGCTGCGTGGTGTCTGGCTTGGGCGTAGCTGCGGTAATTGGCTGGGTTGGCGCTGGCTTGATCGCCGGTGCCGCAGGAACGGCCGTTGGCGCAGCAGGCGGCTTGCTCGATGCAGCAGGTGCAGCAGGCGCGGGTGCAATCGGCGTGGAAGGCACAGGCGGTTGCTCCGCCAGCTCCTCGTCGCTCGGAACGGGCTCCTGGGGCAACGCTTGTGGCTCGGGCACCGCTACCGGTTCGACCTGCACAGGCGGTACAGACGGCGCCTGGGGCGCGGCCGGCGCTTCGACCGTGACCTGGCGCTGCTCATCCTGACGGGAAAACAGCATCGGCAGGAAAATCACCGCCAGGGCCACCAACACCAAGGCCCCCACCATGCGCTGCTTGTACGCCTTATCCAGCAATGCCATCTGCAGCTTCCTCCGTGGTGCGCCGGGCCAACCATTGAAGGGCCTCGGCAACACAAAAAAATGATCCGAACAGCAGAATCTCGTCTTCGCCGGTCGCCAGGGCGCACTGCCCTTCCAAGGCGGCGGCCACATTGTCGTAGGCTTGCACCGAAGCACCGCGACGCTGCAAAGCTGCCTGCAATTCAGTCGCCGGACGCGAACGCGGCGAATCCAGCGGCGTCACCGCCCAATGCTGGACACTAGCACCCAACGCATCGACAACGCCATCCAGATCCTTGTCAGCCAGCAACCCGAACACCGCCAGACGCCGCCCCGCTACCGGCCGCCGCGCCAAGCGCTCGGCCAGGTACTGCGCCGCATGGGGGTTGTGGCCGACATCCAGCATCAGGTTCAGACTTTTGCCCTGCCAGTCGAACTGACGACGATCAAGACGCCCGACCACGCGAGTCGCTTGCAACGCTGCGCTGATTTGCCCGGCATCCCACGGCAAGCCCAGCAACAGATAGGCCTGGAGTGCCAGCGCGGCGTTTTCCATCGGCAGGTCCAGCAGCGGCAAATCGCGCAGTTCCACCGGCTTGCCCTGGGCATCACTGCCACGCCACTGCCAATACTGCTCGGTCAGCGCCAGGTCGAAATCCCGCCCGCGCAGAAAGAACGGGCAACTCAATTCACGGACCTTGTCCAGCAACGGCTGAGGAGGATTGAGGTCGCCACAGAGCGCAGGCGCGCCCTGGCGAAAGATGCCAGCCTTCTCGAAAGCCACGGATTCGCGGGTATCGCCCAGGTAGTCGGCATGGTCCACACCGATACTGGTGACCAAGGCAATATCCGCATCCACCAGATTGACCGTGTCCAGCCGCCCGCCCAGGCCGACTTCCAGCACAACGGCATCCAGGCCGGCGCGAGCGAACAGCCAGAACGCCGCCAGGGTGCCCATCTCGAAATAAGTGAGGGAAATCTCACCCCGCCCGGCTTCCACCGCGGCAAAGGCTTCGCACAGCGCGGCGTCAGTGGCCTCGACGCCGTTGACCTGCACCCGTTCGTTGTAACGCAGCAGGTGCGGCGAACTGTAGACACCGACACTCAGCCCCTGGGCCCGCAGCAGCGAGGCCACGAAGGCGCAGGTCGAACCCTTGCCGTTGGTGCCGGTGACAGTGATGACCCGGGGCGCCGGCTTGGCCAGCCCCATGCGGGACGCTACCGCTTGCGAGCGCTCCAACCCCATATCAATGGCCGATGGATGCAACTGCTCGAGGTAGGCAAGCCAATCGCCCAGGGTACGTTGGGTCATAGGCCTGCAGGCACCGGCGGAACCACGATCGGCTCGATCGGTGCGGCGACGAATTTCGGCGTCGGCAGGCCCATCAGCTGAGCCAGCAGGTTGCCCAGGCGCGGACGCAGCTCTTGGCGATGAATGATCATGTCGATGGCGCCGTGCTCCAGCAGGAACTCGCTGCGCTGGAAACCTTCCGGCAGTTTTTCGCGCACGGTCTGCTCGATCACGCGCGGGCCGGCGAAACCGATCAGGGCTTTCGGCTCGCCGACAATCACGTCGCCGAGCATGGCCAGGCTGGCGGAAACGCCGCCGTAGACCGGGTCGGTCAGTACCGAGATGAACGGAATGCCCTCTTCACGCAGACGCGCCAGCACCGCGGAGGTCTTGGCCATTTGCATCAGGGAGATCAGCGCTTCCTGCATCCGCGCACCGCCGGAAGCGGCGAAGCAGATCATCGGGCAACGGTTTTCCAGGGCATGGTTGGCGGCACGAACGAAGCGCTCGCCGACGATGGCCCCCATGGAACCGCCCATGAACGAGAATTCGAAGGCCGAAACCACCACCGGCATGCCCAACAGGGTGCCGCTTATGGACACCAGGGCATCTTTTTCACCGGTCTGCTTCTGGGCAGCGGTCAGGCGATCCTTGTACTTCTTGCCGTCGCGGAATTTCAGGCGGTCCACTGGCTCCAGGTCGGCGCCCAGTTCCACGCGGCCTTCGGCGTCCAGGAAGATGTCGATACGGGCACGGGCGCCGATGCGCATGTGGTGGTTGCACTTGGGGCAAACATCCAGGGTCTTTTCCAGCTCGGGGCGGTACAGCACCGCTTCGCAGGATGGACATTTGTGCCACAGACCTTCAGGCACCGAGCTTTTCTTCACCTCGGAACGCATGATCGAAGGGATCAGTTTATCTACCAACCAGTTGCTCATGCTTTCTTTCTCCAGTACCGGCGGCCCGAACGCTTTGGTTCGCGGCCCCGCGTATGCCCTTGAGCTAAATTCATTGTGCGGCGAGTCGAGGGGCCGCCACGGTCAGCGCGAAACTTGACCTGCGTGCAACCCAACCTTCCTCAACCATCCCGGCAACCGCTGCACCGCGGCTGCCACTTCGCTATTGGCCCACCCGGAGGCGGCACCTGCCTGCTTTGTACAGTGCTGGTATGGACGGCGGCAGTCTGCCAGCCGTCACATTGACGACTGGCTACTGCGTACAGCGGCCATGAACGCACGAATCTTGTCCGGATCCTTGATGCCCTTGCTCTGCTCCACTCCACCGCTCACGTCCACTGCGTAAGGGCGAACCCGGCGGATGGCTTCAGCCACGTTATCCACTGTCAGGCCACCGGCCAGGATAATCGGTTTGCTCAGGCTTTGGGGCACCAGCGACCAATCAAACGCCTCACCCGTACCGCCGGGAACGCCTTCGACATAGGTGTCCAGCAAAATGCCGCTGGCACTGGCGTAGGCTTCGCAGCTGGCGGCTATGTCATCCCCAGCCTTGACCCGCAACGCCTTGATGTACGGACGATGCCAGCCTTCGCAATCGGCCGGGGCCTCGTCGCCGTGAAACTGCAACAGGGCCAGCGGCACCGCGTCGAGTATTTCTCCCAGCTCACAACGACTGGCGTTGACGAACAGGCCCACCGGGGTCACAAACGGCGGCAAGGCCTGGATGATCGCCCTCGCCTGCTGCACCGTCACCGCGCGCGGGCTCTTGGCATAAAACACCAGCCCGATGGCATCGGCCCCAGCCTCGACCGCCGCCAACGCGTCCTCGACGCGGGTGATCCCGCAAATCTTGCTGCGAACGGCCGACATGTCGTTAAAACCTCAGGCAAATCCGTGAAAGTCCCGGATGGTAGCAAATGCTACGGAGGGCGTCAGCCGTCGAGTTCCGAGAAGCCAGTGAGGAAATGTGGCCCGATGTAACGCTGCGGCAATTCGAACTCATCGCGATATTCCACCTGCACCAGATACAGGCCAAACGGATGCGCTGTTACGCCACCGGAGCGGCGGATACGACTTTCGAGTACTTCCTTGATCCATTCCACCGGACGCTCACCGGCGCCGATGGTCATCAGCACGCCGGCAATATTGCGCACCATGTGGTGCAGGAACGCGCTGGCACGGATGTCGAGCACGATCATCTTGCCGTGACGGGTCACGCGCAGATGATGCAGCTCCTTGATCGGCGACTTGGCCTGGCACTGACCGGCGCGGAAGGCGCTGAAATCGTGGACCCCGACCAGGTATTGCGCGGCTTCGGCCATGCGCTCGACGTCCAGCGGACGGTGGTTCCAGGTAATTTCTTCGTTGAGGTGTGCCGGGCGGATCTGATCGTTGTAGATCACGTAGCGATAACGTCGGGCGATGGCTTTGAAACGCGCGTGGAAATGCGCCGGCATCACCTTGGCCCAACTGACGCTGACGTCGTGAGGCAGGTTGATATTGGCGCCCATCACCCAAGCCTTCATCGAACGCTCGACCTGGGTGTCGAAATGCACCACCTGGCCGCAGGCATGCACGCCGGCATCGGTACGGCCGGCACAGTGCAGCGACACAGGTGAGTCGGCGACTTTGGACAGCGCATTCTCAAGGGTTTCCTGCACCGTCAATACGCCGGAAGCCTGACGCTGCCAGCCGCGATAGCGCGAGCCCTTGTATTCAACGCCCAGGGCGATCCGGAAAAAGCCGTCGGCCGCCATTTCGGCGGCCGGGTTGTCTATGTTTGCCAAGGAATTACAGCCTGCTGAGGTACGCAAAGGCGGGCATTATAAGGCCGGCTGAGTGGGATGCCAGTGCAACAGTCGATCCTGTACCGGATGGACTGACGCCATCGCGAGCAGGCTCGCTCCCACAGGGGCTCTCGGGTGCTCACAAATTCTGTGTCCAGCACAAATCCCCATGGGAGCTGAGCTTGCTCGCGATGGGGCCAGCCCAAACGCCACTACCTCCCCTGCCCCAAACAAAAACGGCAGCCTCATCGGCTGCCGTTCTTGTTCACCCGATCCTCTCAGACCAGGCGCGACAACATTTCCTGTGCTTCGCTCTTCTGCGTGGTGTTGCCTTCGCTGAGGACTTCACCAAGGATGTCCCGGGCGCCGTCGTTGTCGCCCATGTCGATGTAGGCCTGGGCCAGATCGAGCTTGGTCGCCACTTCGTCGGTGCCACTGAGGAAGTCGAAGTCCGGTTCGTCTTCAGCGCCAACCAGAGCGTCTTCAGCGGTGAAGGTCGGCGTGCTCAGGTCGTCAGACAGGCGATCCAGCTCGGCATTGACATCATCCAGCTCGGACTCGAAAGCATCCTTTGGCTTGTCCTGGGCGTCCATTTCGTCGGCCAGGGACAGATCGAAATCCGCCGGTAGCTCGAGGTCGTCGGCCGGGGTGTCGGCCAAAGCCGGGGTCTCGGCTGCTGGCAAGTCCAAACCCTTGAGATCGTCGTCCAAGTCCAGCAGGAAGTCTTCATCGTCGAGTGCCGGGATCGGTGCCGGAGCATCGGCGCCCAGGTCCAGGTCAAACTCTGACAGGTCGTCCAGGCTTTCGCTGGCTTCGGTCTGCTGCTTGAGCACCGACTCGAAACTCAGGTCGTCGTCTTCCGGGAACGCGTCCAGCTCGGCGAGGGGCTCTGGTGCAGGCGCGACCGGTGTTGCCTCCATATCATCCAGGCTCAGGTCAAAGGCACTGTCGAGTTCCTCATCAGTCGGCGACGTGTCTTCCAGCAGATCCTTGACGTACTGCGCGTCCAGCTCCGCGGCCACTGCCGCTGCGGCCAGGCCGGCGGTGGTCGCGACCACCATGGCTGGGAAACGACTTTTGAGCTGCTCGACCTGGGCATAGTTTTCGCCATTGGCCACCAGTTGGCGCTCCTGGGCGACGAAGGCGTCACGGTCGCCCTGCTGGCCGTAGACTTCCATCAACTTAAGCCGCAAGTCGCTGCGCTGAGGCTCGGCCTTAATCCCCTGCTCAAGCAAGTCAGCCGCCTGGTTCAAGCGACCACGATCGATATGCGACTGGGCCTGGGGCAATACGTCGTCGGACCAATCGGCAGCCGGAGCCACCAACGGCGCGGCGATCGGTGGCGTGACGATCACAGGCGCAACCAGCGGGGCCGGCTTGGGTGCTGGCGCTGGCGCAGGTTTAGGCTCAAGTTTTACGCTTGGCGGTGGAACATCAATGCCCTCGAAGCTGCTCGGGGGCAGATCGAGCTCCGGGGAGAAGTCCGCCTCCTCCTCGAGGGCTCGTGCCATGCGCAGGTGCTTCTCGGCTTCCTGCTGGGCCTTGCGGCGACGGGCGAGCAACAACAGCAGCAACAGCAGGATCAGCGCACCACCGCCAACCAGGCCCAGCAGGACCGGATTGGTCAGCAAGTCGTTGTACTTTTGCTCATTGGCAGCAGGCGGGGTTTCAACCGGTGCAACAGGAGGCGTCGCCTCGGGCGCAGGTGCTGCCGGCGGGGTTTGTGCCGAAGGCGCGGGGGTCAATTCTGCCGACATCGCCGGGTTCGGCTCGCCAGCAGGAGGAACAGCGGCACCTTCAGCCTGCATCTTGGCCAGTTGATTGTTCTTCAGCTCGATCAGGCGCTGCAGCTTATCCAGCTGGCTTTGCAGATCAGCCATGCGGCTTTTCAGCTCTTCGTTGTCGCGACGAGCCGAGTCGAGGCTTTCCTGGGTAACCGCGAGCTGGTTGCTCAGCGCCTGGGCATCACCCGCAGCACCTTTGCCCTTACCCTTGGTACCCGCCTTCGCAGCCTCAGCCGACACCAGGCTCAAGTTATCGCGACCGGCAGCCTGTGCCGGTGCGCCATCACCACGACCACGCTTGGTGGCATCCAACTGCTGCTGGCCATTGCGCGCCACGCCCGGACGCCCCTGGCGCCAGGCGGCATTCTGCGCGGCCACTTCAGCGATAGCCTGGGGTTGCGGCAGCGCAGTGCTTTGCACCGGGTCCGGCAGACGCAGCACCTGACCGGTCTTGAGCAGGTTGATATTGCCATTGATGAACGCTTTCGGGTTCAACGCCTGGATCGCCAGCATGGTTTGCTGGACCGAGCCGCCGTTACGCACCTTCGCGGCGATTTCCCACAGGGTATCGCGCGGCGTGGTGGTGTACTGGGAAGGCTTGGTAGCCCCGGTGACCGGCGTGGACACAACCTGAGGCGGCTTCGCTTGCGCGGCGTCGGCGGCCTGTGGCGAGAACTTGGACGGATCAAGCAACACACTGTAGTCGCGCAGCAGACGGCCGTTGGGCCACATCACCTGCACCAGGAACTTGACCATCGGCTCGGACAGCGGCTGGCTGGACGTTACCCGCAGGACGCTTTTGCCATTGGCATTGATCACCGGGGTGAAGCTCAGGTTATTGAGAAAGGCCTGGCGGTCGATCCCGGCCTTGGCGAACTCCTCAGGCGAGGCCAGGCTCGGCACGACTTCGGCAGCCGTCAGTTGCTGGACATCAAGCAACTCGATCTCGGCGACCAGAGGCTGGTTCGGCGGCGACTTCAGGGTCAATTCCCCGAGCCCGAGCGCTTGCGCCATACCGGAGGACAGCGCCGAGGCGGCCGCTATTGCTAACACCAGTTTGCGAACTTGAACCATAGCCTCTTCCTTTGTTTGAACATTCCTCGGCCAGCGAGAAGGTGTTGATGTCGCTGCCGTAAGGCATTGCGCGCAGCCCCGAAGCGACGGTGCGCGCGATCGTTTCACTCATGCCCCGGGCAAGTCCCCGCAGGGATGTTCGCCTTCAACGCTCTGGCCAAGCATAGCGCCCAGCTAGAATCATTCGACAAATTGTTGCCAAGTATCTTTTACAGCAGGTCTTTTATCAACAACTCAGCCACCTGCACTGCATTGAGCGCTGCGCCCTTGCGCACGTTATCTGACGTCAGCCACATATTTAGTTCAGCCGGATCGTCGATACCGCCCCGCACGCGGCCAACGTAGACCACATCCTGGCCCACCGCATCACCCACCGGAGTCGGATAATCGCCCGCCTCCACCAGCTCGATCCCGGGCGCCGCCTCCAGGGCTGCGTTAACCTTGGACAGGTCGATGGTGTTCGCAGACTGCACAGTCACGCTAAAGCTATCGCCGAAAAACACCGGGGCTTGAATGCAAGTGACGGAAATCTTTAATAAAGGTTGATTCAACACTTGGCGCAACTCGCGAACCAGGCGCCTTTCCAGTTGCGTATGGCCCTGTTCGTCCGGGGTGCCGACCTGGGCCAGCAGGTTGAACGCCATCTGCCGGTCAAAGAACTTCGGCTCCAATGGGCGGGCGTTGAGCAGCTCGGCGGTCTGGCGCGCCAGCTCACTGACGGCGGCACGGCCCTGGGCCGACACGGCGAGGCTGGCGGTCACACTGATACGCTGTAAATCCAGGTATTCGCGCAACGGTGCCAGCGCGACCGCCAATACGGTAGCCGAAGCACTGGGGCTGCTGACTTGCAATGGCTTGCTTAAACCAGACAGTACCTGCGGGTTGGCTTCGGGCACGATCTGCGGCGCCTGCTCCGGCGGCAAGGCACCGGACAAGTCAATCAGCGCACAACCGGCCGCCGTGGCACGCGGTGCAAAACTCAGGGTCACCGCTGGCCCGGCGGCGAAGAACACCAATTGGACTTTGCTGAAGTCGAATTCATCGACCTCTCGCACCCGCACGTTTTTACCGCGAAACATCACCGAACTGCCTGCCGACTCGCTGCTGGCCAGCAGGTGCAGGTTGCCGACCGGGAAGTCCCGCTCTTCGAGGATCTGGACGAGGGTTTCGCCGACAGTACCGGTGGCGCCGATCACGGCAATATCAAAGGACTGGCTCATGGGTCTACCTCAGGTAAAACGTGGGGAGCGGCACTTTACCGGGCGGTGGGTATGCAGGCAATTGGCAGGAAATGCGTAGTGACTTTACCGGCCTCATCGCGAGCCCTGACACACAACTGCCAATAAAAAACCCGCACCTCTCACAAGGCACGGGTTCTTTCACAGCAGTGATCAATCAACGCTCGAGCAGGATCCGCAGCATGCGACGCAGCGGTTCGGCCGCGCCCCACAGCAGTTGGTCGCCGACGGTGAAGGCTCCGACGAATTGCGAACCCATGTTCAGTTTGCGCAAACGACCTACCGGGACATTCAGGGTGCCGGTGACCTTGGTCGGGCTCAGCTCCTGCATGCTGATTTCGCGGTTGTTCGGCACCAGCTTGACCCAAGGGTTGTGCTGGCTGATCAGCCCTTCGATATCGGCGATCGGCACGTCTTTGTTCAATTTGATGGTCAGCGCCTGGCTGTGGCAGCGCATGGCGCCGATGCGCACGCAGATGCCGTCCACCGGGATCGGGCTCTTGAAGCGACCGAGGATCTTGTTGGTTTCGGCCTGGGCCTTCCACTCTTCACGGCTCTGGCCGTTAGGCAGTTCCTTGTCGATCCACGGGATCAGGCTGCCGGCCAACGGCACGCCGAAGTTCTCGGTCGGGTACGCATCGCTGCGCATCGCCTCGGCGACCTTGCGGTCGATGTCCAGGATGGCACTGGCCGGGTTGGCCAGGTCATCGGCGACGGCGGCGTGGGTCGCGCCCATCTGCTTGATCAGCTCACGCATGTTCTGCGCGCCGGCACCGGAAGCCGCCTGATACGTCATGGCGCTCATCCACTCCACCAACCCGGCTTCGAACAGGCCGCCCAGGCCCATCAGCATCAGGCTGACGGTGCAGTTGCCGCCGATGTAGTTCTTGGTGCCCGCGTCCAGCTGCTGGTCGATGACCTTGCGATTTACCGGGTCGAGGACGATCACCGCGTCATCCTGCATGCGCAGGCTGGACGCAGCGTCGATCCAGTAACCCTGCCAGCCGGCTTCACGCAGCTTGGGGAAGACTTCGCTGGTGTAGTCGCCGCCCTGGCAGGTCAGGATCACGTCGAGGGTCTTGAGCTCGTCGATGCTGTAGGCATCCTTGAGCACACCGGTGTCCTTGCCCACGGACGGGCCCTGGCCACCGACATTGGAAGTGGTGAAAAACACCGGCTCAATGAGATCGAAATCCTGCTCTTCCAGCATTCGCTGCATGAGCACGGAACCGACCATGCCGCGCCAACCGATCAGACCTACACGTTTCATCGCAACTACACCTATACAAAAGTGGGCCACCGTCGGAGCGGTGGACCCGAAAGATTACAGATTCCGCAGCGCGGCGACTACTGCATCGCCCATTTGCTGCGTACCGACTTTGGTACAACCTTGCGACCAGATATCACCGGTGCGCAAGCCTTGATCCAAGACCACGCTGACGGCTTTTTCGATCGCGTCGGCGGCATCGTTCAAGTTGAAGCTGTAACGCAGCATCATCGACACCGACAGAATGGTCGCCAACGGGTTGGCAATGCCCTGCCCGGCGATGTCCGGTGCCGAACCGTGGCACGGCTCGTACATACCCTTGTTGTTGGCATCCAGGGAGGCCGACGGCAGCATGCCGATGGAACCGGTGAGCATCGATGCCTCGTCGGACAGGATGTCACCGAACATGTTGTCGGTGACGATCACGTCGAACTGCTTCGGTGCGCGCACCAGTTGCATGGCGGCGTTATCGACGTACATGTGGCTCAGTTCGATGTCCGGGTAATCCTTGGCGACTTCCTCGACCACTTCGCGCCACAGTTGGCTGGACGCCAGGACGTTGGCCTTGTCCACCGAGCACAGCTTCTTGCCGCGCACGCGGGCCATATCGAAACCAACCCGGGCGATACGGCGGATTTCGCTTTCGCTGTACGGCAGCGTGTCGTAGGCCTGACGCTCGCCGTTATCCAGTTCACGCGTGCCGCGCGGGGCGCCGAAATAGATACCACCAGTCAGCTCACGGACGATGAGGATGTCCAGGCCCGAAACGATTTCCGGCTTCAGGCTCGAGGCGTCGGCCAACTGCGGGTAGAGAATCGCCGGGCGCAGGTTGCCGAACAGGCCCAGTTGTGCACGGATCTTCAGCAGGCCGCGCTCGGGACGAATATCGCGCTCGATCTTGTCCCATTTCGGGCCGCCCACGGCACCCAGCAACACGGCATCGGCTGCGCGGGCACGGTCCAGGGTTTCATCGGCCAGGGGCACGCCATGTTTGTCGATGGCTGCGCCGCCGATCACGTCGTGACTGAGCTCGAAGCCCAGGCCGTACTTGTCGTTCGCCAGCTCCAGGACCTTGACCGCTTCGGCCATGATTTCCGGGCCAATACCATCGCCAGGGAGAATCAGAATCTGCTTGCTCATGCTTTCCTCATTTGCTCTATCGGCGCGCCCCAGGCTTGGCAGCCTTGGACTGACCGGGAAAAATGCTATCGCTCGGCCCACAGCACCAGTACATCTGTACTGAACGAACCATCGGCCTCAATCTCAAAATATTCACGCACTTCATCACCCATGGCGCGTTGCAGCTCAAGAATCGCTGCACGCATCACCTCGGGGGTGCGCATGCGCTCGACCCAGGAGCGGTATTCCAGGCGCAGGCGCTGGCGCGCGGTGCTGCGGGTGTGCAGCCCCGCTTCGCTGACCTGGCGCAGCCATTCACCGGCCGAATAATCGCGCACATGGCTGGTGTCGCGCAGCACTTCGACGCTTTGCAGGTAGGTGTCCAGCAACGGCATGCCGGGCGACAGGACATCAATGAACGCCACCACACCACCCGGTTTGAGCACCCGGCGCACTTCCCGCAACGCCAGCCCCAGGTCACTCCAATGATGCGCCGAATAACGGCTGAACACGAAGTCGAACTCAGCATCGGCGAACGGCAGGCGCTCGGCGGCACCGCGTACCGTGGTGATGTTACCCATGCCTCGATCCACTGCCGCGGCGGCGACGACATCGAGCATTTGCTGGGACAAATCGTAGGCCACCACTTCGGCGGCCAGTGGCGCGACGTGGAAACTCACATGACCGGCGCCACAGCCCAAGTCCAGCACCCGGGCATCGCCACGGCCCGCCAGCTCAGCCTGTAGCAGCGCGAACTCGGCGCCCTGGGCGTGCACGGCACTGCTCAGATAGGCCGAGGCCTGTTCACCGAATTGCTTTTGTACAACCTGACTGTGGACGGTGCTGGTCATAGGGACTTCCTTTTAGCTTGCGTTGTTAGTGCCGCCATCTTCGCGAGCAAGCCCGCTCCCACAAGGGGTTTTGTTTACGCTGCAAATCCAGTGTGGGAGCGAGCTTGCTCGCGATGGCGTCTTTACGCCTTACTCAAAATCAAGCATCCCGAAACAGCCAAGGCTGGCTCGCCCGATGCTTGGCCTCGAACGCGGCAATCGCCTCGCCGTCCTGCAAGGTCAGGCCGATATCGTCCAGGCCGTTGAGCAGGCAATGCTTGCGGAACGCGTCAATCTCGAAACTCAACACCTTGCCGTCGGGACGGGTCACGGTCTGGGTCGCAAGGTCGATCTGCAGTTGATAGCCCGGATTGGCCTCGACTTGCTGAAACAACTCGTCCACTTCAGCTTCACTCAAGATGATCGGCAGCAAACCGTTCTTGAAGCTGTTGTTGAAAAAGATGTCGGCGTAGCTCGGCGCGATGATGCTGCGAAAACCGTACTCTTCCAGGGCCCATGGCGCGTGTTCACGACTGGAACCGCAGCCGAAGTTCTCGCGGGCCAGCAACACGCTGGCGCCCTGGTAGCGCTCGGCGTTGAGCACGAAATCCTTGTTCAACGGCCGCTTGGAGTTGTCCTGGTACGGCTGGCCGACATCCAGGTAGCGCCACTCGTCGAACAGGTTCGGGCCGAAGCCGGTGCGCTTGATGGACTTCAGGAACTGCTTGGGAATGATCTGATCGGTGTCGACGTTGGCACGATCCAAAGGCGCGACAAGACCAGTGTGCTGGGTAAAAGCTTTCATGCTGCGCTCCTTCAGATCAATTCGCGGACGTCGACGAAACGGCCGTTGACAGCCGCCGCCGCGGCCATGGCTGGGCTCACCAGGTGCGTACGACCACCGGCGCCCTGACGGCCTTCGAAGTTACGGTTGGAGGTGGAGGCGCAATGTTCGCCCGACTCCAAACGGTCGGGGTTCATTGCCAGGCACATCGAGCACCCCGGCTCGCGCCATTCGAAACCGGCCTCGAGGAAAATCTTGTCCAGCCCTTCCGCTTCGGCCTGTGCCTTCACCAGACCCGAGCCCGGCACGACGATGGCCTGCTTGATGGTCGAGGCGACCTTGCGGCCCTTGGCGATCACTGCAGCGGCGCGCAGGTCTTCGATCCGCGAGTTGGTGCAGGAGCCGATGAACACGCGATCGAGCTGAATGTCGGTGATCGCCTGGTTGGCGCTCAAGCCCATGTATTTCAGGGCGCGGACGATCGAGTCACGCTTGACCAGGTCCATTTCCTTGGCGGGATCCGGGACGTTCTGATCCACCGCCAAGACCATTTCCGGGGAAGTGCCCCAGCTGACTTGCGGTTTGATCTGGGTCGCGTCGAGCTCGACTACGGTGTCGAATTTCGCATCAGCATCGGAGACCAGGTCTTTCCAGGCTTCGACTGCCATGTCCCACTCAGCACCTTTCGGGGAGAACGGACGACCCTTGACGTATTCCACGGTTTTTTCGTCGGCGGCCACCAGGCCAACGCGAGCGCCGGCTTCGATGGACATGTTGCAGATGGTCATGCGGCCTTCGACAGACAGGTCGCGAATCGCACTGCCGGCGAACTCGATGGCATGGCCGTTACCGCCGGCGGTGCCGATCTTGCCGATCACGGCCAGGACGATGTCCTTGGCGGTCACGCCGAACGGCAACGTGCCCTCGACGCGCACCAGCATGTTTTTCATTTTCTTGGCGACCAGGCACTGGGTGGCGAGCACATGCTCGACCTCGGAGGTGCCGATGCCATGGGCCAGGGCGCCGAACGCACCGTGGGTCGAGGTGTGGGAGTCGCCGCAGACCACGGTCATGCCCGGCAAGGTTGCGCCCTGCTCCGGGCCGATGACGTGGACGATGCCCTGACGCACATCATTCATCTTGAATTCGACGATGCCGTATTCGTCACAGTTATCGTCGAGGGTCTGCACCTGCAGGCGCGAGACCTGGTCGGCAATGGCTTCGATGCCGCCCTTGCGCTCCGGCGTGGTCGGTACGTTGTGGTCCGGGGTCGCGATGTTGGCATCGATGCGCCACGGCTTGCGCCCGGCCAGACGCAGGCCTTCGAAAGCCTGCGGCGAAGTCACTTCATGGATGATGTGACGATCGATGTAGATCAGCGCCGAACCATCGTCGCGCTGCTTGACCAAATGCGAATCCCAGAGCTTGTCGTAGAGCGTTTTGCCGGCCATCAGACGGTTTCCTCATCAGCTTGTTTCTATGCCCCGGGTCCTGAGCGAATCAATAACCCCTTGGCTTGTGAGGCTGATCCTATGGGGTTACATTAAATAACTCAAATTCATATTTTTCATACTTTGCATAACCAACTGGAATCCGACTGGAACCACCATGGACCTCGCCAATCTCAATGCCTTTATTGCCATCGCCGAGACCGGTAGTTTCTCCGGCGCCGGTGAACGCCTGCACCTGACCCAGCCAGCCATCAGCAAGCGCATTGCTGGCCTTGAGCAACAACTCAAGGTCCGCCTGTTTGACCGCCTGGGCCGGGAAGTGGGCCTGACCGAGGCCGGTCGCGCCCTGCTGCCACGGGCCTACCAGATCCTCAACGTGCTGGACGATACCCGTCGCGCCCTGACCAACCTGACCGGCGAAGTGACCGGGCGCCTGACGCTCGCCACCAGCCACCACATCGGTCTGCACCGCCTGCCACCTTTATTAAGGGAATTCACCCGACGCTACCCACAGGTGGCGCTGGACATTCAGTTCCTGGATTCGGAAGTGGCCTACGAAGAAATCCTCCATGGCCGGGCAGAACTGGCGGTCATCACCCTCGCCCCCGAACCACACACCCTGGTACGGGCCACGCCGGTGTGGGACGACCCTCTGGATTTCGTGGTGGCGCCGGAACATGCGTTGCTCAACGGCGCGGTCAGCCTGGCGGATATTGCCTTGCACCCCGCGGTTTTCCCCGGCGGCAACACCTTTACCCACCACATCGTCCAACGCCTGTTCCAGGCCCAAGGCCTGACGCCCAACATCGCCATGAGCACGAATTATCTGGAAACCATAAAAATGATGGTTTCCATCGGCCTGGCCTGGAGCGTTTTGCCGCGCACCATGCTCGACGAACAGGTGGCGCGCATTCCTTTGCCGGGCATACAGCTCAGTCGCGAGCTAGGCTATATCCTGCACACCGAACGGACGCTGTCGAATGCTGCACGGGCTTTCATGGCCTTACTGGACGCACAAATCGATCTGCCAGGGACAAAGGCATAGGTTGTGCTACTCCTATAGAGCCGCAATGCCTATGCCTAACGCCCAAATCTGCTCAAGGCTCGCGAGATAATGGCCAAACCCGCTGACCACCTGCCGCCCCTGCCGCGTATTCAGGCGCTCGACCCAAAACGGTCCGAGCAAAGCTGGGACAGCGCGCCGCAATTGCTGGCCGCCCTGAACGGTGCGCGGTTGGGGGCCTGGTCGTGGGACATCGATACCGGGCAAATCAGCTGGTCCCGGGGCACCCAGGCGCTGTTCGGCTTCGATCCGCGCCAGCCATTGCCGGCGGATGTGGATTACCTGGACCTGCTGCTACCCGAAGACCGGGCCAAAGCCCTGCGCGCTTTTCACGCGGCAGTGGCTGGCGCGCCGCTGGAACAGGCCATGCATCACCGCATCGTCTGGCCCGATGGCAGCCTGCACTGGCTGGAAATCAGCGGCAGCGTGCTGCCCGACAAGCATGGCCGTCCCCGAATGATCGGGGTGATCCGCGAGATCACCCATCAACGCGAACGGGAACAGGCACTGCGCAGTTCGGAAAAGCGCTTTGCCACGCTCTTCCATCTATGCCCGAACATGGTGCTGCTGACCCGCCAGGAAGATGGACTGATCGTCGAGGCCAACCAATATTTCGAAAGCCTGTTTGGCTGGCCGTTGCACGACATCATCGGCCGCACGACGCTGGAACTGGGTTTGTGGGTCGACCCCGGGCAGCGAAAAAAACTGGTGGAAGCCATCAACGCCAAGGGCGAACTGGCAAGCATGGAGGTCGAGTTGCAGGCCAGCAATGGCCAGATCCACAGTGGCCTGCTCAGCGCGCAAAAGGTCGAACTCGAAGGCCAACCGTACTTGTTGAGCGCGTTCCTTGACACTACCGAACGCAAACGGGCCGAACAGGCCCTCAAAGACAGCCAGGAACGCCTGGACCTGGCCCTCGACTCGGCGCAACTGGGCACCTGGGATTGGCACATTCCCAGCGGCATGCTCTACGGCTCGGCCCGGGCTGCGCAGCTCCACGGCCTGGAGCCCAAGCCGTTTCATGAGTCGTTCGATGAGTTTTTCGACGGGGTCCCCACCGAAGAACGCAATAACATGCGCAACGCCTACCGCAGCCTGCGTGAAGGGCCGGCAGGCAATTATCAACTGACCTACCGCGTACAACTGCCAGACGGCAGCTCCCGCTACCTGGAAAGCCGCGCCCGCCTCTATCGCAACGACGACGGTAGCCCCTTGCGCATGGCCGGCACCTTGCTGGACATCACCGACCAGGTCGAACGCGAGCAGAGCCTGGCGGCATCGGAGGAAAAATTCGCCACGCTGTTCCAGGTCAGCCCCGACCCGATCTGCGTCACCCATCAGGACAGTGGCCGGTTCCTCGAAATCAACTCCAGTTTCACCCAAACCTTCGGCTGGGCGGCCAGTGATGTGATCGGCCTCAGCGCCGACGAAATTGGTCTCTGGGATGCCTCGGGCAGCAGCCTGCAACGCATCGAACGGGTGATCCGCGAGCAGTCACTGAACAATGTCGCCATCGTTGTCCACCATAAGAACGGCCATCCGCTGGCCTGTGTGATCTCCAGCCGGCAAATCAATGTCGGCAACCAACCCTGCATCGTCACCACTTTGCGCGACATCACCCAACAGCAACGCTCCGAAGCGGCCCTCAAGGCCAGCGAGGAGAAGTTCGCCAAGGCGTTCCACTCCAGCCCCGACGCTATCACCATCACCGAACACGAGAGCGGCCGTTACCTTGAGGTCAACGACGGCTTCTGTCGCCTGACCGGCTATCGCGCCGACGAAGTGATCGGGCACACGGTCTATGAGATGGGGATCTGGGCCGAAGAAAAGCAGCGCGCGATGCTGCTGGCCGAGTTGCAACTCAAGGGCCGCGTGCATCATCTGGAAATGCTCGGGCGCAACAAACGCGGGGAAATACTCACCGTGGAAGTCTCGGTGGAGCCCATCACACTCAACGAAACAGCCTGCCTGCTGCTGACGGCCCGAGACGTCAGCCTGCTGCGCAATGCCGAAGCGCAGATACGCCACCTGGCCTATCACGACTCACTGACCAACCTGCCCAATCGGGCCTTGTTGATGGACCGGCTGAGCCAGCAAATCGCCTTGCTCAAGCGCCATAACCTGCGTGGCGCCCTGCTGTTTCTCGACCTGGACCACTTCAAGCACATCAACGACTCCCTTGGTCACCCGGTGGGTGACACGGTGCTGAAGATCATCACCGCACGCCTTGAAGCCAGCGTGCGCCTCGAGGACACCGTTGCGCGGCTCGGTGGCGACGAATTCGTGGTGCTGCTCAGCGGCCTGGAAGGCAGCCGCGCAGCGGTCAGCGCGCAAGTCCAGAGCCTGGCCGATACCTTGCGCGAACTGCTCTCGGAACCGATGTTCCTCGACGGCCAGCGCCTGCAAGTCACACCGAGCATTGGCATGGCACTGATCCCCGACCATGGTTCCACCCCGACCGACCTGCTCAAGCGCGCCGACATTGCGCTGTACCGCGCCAAGGATTCGGGACGCAATACCTCGCAGATGTTCCACGCCACCATGCAAAAAGCCGCCAGCGAACGCCTGCGCATGGAAACCGACCTGCGCCAGGCCCTGGCCCGCGGCGAGTTCAGCGTGCATTTCCAGCCCCAGGTCGACGCACGGGACAACCGCATCATCGGCGCCGAAGCCCTGGTGCGCTGGCATCACCCGGACCTGGGCGCCCAGTCGCCCAACGAATTCATCAAAGTGCTCGAAGACAGCGGGCTGATCCTGGAAGTCGGGACCTGGATCCTCGACGAAGCCTGTGAAGGCTTCAAACGACTGATCGCCAGGGGCAAGGTCGATCCGCAGCATTTCAGCCTGTGCGTGAACATCAGTCCGCGGCAGTTCCGCCAGAGCGACTTCGTCGAACGCATTGAAAGCTGCCTCGCCACCCATGGCCTGCCCTGCTCCATGCTGAAGCTGGAAATCACCGAAGGCATCGTGATCCAGAACCTGGACGACACCATCGGCAAGATGCGCCGGCTGAAAAAACTGGGAGTGAGCTTTGCCATGGACGATTTCGGCACCGGCTATTCGTCGCTGACCTACCTCAAGCGCCTGCCGGTGGACACCCTGAAAATCGACCAGTCATTCGTGCGCGACGCCACCAGCGACCCCAACGACGCCGAAATCATCCGCGCCATCGTCGCCATGGCCCGCAGCCTCAACCTGGAAATGATTGCCGAAGGTGTGGAAACCCTGGAGCAATTGCATTTCTTGCAAGGGCTTGATTGCCATTTGTACCAGGGCTACCTGCATAGCCGGCCGTTACCGCTGGAGGCGTTTGAGCGGTTGTTGCCGTGATGCAAGACCCACAATGAAATCTCCAGAATGAAGAAGGGCGCCATCTGGCGCCCTTCTTCAGTTGCGATGCATCAGTTTTGCAGCGCGGGTTGCGGTTGCGCCCCATTGATCGGGATGCGCTTGGCTTTCGCCTCTTCCGGGATCACCCGCAACAGGTCGATGCTCAACAGACCGTTGCTCAGGCCGGCGGACTTGATCTCGATATGGTCGGCCAACCGGAAGGACAGCTTGAACGCACGCTGGGCGATGCCCTGGTGCAAGTAGGTCACGCTGTCGTTGCTCGCCTCGCGCTTGCCACCGCTGATGGTCAGCACACCTTTTTCCACCTGCAACTCCAGGTCTTCTTCCCGGAATCCGGCGGCGGCAACCACGATGCGGTACTCGTCATCGCCATATTTTTCCACGTTGTAGGGTGGATAGCTGCTGCCCGGTTCGTTGCGCAGGGCGGTTTCGAACAGGTCGTTGAAACGGTCGAAACCCACCGAGGAACGGAACAGAGGGGCCAGCGAAAATGCAGTACTCATGATTCAAATCTCCTGAAAAATTCAGCAAGTTTTTTTGTCTCCGCGACCCGAATTCGGCATCGCGTAACCCCTATCTAGGGTCCGCCAAAAACTTTTCAAGAGCTTTTTTTGAAATTTTTTCAGGCCGCTTCGGTGCGCTGCACACCCAGTAAGCGGCCCACCGCATCCAGGTCGGTCTCCCGGCGCAGAGCGGTAAACAACTCCACCGCTTCGGGATAATTGCGGGTCAGCATCGCCAGCCATTGCTTCAACCGACCCGGTGCCTGGCGGGGTGTCAGTTGCTCGACCACCTGCACCCAGAACTCCTGGAGCATCGGCTGCAGTTCGAGCCAGGACATCTCGACCACTTCCTCACCGGCCCGGGCTGCGGCGATCTGCCGGGCCAGATCGGGACGGGAAACCAGGCCACGACCGAGCATGATGTCCTCGACGCCGCTGATCTCGCGGCAACGGCGCCAGTCTTCCACGCTCCAGATATCGCCGTTGGCGAATACCGGGACCTTGACCACTTCCTGAACCCGCGGGATCCACTCCCAGTGAGCCGGCGGCTTGTAGCCGTCGGTCTTGGTCCGTGCGTGCACCACAATGTGCGCCGCGCCGCCTTCGGCCAGCGCCGTGGCACAGACCAGCGCGCCGTCCGGGCTGTCGAACCCCAGGCGCATTTTGGCGGTGACCGGGATGTGTTTCGGCACCGCACGACGTACGTGTTCGACGATTTCGTTGAGCAGTTCCGGCTCTTTAAGCAATACCGCCCCACCCCGGGATTTGTTCACGGTCTTGGCCGGGCAGCCGAAATTCAGGTCAATAACCTCTGAACCCAACTCGCAAGCCAACGCGGCGTTCTCCGCCAGGCACACCGGATCGGACCCCAGCAATTGCACCCGCAACGGCACGCCGGCGGCAGTCCGGGCACCGCTCAGCAATTCGGGGGCGAGCTTATGGAAATAGGCCGGCGTGAGCAGACGGTCATTGACACGGATGAACTCGGTGACACACCAGTCGATACCGCCAACACGGGTCAGGACGTCCCGCAGGATGTTGTCGACCAACCCCTCCATGGGCGCCAGGGCAATTTGCATGGAAAAACACACTCAACGAAAAAACGTGCGGCAGTTTACCGGATTTTGCCCACGTATCCGGCATTCACCACAAATCCCTTGTGGAAGCGGGCTTGCTCGCGAAAGCGGTGGATCAGTCGGTGAGGATGCCGGATGTCATCAGTGCCACACCATAACCCTCGATGAACTCCGGCGGCATGCGCTTGGGTCTGCCGGTGGACAGTTCAATGCAGACAAATGTGGTCTGGGCCCGCAATAAGGTGGTGTTATCACTGGGGCGGATCAACTGGAAATGCCGGGTCATCTTCAACCGCTGGTCCCAGTCGACGATCCAGGTAGCCAGTTGCAGCTCGTCACCTTCATAGGCCGCCGCGAGGTAATCGATTTCATGCCGCACCACCGCCATGGCCCGGTCCAAGCGCCGATACTCCACCAGATCCAACCCCAGGCGCTGGGAATGGCGCCAGGCACAACGCTCGAGCCAGGTGACGTATACCGCGTTATTGGCGTGGCCCAGCCCGTCGATGTCTTCGGCATTTACTTGAAGATCAATGACGAATGGTGTTGCCCGATCCCAGCCCATGCCCCTCTCCCAGTCGAATTTGGTTGGGGCCAGTGTAACGGATCCGAGCTTGACCGCCATCGCGGGCAAGCCTTGCTCCCACAGATCAAGCCGATTGCCGCGCTTGCAGGCTGCGCCCGGCCAGCAGTGATAACACGCCATCAATGACACGAGGATCGGCCAACACCCGCTGATGACCACCCTGCGGCAAGCGCAGCAAGCGGCTGTCGAACCAGGCTTCGTGAATCAGTTGCGATTCCTTGACCGAGACAACAGTGTCGTCCTCGGCGTGGACGATCAACCCGGGCACGTCC
This sequence comes from Pseudomonas viciae, assembly GCF_004786035.1. Taxonomy (NCBI): domain Bacteria; kingdom Pseudomonadati; phylum Pseudomonadota; class Gammaproteobacteria; order Pseudomonadales; family Pseudomonadaceae; genus Pseudomonas; species Pseudomonas viciae. The sequence goes on from NZ_CP035088.1 coordinate 4,487,071, forward strand.
AGTTGATAATGAGCGACGTCCATCTTCGAGGCGCGCATGCCCACATCGTTTTCCACCAGGCGAATGAAGGCCGAACGCGCCTTGGGCGGCAGCCCCATCATTCGGGCGAACCCGCGCAGCACGCCAAGGATCCGCGCGGGCGCTGCGATGCTGACCAGGGTCTCGGTCTGCAAACCCAACTGAACCGCGAGCATGGCACTGGCGCCGCCCATGGAATGTCCGATTACGGCTTGCAGCGACGGCAATTCAGCCGCGGCTTCGAGCATGGCCCTGGCGAACAGCAGGACGTTGGCCTCACGCCCAGGTGAGCGGCCATGGGCCGGACCGTCCAGCGCCACCACCGTGTAGCCGGCGTCTACCAGTGCCGTGATCAGCGCCGCAAATTGCGTGGGCCGCCCTTCCCAGCCATGCATCAGCAAGACCGTGGGACCTTTGCCCCAGCGCAAGGCGGACAGGCCGAAGCGTAAGGTGATGCGCTCGGAGGTCGCCAGCAATGGCAACTCCCAATCCCGTGGCGGCAAGTCGCGGGGGCGCATGAACAGCGATCGCATCTTCTTCGCGACCAGACCCGGGGTCACCCAGCCCAGCGTGCCATTAACGCCACGAATCCAGCTCAACCTGTTCATCACTCATCTCCAGGGCTTGCGCCTTAGCTCATTGCACCGCCGACTTGGCGGCGCGAAGCAAACGATCCGATAACTCTCCCGGGCCCAGCGCCCGTGCCAGGGCCAGGCCGCCGACCATCAAGGCAATGTCGGCCAAGGCTTTGTCGGCGTCTTCCGGGCTGGCCGCCAACTGCGCGACCATCAACTCAATGTGCTCATTGAGCACCTCACGAAATTCATCCGGTAACCGTCCGAGTTCGCCGACCGATGCCGGAATCGGGCAAGCCAGCTCGGTGGAGTCGCGGTGCTTGCGCGAGAGGTAGAACGCGGCTGCCAGGGCTCGCCGCTCCTCACCGCTCAGCCCGGTATCCATGGCGGCGATCAAGCCGCGGCGCTGACTCAGCAAGTGCTTGAAAGCTTCCAGCATCAAGGCATCCTTGCTTTCGAAGTGAGCATAGAAACCGCCCACTGTCAGCCCGGCGGCGCCCATCACTTCGCCCACACTCGGCTCGGCCGGGCCACGCTGGATCAGCGCGGAGCTGGCGGCCTTGAGAATGCGTTCCCGGGTTTGTGCCTTTTTATCGCTCATCGTTGCCTCCGAATATTACGATTGAAATATTATACGTATAATAATTTTCCGCAAGCGGGAAATTTGACCGCTGATCAGAAGCATCTTTTCGAGGAATAGGAGAATTGGCCGAACGCCAGACAAACAAAAGGGCCATTCAAGAATTGAATGACCCCTATAAATCCCGCAGAGCGGGTAATCGTGGCGTCCCCTAGGGGACTCGAACCCCTGTTACCGCCGTGAAAGGGCGGTGTCCTAGGCCACTAGACGAAGGGGACACAAACCTTCTAACTTGATCAGCGCTGAGAACTGATCGACTCAAGGCCGGTGTGGCCAGACCTTGAACCTGTAAATTGGTGGAGCTAGACGGGATCGAACCGTCGACCTCTTGCATGCCATGCAAGCGCTCTCCCAGCTGAGCTATAGCCCCAGATTTTTCGCCTCGCGGCGGAGCGACATCTTGCAACATCGCTTCTGTAAAACTGGCGTCCCCTAGGGGACTCGAACCCCTGTTACCGCCGTGAAAGGGCGGTGTCCTAGGCCACTAGACGAAGGGGACGCAAACCCTTCTATACAACTGATCAACGCTGAGTGTTGATCGCTTCAAGACCGGTGTGGCCAGGCCTTGAAGTGTAAATTGGTGGAGCTAGACGGGATCGAACCGTCGACCTCTTGCATGCCATGCAAGCGCTCTCCCAGCTGAGCTATAGCCCCTCATCGCTGAGGACGGGGCGAATCTTAAGGGCGTATCGGAGGGCTGTCAAATTTATTTTCAACAAATTTGAAAGTTTTTTGCCGGGATAACAATCACTTACCGACAAACCCCGGAAAACCGGGGTATGCCCTGCCTCATCGACCGCTTAGGCGATCGCGCCCAGCAGTTTTTCCCACTCTTTGTTTTCCTTCTTCGACACACCACCCAGCAAGTCGATGGCCTGGCGCAGGCGGAAACGGGTCAGGTCTGGCCCGAGGATTTCCATCGCGTCGAGCACCGACACCGAGCTGGCCTGGCCGGTAATGGCGGCGAACATCAGCGGCATGGCATCACGCAGCTTCAACTCCAGAGACTCGACCACGGCCTGAATGGTCGCGGTGATGCTGTCTTTTTCCCACTGACGCAGGCTTTCGAGCTTCCACAGGATCAGCTGCATCAACTGGCGCACCTGGTCGCCCGAAAGCTTCTTGGATTCGAACAGCTTCACATCCGGCGTTACGCCACCGGCAAAGAAGAAGCCGGCCAACGGTGCGATCTGGCTGAAGGTCTCTACCCTGCCCTGCACATGGGGCGCGATCTTCATCATGTATTCAGGGTTCAATGCCCACTTCTGTACCCGTGCGGCGAACTCCTCTACCGGCAAGTCCCGCAGCCACTGGCCGTTTAGCCACGACAGCTTCTCGACGTCGAAGATCGGCCCACCCAGGGAAACCCGCGACAAATCAAAGTGCTCGACCATTTCCTGCAGCGAGAACTTCTCGCGCTCGTCCGGCATCGACCAGCCCATGCGGCCCAGGTAGTTGAGCATCGCCTCGGGCATGAAGCCCATGCGCTCGTAGAACGTCACCGAGGTCGGGTTCTTGCGCTTGGACAGCTTGCTCTTGTCCGGGTTGCGCAGCAGTGGCATGTAGCACAGCTGCGGTTGTTCCCAGCCGAAGTATTCGTAGAGCAGGATCAGTTTCGGCGCCGACGGCAGCCATTCTTCGCCGCGCAATACGTGGGTGATGCCCATCAGGTGATCGTCGACCACGTTGGCCAGGAAGTACGTCGGCAGGCCGTCGGTCTTCATCAGCACTTGCATGTCCATGCGATCCCACGGGATCTCGACATCGCCCCGCAGCATGTCCGGTACCACGCAGACGCCTTCGCTCGGCACCTTCATGCGGATCACATGGGGCTCGCCAGCGGCCAGGCGGCGGGCGACTTCTTCCTTGGACAGCAGCAGCGCTCGACCGTCGTAGCGCGGGGTTTCACCGCGAGCCATCTGCTCGGCGCGCATCTGGTCGAGTTCTTCGGCGGTGCAGAAGCATGGGAACGCATGCCCCATGTCCACCAACTGCTGGCAATACTGCTGATAGATATCGCCGCGCTCACTCTGGCGGTACGGACCGTGCGGGCCGCCAACGTCCGGGCCTTCGCTCCAGTCGATGCCCAGCCAGCGCAGAGCGTCGAAAATCTGCTGTTCGGACTCGCGCGTCGAGCGCAACTGGTCGGTGTCCTCGATCCGCAGGATGAACTCACCGCCATGCTGCTTGGCAAAGCAATAGTTGAACAAAGCGATGTAAGCGGTGCCGACATGGGGATCGCCAGTGGGCGAAGGCGCGATGCGGGTGCGGACGGTGGTCATGGCATGTCTCGGAAAGAAGATAAAAGCAAAGATCAAACAGGGGGCGAATGGTAACAGGCGATGGCGGGCGGGCTCCAGTGAGAGCGAGATTTGTGTGGCCAGCCGTTGGACCGAGTCGCGCCCATCGCGAGCAAGCTCGCTCCCACAGGGGTTTTATGAACGCCCTAGATCCAGTGTGGGAGCGAGCTTGCTCGCGATGAGGCCCTTAAAACCGCCACAAAACCTCAGACAGCCAACAAGCGCTCGCGCAACTTGCCAATCTCATCGCGCAACTGCGCCGCCGCCTCGAACTCCAGATCCCGGGCCAGTTGGTACATTTTTTCTTCCAACTGCCGGATCCGCTTGGTGATTTCGCTCGGTGAGCGCAGTTCGGCTTCGTAGCGGGCACTCTCTTCGGCGGCCTTGGCCATGCCTTTGCGCTTTTTGCTGCGCGAGCCGGGCACAGTGGCGCCTTCCATGATGTCGGCGACGTCCTTGAACACGCCTTTGGGGGTGATGCCGTTGGCCAGGTTGAAGGCAATCTGCTTATCGCGACGGCGCTCGGTCTCGCCGATGGCCCGCTCCATGGAACCGGTGATGCGGTCGGCATACAGAATCGCCCGACCGTTGAGGTTACGCGCCGCACGACCGATGGTCTGGATCAACGAGCGCTCGGAGCGCAGAAAACCTTCCTTGTCGGCGTCGAGAATCGCCACCAGCGACACTTCCGGCATATCCAGGCCTTCGCGCAGCAGGTTGATGCCCACCAGCACATCAAAGGTGCCCAGACGCAGATCACGAATGATCTCAACCCGCTCCACCGTGTCAATGTCCGAGTGCAGGTAGCGCACCCGCACGCCATGGTCCGCCAGGTAGTCGGTAAGGTCTTCGGACATGCGCTTGGTCAGCGTGGTCACCAGCACCCGCTCCTCCAAGGCCACGCGCTTGGTGATCTCCGAGAGCAGGTCATCAACCTGGGTCAGCGCCGGGCGCACTTCGATCTGCGGGTCGACCAGCCCGGTTGGCCGCACCAATTGCTCGATCACCCGGCCGGCATGTTCGGCCTCATAATTGCCAGGGGTGGCCGAGACAAAAATCGTCTGCGGGCTCACGCTCTCCCATTCGTCAAAGCGCATCGGCCGGTTATCCAGGGCCGATGGCAGGCGGAAACCGTACTCCACCAGAGTCTCCTTGCGCGAACGGTCGCCTTTGTACATGGCGCCAACCTGGGGCACGCTGACGTGAGACTCATCGATCACCAGCAAGGCATCGGCCGGCAGATAGTCATACAACGTCGGCGGCGCGGCGCCGGATGGGCGGCCCGACAGGTAGCGCGAGTAGTTTTCGATGCCGTTGCAATAGCCCAGCTCCAGGATCATTTCCAGGTCGAACCGAGTCCGCTGTTCCAGACGCTGGGCTTCCACCAACTTATTGTTCGATCGCAGGTATTCCAGGCGCTCCTGCAACTCGACCTTGATCCCCTCGATGGCATCCAGCAGGGTTTCGCGCGGTGTCACGTAGTGGCTCTTGGGGTAGAAGGTGAAGCGTGGCAACTTGCGGATCACCTCACCGGTCAGCGGATCGAACGCCGAAAGGCTCTCTACCTCGTCATCAAACAGTTCGATGCGGATCGCCTCCAGGTCCGACTCCGCCGGGTAGATGTCGATCACATCGCCACGCACCCGAAAGGTGGCCCGGGCGAAATCCATGTCGTTGCGGGTGTACTGCAAATCCGCCAGGCGCCTGAGTAAGGCGCGCTGGTCGAGTTTGTCGCCACGATCCACATGCAGCACCATCTTCAGATAGGTTTCCGGGCTGCCCAGACCGTAGATGCACGACACGGTGGTGACGATGATCGCGTCCTTGCGCTCCAACAACGCCTTGGTCGCCGAGAGCCGCATTTGCTCGATGTGGTCGTTGATCGAGGCGTCTTTCTCGATGAAGGTGTCTGACGATGGCACGTAGGCCTCGGGCTGGTAGTAGTCGTAATAAGAGACGAAATACTCCACCGCGTTATTCGGGAAAAACGCCTTGAACTCGCCGTACAACTGCGCCGCCAGGGTCTTGTTCGGCGCCAGTACCAGGGTCGGGCGCTGCACTTGGGCGATCACGTTGGCGATGCTGAAGGTCTTGCCCGAGCCGGTCACACCAAGCAAGGTCTGGTGCGCCAGACCGGCCTCGATGCCCTCAACCATCAGGCGGATGGCTTCCGGCTGGTCGCCGGCGGGCTGGAATCGGGTGACTAGCTGGAATTCAGACATAACAAAACCTCTGGGTTCATCCCTGTCGGTCAGCCGACAGGGACGAGAAAGACCGAAACGACTGATGTCGCCCGAGGAAAAAGCTGGGATACATACAATGTGGAGGTGAATGCCTTCGCTTTCAAGACGAACGTCCTACACGCCTTGCAGACTTTGACGCGGCAAAGGGACTAACGGTCGAAAAAAAACGAAAATACTTACCGCAAAAGCCCAATCGCCTGTCGCCGCGCCCGGTGATGGCCTCTATACTAGCTCCCCGTTTGTGCACCGCTCTAGTGCATCCGGCTGGAGCGCGACACGTCCCCCCCACTCCATTCAGAGCCGCGCAATAATGAGCCTGTTTTCCGCTGTCGAATTGGCACCCCGCGACCCCATCCTGGGCCTCAACGAAGCATTCAACGCCGACACCCGTACCAATAAGGTCAACCTGGGCGTGGGTGTTTACTGCAACGAGGAGGGGCGCATTCCACTCCTGCGCGCGGTTGTCGAAGCCGAGACGGCTCGCGTGGCTCAGCACGTTTCCCGTGGTTACCTGCCAATCGACGGCATTGCCGCCTACGACCAGGCGGTGCAGACCTTGCTGTTCGGCAAGGACTCCCCGCTGATCGCCTCCGGTCGTGTCATCACCACCCAGGCCGTGGGCGGCACCGGCGCACTGAAAATCGGTGCCGACTTCCTCAAGCAACTGCTGCCTGACGCCGTCGTGGCCATCAGCGACCCAAGCTGGGAAAACCACCGCGCCCTGTTCGAAACCGCCGGCTTCCCGGTGCAGAACTACCGCTACTACGACGCCGCCACCCATGACGTGAACCGCAGCGGCTTGCTGGAAGACCTCAACGCCCTGCCCGACCGCTCGATCGTCGTGCTGCACGCCTGCTGCCACAACCCGACCGGCGTGGACCTGAGCCCGCAAGATTGGAAAAACGTGCTGGCGGTGGTCAAGGCCAAGAACCATGTTCCATTCCTGGACATGGCCTACCAAGGCTTTGGTGATGGCATCGACGAAGACGCAGCGGCCGTGCGCCTGTTCGCCGAGTCGGGCCTGACGTTCTTCGCGTCCAGCTCGTTCTCCAAGTCGTTCTCGCTGTACGGCGAGCGCGTTGGCGCCCTGTCGATCGTCAGCGAATCGAAAGAAGAAAGTGCCCGCGTGCTGTCCCAGGTCAAGCGCGTGATCCGCACCAACTACTCCAACCCACCGACCCACGGCGCCAGCATTGTCGCTGCCGTGCTCAACAGCCCTGAGCTGCGGGCCCAGTGGGAAGCCGAACTGGCCGAAATGCGCCTGCGGATTCGCGGCATGCGCAACCAGATGGTGGATATGCTGGCCAAGGCCGCGCCGCACCACGACTTCAGCTTCGTCGCACGTCAGAGCGGGATGTTCTCCTACTCCGGCCTGAGCGTTGAACAAGTGACGCGCCTGCGCAACGAGTTCGGCATCTATGCCCTGGACACCGGCCGTATCTGCGTGGCCGCGCTGAACCAGAACAACATCGAGGCGGTGACCAAGGCGATTGTTCAGGTGATCTGAAACTTTCGCGCCGGATGAAAAACGGGAAGCCATTGGGCTTCCCGTTTTTTTTTGAGCGTCACCACCAGGTCAGGTGTACCCCTCGCCACAAAAGCACCCGGCGCAACACTTTCGGCAAGGCTACAGCTCCGTCGCCCGCTGACTCGCCGCATCGTCATAGATCACATACAACGACTCGGCAATCTGGCTCTTGATCGCCTTGGCGCTTTCCAACCCCAGGACAAAACCTTCGGCCTTGCCCCCGGCACGGTTCAGTTCATCGGTGGTGCTGGCCTGGGTGATAGCGTCGTAGAGTTTTTCGGCGTGAGGCCCCACACCCTTGGGCAAGCTGATCTGTGCGGTGCTCATAGCGACACCCCGCTGCGGCTGGCGGTGTGAAGCGGTAACAGGAGATTCATGGCGCGTACCTTATGTCGGCGAATGGCCGGCAGCGCGTCCTGCCACTTCCGGGCGACCATGGTAGCCCTCTCCCGTCGCGGCGGTAACTGCCAATCGTAGATTGACCGTAAACGGGCACCGGAAATGTGCCGATCAGCAATAGAAGCTTGACTTCTCTTTTCCAATCAGTAACATACGCGCCATTCCGCGATAGCTCAGTTGGTAGAGCAAGTGACTGTTAATCACTGGGTCCCTGGTTCGAGTCCAGGTCGTGGAGCCAAATAGCGACAAGTAAAGCCCCTGAATCGAAAGGTTCAGGGGCTTTTTCGTGGGCGAATAAAAAGCGCTGCTGGTTGAAAAAGCTTGCCGATGTCGCTGCCGGAACAATATTCCGGCGCAAAAAAGGCATTATGGTCTGAATCCTGCTTTCTTTTCCTACAACCCAAGCTGTCACGTGAGCGTCATGACCGCGCCGCAAACTGGTGTGGTCCGTCAACAACAGCTTCATAACAACAAGGACGAAGGTATGCCCACACAAAATCCACACCACATTGTCGGCCTGTGCACCTCCAGCAAGGTGTACAACGCACTGACTGAACTCAAGCACCTGGAAGGCCATCGTAGCGCCAAGTTCCTTTCCCTGCTGGCGGAAAACCTGGTTCGCAAGGGCCTGCTCAACGAGCAGGAAGTGGTGCACATGCTCGATCTTGTCGTCGATTGACCGGCATCGATTCCTACTATTGAGGCAGTTGATTTTTCGTTACCCAGGCTGAGTCGTAAGGTAACCCCATCGATTGATGGAGGTTCCCATGCCCAAGGTTCAAATCATGTCTGTCATTGGCAGTGCCGTCCCCGCCCCACTCCGGGAACGCGGTCTGCTGGCCTGCTGGTATCTGGTGCAGGACGGCGTGACCATCAGCGGTCCGTTGACTTCACTGCCCGCCGCCCAAGCCCTGTCGCAACGCATCGGCCCGTATGTACTGAGTGCCTAGGGCAGTTGTATGCGCGGCGTGCTTTCAACGAACAAAGCCCAACACGACATGAACAGCGCGGCGATCAGCGGCCCGATCACGAAACCGTTCAGCCCGAACACCGCCAGCCCGCCCAGCGTCGAGACCAACACCATGTAGTCGGGCATCTTGGTGTCCTTGCCCACCAGGATCGGTCGCAGGAAGTTGTCCACCAGGCCAATCACGAACACCCCGAACAGCGTCAGCACCACGCCCTGCCAGATCGCCCCGGAAAGCAGGAAATACACCGCCACCGGCGCCCAGACAATGCCCGCCCCCACAGCCGGCAACAGCGACAGGAACGCCATCAGTACCGCCCACGGCAATACCGTCGGGATTCCCAGGATCCAGAAGATCAGCCCGCCCAGCGCGCCCTGGCTGATGGCGACCAGCAGGTTGCCTTTTACCGTGGCCCGCACCACCCGGTTGAATTTCAACTGCAGGCGACGCTTCTGATGTTCAGCCAGGGGAATGGCCATGCGCACTTTGCGCACCAATTCCGGGCCATCTCGCAGGAAGAAAAACAGTAAATAAATCATGACAAAGAAACTGACCAGGAACTGGAACGTCCCCTGACCGAAACTGAAGGCTTGGGTGGCGAAGAATTCACTGCCCTGCATTGCGCTCTTGACGATCTTGTCCCGCAACCCGTTCAGGTTACCCAGGCCGAAGCGATCCAGCAGGTGCTGGAAGTACGGCGGCAAGGCATCCTTGAAACGGGCCAGGTAATCGGCAATGTCCAGTTCTCCGCTTTCCAGGCTCTTGTACAACGCCGCGCCTTCCTGGACCAGCAAGGTGCTGATGATGATCACCGGCAAAATCGCACTGACCACGCAAATGCTCAAGGTGAGGAGCGAGATGACGTTGCGGTGCCAGCCGAACTTCAACTGCAGGCGGCGCTGCATCGGCGCAAAGACGATACCCAGGATCACCGCCCAGAACACCGCGCCGTAAAACGGCAGCAAAATCCAGATGAAAGCGAGGGTGACCAGGATCAACAGCAGCATCTGGGATTTGTTTTGCAGCATCTTTCGATTCATCAGCGTTCCATGTCCAAAGGCGGGATAAACATTAGTCCTCCAGGACTCGCCGGAGTGCCTTCGCGTTTGCCTCCGGCGTTGATCCAAATCAATACCGCCGGGCCGACCGTGGCGTACCCTCGCCGCTTTTTGCGATCTGACGCCACCATGACCCTCGCCGCCCCCGAACTGCTCGCTCCCGCCGGCACCTTGAAAAACATGCGTTACGCCTTTGCCTACGGTGCCGACGCGGTGTACGCCGGCCAGCCGCGCTACAGCCTGCGGGTGCGCAACAACGAATTCGACCACGCCAACCTGGCCCTGGGCATTCGTGAGGCCCAGGCCATGGGCAAGCGGTTCTACGTAGTGGTGAACATTGCCCCGCACAACGCCAAACTGCGCACCTTCCTCAAGGACCTGGAGCCGGTGATCGCCATGGCGCCGGACGCACTGATCATGTCCGACCCTGGGCTGATCATGCTGGTGCGCCAGCACTTCCCCCAGATGCCGATTCACCTGTCGGTGCAGGCCAACACCGTGAATTGGGCGAGCGTCGAGTTCTGGCAGCAGCAGGGTTTGAGCCGGATCATCCTGTCCCGGGAACTGTCCCTGGAGGAAATCGCCGAGATTCGCCAGCAGGTGCCGGCCATGGAGCTGGAAGTGTTCGTCCACGGCGCCCTGTGCATGGCCTACTCAGGGCGTTGCCTGCTGTCGGGCTACCTGAACAAGCGCGACGCCAACCAAGGCAGTTGTACCAACGCCTGCCGCTGGAAATACTCGGCGCAACCGGCGGTGGAAAACGCCGTGGGCGACATCGTGCAAACCTGTCAACCCGAGCCGACCCTGGGCCTCGGCGCGCCCACCGACCAGGTGTTCCTGCTCCAGGAAGCGAATCGCCCGGAAGACTCCATGCCGGCCTTCGAGGACGAGCACGGCACCTACATCATGAACGCCAAGGATCTGCGAGCGGTGCAGCACGTGGAACGGCTGGCCCACATGGGCGTGCACTCGTTGAAGATCGAAGGCCGGACCAAGTCGCACTTCTATTGCGCACGCACCACTCAGGTGTATCGCCGGGCCATCGATGACGCGGTGGCCGGCCGGGAATTTGACCGCAGCCTGATGACTGACCTGGAGTCCCTGGCCCAACGCGGCTACACCGAAGGATTTCTACGGCGCCATGTGCATGATGAGTATCAGAACTACCAGAACGGCAGTTCGGTGTCGGAGCGCCAGCAGTTCGTTGGCGAACTGACCGGCGAACGGCGCGAACGGCTGGCCGAAGTGCGCGTGAAAAACCGCTTCGAATTGGGCGATCACATGGAACTGATGACACCCAAGGGCAACTTTCACTTCGACCTGCATCAGTTGCAGAACGTCAAAGGCCAGAGCATCGACGTGGCGCCGGGGGATGGGCATGTGGTGTACGTGCCGATTCCGGATGCGGTGGATTTGCGGTTCGGGTTGTTGATGCGGGATGTGCGGGAAGCGTAAGGCCGGGACAGTGCTCGCTCCCACAGGTATTTTCAGCCCTCGGCAGGAACTGCCGAAGGCTGCGATCCTCCGCTCCCGATAGGGCCCGGTTGCCCAGGCGAAACATCTGGATCGCGAGCGAAAGATCGCAGCCTTCGGCAGCTCCTGCCACCGGCTTCGGGTCAGATCCGGAACTGCCCCACCAGTTTGCCCAGGCGCTGGCCCAGGTCGGCCAGGCTGCGGGAGGTCTGGGCGCCGAGTTGGGTTTCGTCGGCGACGCTGTCCACCGCCACGGCGATCTGATGCACGCTGCGGTTGATTTCCTCGGCCACGGCGGTCTGTTCTTCGGCAGCACTGGCGATCTGGGCGTTCATCGAGTTGATGGTGCCGATCAACTGCGCCATGGTGTCCAGGGACGCCCCCGCCTCGTTGGCCCGCGCCGACGTGCCGTCACCGGCCTCACTGGAACGGCGCATCGCTTCCACCGCCGCATGGGTACCCGATTGCAGGCGGTCGATCATGCCCTGGATTTCCTGGGTGCTCTGCTGGGTCCGGCTGGCCAGGGCCCGCACTTCATCCGCCACCACCGCGAACCCACGCCCGGCTTCACCGGCACGCGCAGCCTCGATAGCCGCGTTGAGGGCCAGCAGGTTGGTCTGCTCGGCGATCGAACGAATCACCCCAAGCACACTGACAATCGAAGCCACGTCCTGCTGCAGGCTGTCCAGGGACACGCCGCTGCTGCGAATATCGTTCACCAACGCATGAATCTGCTGGATGCTGCCGGCCACCACGCGCTTGGCAGACTGGCCTTCTTCGTCGGTCTGCTGGGCCGCGACGGCGGCGCCCTGGGCGCTGCGGGCCACTTCCTGGGCCGCCGAGGACATCTCGTTGATCGCCGTGGCGACCTGATCGGTTTCGTGACGCTGCCGCTCCATGGCCTGCTCGGAACGCTGGGCCTGCTCGGAGACTTGCGTCACCAGCCCGGTCAGTTGCGAAGTCATTTCGGTGATCTGCCGCACCAGGCCGTGGATCTTGTCGACGAAGCGGTTGAAGGAACCGGCCAGTTGGCCCAGTTCGTCCTGGCTGGTGATCGCCAGGCGGCGCGTCAGGTCGCCCTCGCCGGCCGCGATGTCATCGAGGTTGTCTTTCATCAGATTCAGTGGCCGCAGGATGGTATTGGCCAACAACATCCCCACCACCGCTATCACCAGCAACACCACGGCGGCGATACCGACAATGCTCAGCACCACGCCTTGCAAACGCTCATGGACCTTGGCCTCCACCAGAGCCACCTGGGCTTCGATACCGTCCAGGTTGACCGAGCTGCCGACCGCCATGTCCCACTTGGGCAGGTATTCGGTGTAACCGAGCTTAGGCACCAGGTCCTTGCTGTTGGGCAGTGGCGAGCTGTATTCGAGATAGTGGGTTCCGTCCTTGGCGACTTTTACCAGGTCACGGTTGACGTAGACACCGTTCGGGTCGCGGTTGTCCTTGAAACTCTTGCCCACGCCATCGGGGCTGTTGGCCTTGAACAGACGAATGGTCTCGGAGTCGTAGCCGAAGAAATAGCCATCCTTGCCATAGCTGACGTTCGACAGCAGCTTGATCGCCTGGGCCCGCGCCGCGTTATCGCCCGCGGCGGCGGCATCGTACAACGGCTTGATGGCGGTGAGCCCCACGGCCACGTAATTCTGCAGCGTGGCCTTGGCCTCGCTGAGCAAGCGCTCGCGGGTCTGCTGGACCTCTTTGGTGGCCTGTTCCTTCAGGATGAAAGCCGTGGTCAGGCTGATGATCACGGCGGAGAGCAATACGGGCAGTATTGCCAGGGACAGGACTTTAGCCTTCAGGCTCAGGCGCATGCTGTTCACTCTTGTAAGTTTTATGGCGTGGTTAGCTGTATTAACGGCAAAGCACGGCAAAACTGTAGGACAAGGTGAAAAGGCTTGCCCGAGTGGTCAGTAAACTCATGACTGGCTTTAAAGGCCCCTTCGCGAGCAAGCCCGCTCCCACACTGGCTCGCCGGTGTTCACATATTCTGTGTTCACCGCCGATACAGTGTGGGAGCGGGCTTGCTCGCGAAGGATGCGACTCGGTTCTTGAGCCTTGTTGGATCGGCCTTACAACACCATCGCCGCCACCCAACCAAACGCCAGCAGCGGCAGGTTGTAGTGGATGAATGTCGGGACCACGGTGTCCCAGATGTGGTGATGCTGGCCGTCGATGTTCAGGCCAGAGGTCGGGCCCAGGGTCGAGTCCGAGGCTGGCGAGCCGGCGTCGCCCAGGGCGCCGGCAGTGCCGACGATGCAGACGATCGCCAACGGGCTGAAGCCCAGTTGCAGGCACAGCGGCACGAAAATCGTCGCCAGGATCGGCACCGTGGAAAACGACGAGCCAATGCCCATGGTCACCAGCAGCCCCACCAGCAGCATCAGCAGCGCACCGACACCCTTGTTGTGGCCGATCCAGGCCGCCGAGGTTTCCACCAGGCTCTGGACTTCACCAGTGGCCTTCATCACTTCAGCAAACCCTGAGGCGGCGATCATGATGAAGCCGATCATCGCCATCATTTTCATGCCTTCGGTGAACAGGTCATCAGTCTCGCGCCAGCGCACCACGCCCGATACCGAGAAGATCAGGAACCCGACCAGGGCGCCAATGATCATCGAATCCACCAACAGCTGAATAGCGAACGCCGCCACAATCGCCAGCCCCGCCACCAGCAGGCTCATGGGGTTGTAGCGCACCGCCACTTGCTCGGCCCGGGCGATTTTTTTCAGATCGTAGACGCGTTTTTTGCGGTAGGTAAAAAACGACAGCAGCAAGCCAAACACCATGCCCAGGGCCGGGATGCCCATCGCGTGGGTGATATTGATCCCGCTGATGTCCACGCCACTGCGGGCAACGTTGGCCAGCAGGATTTCATTGAGGAAGATGTTGCCAAAGCCCACAGGTAGAAACATGTAGGGCGTGATCAGGCCGAAGGTCATGACGCAGGCGATCAACCGGCGGTCCAGTTGCAACTTGGTCAGCACATAGAGAAGCGGCGGCACCAGTAGCGGGATGAAGGCGATATGGATCGGCAGAATGTTCTGGGAGGCGACCGCGACCGTTCCCAGCAGACCGATCAAGACCCATTTGACCCCGGAGCCACCGGCGCTGTCCTGGCGATCCACCATGGCCAGGGCTTTGTCAGCCAGGGCGTGGGCCATGCCGGACTTGGCAATCGCCACGGCGAAAGCGCCGAGCAAGGCGTAGGACAATGCCACCGTCGCACCGCCGCCAAGGCCGGCGTTGAACGCTTTGAGCGTCGCCTCGATCCCCAGGCCACCGGTCAAACCGCCCACCAGCGCGCCGATAATCAGCGCGATCACCACATGCACGCGGGACAGGCTGAGCACCAGCATGACGCCAACCGCGGCAATTACTGCATTTATCATCGTTACCTCAAAGCACAGCGATGGAAAGCCACCGGACAAAAAGGTCGCGACTTTGCAGGAAGCGGCGACAAGCTGCAAGGGCCAGGCGACGGGTTTTCACAAGGACTCCAGCCACCACAAACCAATGTGGGAGTGAGCTTGCTCGCGATAGCGGTCTGTCAGTTGATATCGATATCGCGACCCGACGCCATCGCGAGCAAGCTCGCTCCCACAGGGTTAATGCGGATTTCAGCGCTTAGGCAACTCGATCAGCACCTTCAGCCCGCCCCACTCGCTGTCTTGCAGCGCCAACGTGCCGCCCCAGGTGTCGACGATGTCCCGCACAATGCCCAGCCCCAGGCCGTGGCCATCGGTCTGTTCATCCAGCCGCGTGCCGCGGCTGAACACCTGGTCGCGGCGATCCTCGGGAATGCCTGGGCCGTCGTCTTCCACTGCCAGGCTGAAACCGTCGACCGTCTCGATCACCGTCAGGCGCACCTCGGCGTCCGCCCACTTACAGGCGTTGTCCAGCAGGTTGCCCAGCAGTTCCAGCAGGTCTTCTCGATCCCAAGGCAGATGCAGGCCGGGCGGCGCGACGTAACTCAGTTGCAGGTGTTCGCCATGGATCATGTTCAGTGTGGCCAGCAAACCCGGTAGTTCGGCGTCGCAGTCCAGGTGCGCGCCGGGCAACGCATCGCCGGACAACCGGGCACGGTTGAGTTCACGGTTCAGGCGCTGCCGGACCTGTTCCAGTTGCTCGAGCAACAGCTTGCGCAGCTCGGGATACGGGTCGAGCTTCTCGTTCGAAGCCAGGCTTTGCAGCACCGCCAGCGGGGTTTTCAGGGCATGGCCCAGGTTGCCCAATGCATTGCGCGAACGCTTGAGGCTGTCTTCCGTGTGGGCCAGCAAATGGTTGATTTGCGCCACCAGCGGTTCCAGTTCCCGGGGCACCTGCTCGTCGAGTTGCGAACGCTGCCCGCGCTGCAACTGTGCAATTTGCTCACGGGCCCGATCCAGGGGGCGCAAGGCGCGGTGCACGGTGATGCGTTGCAATAGCAGAATCAACAGCAGCCCCGCTAACCCGAGGCCGAGGCCGATCTGCTGCATGCGCCGGAAACTGTCACGCACCGGCGTGTAGTCCTGGGCCACGCTGATGGAAATCGCCTGACCCAGGCGCCGATAGTCGGTGCGCAGCACCAGCAGCTTCTGCCCCTCGGGGCCCAACTGCAGGTTGCTGTGCAGGCCTGGGTGATCGAGCTGAGGCAACTCCTGGTCCCACAGGGAACGGGAGCGCCAGTGCACATCGGCAAAATCGATGCGGAAATAGTGCCCGGAAAATGGCCGTTGATAGGCCGGCGACAAGCGTCGCTCATCCAGTTGCAAACCCTGGGGGCCACGCACCAGGGCCACCAGCAGGTTCTCGCTGTCGTTGCGCAAACCCGCTTCCAGATAACGCTGCAAGCCCAGCTCGAACAGCCACAAACTGGTCTGCGCCAGGACCAGGCCAACCACCACCATCACACCAATCAGGCCCAGGCTCAGGCGCCGCTGGATGGATCTCACTGCGCCAGCCCGCCGAACAGGTAACCCTGGCCGCGACGGGTTTCGATCACGCTGCGTCCCAACTTGCGCCGCAGGTGATTGACGTGCACTTCCAGCACATTGGAATCGCGCTCGGTTTCACCGTCATACAGGTGCTCGGCGAGATGGCTCTTGGAGAGGATTTGCTCGGGGTGCAGCATGAAATAGCGCAACAGACGAAATTCGGCGGCGGTCAGTTGGATCTCTGCACCGTCACGAATCACACATTGCCGGCCTTCGTCCAGATGCAGCCCGGCGGCCTGCAGCGTCGGCTGGTTGGCTTGGCCATGGGAGCGGCGCAACAACGCCTGGACCCGCAGGTGCAGCTCTTCGGGATGAAAAGGTTTGGTCAGGTAATCGTCGGCCCCGGCCTTGAGGCCTTCGATGCGCTCGGCCCAGGAGCCACGTGCGGTGAGGATCAGCACGGGCGTGCCCAGGCCGCCGGCGCGCCATTGGGCCAGCACCTCAAGCCCCGGCACACCCGGCAGGCCGAGATCGAGGATGATCAGGTCGTAAGGCTCGCTGCTGCCTTGATACACCGCATCGCGACCGTCGGCGAGCCAATCGACGGCATAGCCCTGTCGTGTCAGCCCGGCCATCAGTTCGTCGGCCAGGGGAACGTGATCTTCCACCAGAAGCAGGCGCATCAGTCTTCCTTATCTTTGAGTAAGCGGCCGGTCGCGGCTTCCAGGTCCAGTTCACGCACTACGCCATCGGTATCCAGCAACTCGACCTCGTAAATGTAGACGCCGTGTTTCTCTTCCAGCTCGGCCTCCAGCAACTTGGCGCCGGGGTGAAGATCCAGTGCTTGCTGGAGCAAATGCTCCAGCGGCAGGATCACGCCTTGCTGGCGCAGTTGCAGGGCCTCGTCCTGGTCCAGGTCTCGGGCCATGGCCACCGAACAGAGCGCCAGCAGCGCCAGCGTCCATCGGCTGCGGGCGCATAAATTAAGCTTCATTACGTATCCTGATGATTCTTGAGCACATCGCCGTTGGCGGCGTCCAATTCCAGGTCCCACTCAATGCCTTTCGCATCGCGCAGGTCTACCTGATAAATGTACCTGCCGTACTCTTCTTCCAGCTCGGTATCGGCCAAGGTGGCGCCAGGGTGTTTGGACAAGACAATGGCGTTGAGTTTTTCAATGGACAGAATGGTACCAGCGTCTTGCAGTTTGCGGGCTTCGTCGTCTTTGAGGTCTCGTGCGTGAGCCAGGCCAGCGCTGAGGGCCATGAGGGTCGCGATGAAAAAGGCAGTCAGGCGGTTCATGGGTTGTCTCCTTTTTATAATCTTTAACCGGGGGGACTGTAGCGGGGTGAACTTAACTGAAACTGAATTGCCATCATCCAACCCAGATCAATGTGGGAGCT
The DNA here is from genome assembly GCF_004786035.1 of Pseudomonas viciae. NCBI lineage: Bacteria > Pseudomonadati > Pseudomonadota > Gammaproteobacteria > Pseudomonadales > Pseudomonadaceae > Pseudomonas > Pseudomonas viciae. Next base: position 4,504,601 of record NZ_CP035088.1, read on the forward strand.
CGCTCGCGATAGCGCCCGTTCAGTCACATCAATATCAACTGACAGACCGCCATCGCGAGCAAGCTCGCTCCCACAGGGTTTTGTGTCGCTATAATTGTCCGCTAATTTGCATCCGAGACCGGTATGACCGCCATCCACATCAAGTTCCCCGCCCTTACCCTCAAGGCTGGCCCCCGAGCCTTTGCGCGAATCCGCGAGGCCGGCCTGAACGCTGCCGACGTCGGCATTCTGCCAGGCGCTGCGGGTGGGCCCAAGGCCTTGGGTATTCAGGGGCTGGACCTGGCTTTGTTTGGCCAATGGCTGCCTGCCGCGCCCCGGGAGCGCTCGCTGATCGGGGCTTCGGTAGGTTCCTGGCGCTTCGCCAGCGCTTGCCTGCCGAATGCCGCCGAGGGAATCCGGCGCCTGGGCAGCTTGTACAACGAACAGAGCTTTGCCAAAGGCGTGACCATGGCCGGGGTCAGCCAGAGCTCGCAACGCATGCTCGATGACTTGCTCGAAGGCCGCGACAGCTCGATCCTCGATAACCCGCATTACCGGCTCAACATCATGGTGGTCAAAAGCCACGGCCGTCTGGCCCTGGATCATCGCGGGCAGCTCGGCCTGGGCTTATCGTCGGTGATCGCCGACAACCTGCGAGGCCGTGCGCGGTTGTCGCGGCATTTCGAACGGCTGATCATCCATGACCCACGCCTGGCCCCGCCACTGCATCCGTTGAAGGATTTTCCGTCACGTTTCGTTCCGTTGCAGGCCGACAACTTGCGCCAGGCGTTACTGGCGTCAGGCTCGATCCCGATGGTGATGGAAGGCGTGCGCGACCTGCCGGGCGCCGGTGCCGGCACCTACCGTGACGGCGGCCTGTTGGACTATCACCTTGACCTGCCTTACAGCGGCGAGGACATCGTGCTCTATCCGCACTTCACCGACCGGGTCATTCCCGGCTGGTTCGACAAGGGTTTGCCCTGGCGCCGGGGCAACGTCGAACGCTTGCAGGACGTACTGTTGCTGGCGCCGTCCCGTGAATACCTGGCGCGCCTGCCCTACGGCAAACTGCCGGACCGCAATGACTTCAAGCGCTTCATGGGCGATGACCCGAGCCGTCGCAAGTACTGGCGCACGGCGATGGACGAGAGCCGGCGGCTCGGTGATGAGTTCCTCGAGCTGAGTGCCAACGGCGGGTTGGGCGAGCGTTTGCTGACCCTTTAGTCAGCACGGTCGCGCAACGCCGTTATCAAACTGATAAACTCCGCCGCCTGCCTCGCGACCGCTACCTTAAAGAGCCCGAACCTGTGGAAATTTTCAAAGAATTCACCTTCGAATCCGCCCACCGCCTGCCCCACGTGCCGGAAGGCCACAAGTGCGGGCGCCTGCACGGTCACTCCTTCAAGGTGGCGATCCACCTGAGCGGCGACATCGACCCACACACCGGCTGGATCCGTGACTTCTCGGAGATCAAGGCGATCTTCAAGCCGCTCTACGAGCGCCTCGACCACAACTACCTCAACGACATCCCTGGCCTGGAAAACCCTACCAGCGAAGTCCTGGCCAAGTGGATCTGGAATGAGTTGAAACCGCTGCTGCCGGAACTCAGCGCCATTCGCATCCATGAGACGTGCACCAGCGGATGCATCTATCACGGGGAATAACCATTCCCCTTGTGACAAGGGAGCTTCCTGTGGCGAGGGTGTCTCCCCTGCTGAATCGCCTGGCCTATGCTCTATCCCCTGAGCCATTCTCAGTGGAGCATCGATCATGACCAACTGGCCACTGGATCACGCATACGACTTCAACGGGCCCCCCATCCGCTACGCCATCCACGGCGAAGGCCCGCCGCTGGTGTTTGTCCACGGCACGCCCTTCTCTTCCTGCGTATGGCACCGAAGGGCCTGTATCCCGGCGTGCGCTGCCCGACGCAGATTCTCTGGGGCGAGGATGACCAGTGGATCCCCATCGAGCGTGGCCGGGCCTTGCACAAGCTGATTCCCGGCGCGCAGTTCCACCCGGTTCCGAATGCCGGGCATCTGGTCCAGGAGGTTGCGCCGGAGGCCATCGTCGCAGCGGTGTTGCGCTTTTTGACCTGAACCTGTGGGAGCGAGCTTGCTCGCGATAGCAGTCTGTCAGTTGACATCGATATGGCTGACCCGACGCCATCGCGAGCAAGCTCGCTCCCACAGAGAGATTCATCGCTGATGAGATCTGTGTTCCAACTTGAATCACCGCCGCACCGCTTTCGCCCTCTTCCCCCACCCAAGTCCAAAGATTGTCTATAAATAACCTCGCGATCACTCGTTTGGCACGGCCACTGCACACTTGCGATACCCCCTCATCCGCAAGGACCGCCACATGACTCAGAACGATCCGGGCAACGATTACCCTTTGAGCGAAGTCCCGATGCATGCCCGCAAGGGCTTGGCCTCCACGGCCATGGTGCTGCTGGGCTTCACCTTTTTCACCGCCACAATGTTTGCCGGTGGCAAGCTGGGGGTGGCGTTCGGTTTTGCCGAAATGCTCACCGTGATTGTGATTGGCAATCTGTTGCTGGGCCTGTATGCGGCGGGCCTGGGTTACATCGCCTTCAAGAGCGGGCTCAACTCAGTGCTGATGGGTCGCTTCTGTTTCGGCGAGGTGGGCAGCAAGCTCAGCGACTTGATCCTGGGCTTTACCCAGATCGGCTGGTACGCCTGGGGCACGGCGACGGCCGCCGTGGTGCTGGGCAAGTATTTCGAGTTGAGCGAGAGCTCCGTGCTCGGCTTGATGGTGCTCTTCGGCCTGGGGTTCTGCGCCACGGCCTACATCGGTTATCGCGGCTTGGAAATCCTCTCCTACCTTGCCGTGCCGGCCATGATGTTGCTGCTGATGCTGTCGATGTGGGTGGCGACGGTGAAGGTCGGCGGCCTCGATGGCTTGCTGGCGATAGTGCCGACGGGCAGCCTCGATTGGTCCACCGCCATCACGCTGGTGTTCGGCACCTTCGTCAGCGGCGCGACCCAGGCGACCAACTGGACGCGGTTTTCCCGCTCGGCGAAGGTCGCGGTGCTGGCGAGCCTGATTGGCTTCTTCCTCGGCAACGGCCTGATGGTGCTGATCGGCGCCTACGGGGCGATCGTCTATCAACAGCCGGACGTGGTCGAAGTGCTGCTGTTGCAGGGTTTCGCCATGGCGGCGATGGCGATGCTGCTGCTCAACATCTGGAGCACCCAGGACAACACCATCTACAACTTCGCCGTGGCCGGTTGCAACCTGCTGCGCACCCGTCGACGCAAGGCCGTGACCCTGGGCGGCGCAGTAATCGGCACGCTGCTGGCGCTGCTGGGCATGTACGACCTGCTGGTGCCGTACCTGATTCTGCTGGGCACGGTGATCCCCCCCATTGGCGGCGTGATCATGGCCGATTTCTTCTTCCGCTGGCGCGGGCGCTATCCACGCCTGGCCGACGCGCGACTGCCGGCGTTCAACTGGCCCGGGCTGTTGGCTTATGGGGTCGGCACCCTCGCCGCGTTCAATTCGCCATGGGTCGCGCCACTGGTAGGAATCGCTGCCGGCGCGCTAACGTATGTGCTATTGATCGGCGTACTGGGAATTCGCGCCACCAACGCCCCCCTACAAGATCTTTAAGAAGGACTCGCTTGATGCACATCATCAACGCCCGCCTGCGCAACCGCGAAGGCTTGCATGAACTGCACCTGGAAAACGGCCTGATCGCCAACATCGCCCGCCAGACCGAAGCCCCAAGCCTCGGCCCGGAAGACCTCGACGCTGGCGGCAACCTGGTGGTGCCGCCCTTCGTCGAACCGCATATCCACCTGGACGCGACCCTCACCGCCGGCGAGCCGCGCTGGAACATGAGCGGCACGCTGTTCGAAGGTATCGAGTGCTGGGGCGAGCGCAAGGCGACGATCACCGAGGAAGACACCAAGACTCGCGCCAAGAAAACCATCCAGACCCTCGCCGCCCACGGCATCCAGCATGTGCGCACTCACGTCGACGTGACCGACCCCGAACTCACGGCCCTCAAGGCGATGCTGCAAGTGCGCGAGGAAAGCCGTCACCTGATCGACATGCAGATCGTCGCGTTTCCCCAGGAAGGCATCGAGTCCTACCGCAATGGCCGCGAGCTGATGGAAGAAGCGATCCGCATGGGCGCCGACGTGGTGGGCGGCATTCCACATTTCGAGTACACCCGCGATCAGGGCGTCAGCTCGGTGAAGTTCCTGATGGACCTGGCCGAACGCACCGGCTGCCTGGTGGATGTGCACTGCGACGAAACCGACGACCCGCACTCGCGTTTCCTTGAGGTGCTCGCCGAAGAAGCCCGCAGCCGCGACATGGGCGCGCGGGTCACGGCCAGCCACACCACGGCGATGGGCTCCTACGACAACGCCTACTGCGCCAAACTGTTCCGCCTGCTCGGGCATTCGGGCATCAGCTTCGTCTCTTGCCCCACCGAGAGCATTCACCTGCAAGGGCGCTTCGATACCTTCCCCAAACGCCGCGGCGTCACCCGAGTCAATGAACTGCTCGAGGCCGGGATGAACGTGTGCTTCGGCCAGGACTCCATCGTCGACCCGTGGTACCCCTTGGGTAACGGCAACATCCTGCGGGTACTCGAAGCCGGCCTGCACATCTGCCACATGCTCGGCTACCGCAACCTGCAGAGCGCCCTCGACCTGGTCACCGACAACAGCGCCAAGGCCATGGCCCTGGGCGAACGCTACGGGCTGGAACCGGGGCGCCCGGCGAACCTGCTGATCCTCTCGGCGGACAGTGATTACGAAGTGATCCGCAGCCAGGGCTTGCCGCTGTACTCGATTCGTAACGGTGAAGTACTGATGAAACGGCAGATGCCGGTGGTGGAGTTTGCGCAGCAGTTGGGCTGATGTTCCCTGAGGGAGCAGCTTGCTTGCGATAGCGGTCAGTTGCATTGACGTTGAATCTATCGCCGTCTTCGCGAGCAAGCCCGCTCCCACAGTTGATCTTTAGTGGACACAGACTCAGCGCACGACACAGATCCATTGTGGGAGCGGGCTTGCTCGCGAAGGCATCATCAGTCGCACCACAGGACCATCTGGAATATAGAAAGCTAAGGCACGGACTTAGCCGTACCAAACAACCTGACCCGCATCAGCTCGCCGGCCTGCTCCTCCAACAAAATCGGCGCAATCCCCCCCGGCATCACCACACTCACCGGCCCCGCCTGCACCCAACCCACCCGCCACGCAGCACTGGCCACCGCACTGGCGCTGGTGCCCGAGGACGCGGTGGGACCTTCGCCCCGTTCAAACACCCGGGCAACGATCCGCCCTTCGGCTTCGCGCCAGGCCCATTGCAGATTCACCCCCGCCGGGCACGGAACCCCTGCGCCAGCGGGCGCCGCATAAGCGATGCGGGTCAGGCTTTGCGACAACGGCGAGGCACGCATTTGTGCGTTGCTCGGCAGCGCCTCGGCCCCATCCACCAGAGTCACGCAATGCGGATTGCCAATGTTCACGAATTGACTGTTGCCCCATGCCGGGTTCAACCCATGGAGCACCGTCACCCGACTGACCTCACGCTGATTGAACACCACGCGCTCCACGCTTTGGGCAGCGACGGTCTGAGGTCCAAATAGGGGTCTTCCCAAGTCCAGCCAGAAGCCCTGCACACCCTCGAACTCAGCTGACCGCACCGACGTGTGCAGCGGCGACAAGCCCTGGTGTTTGTCGTGGTGCACCTGCAACAAGCAATCCCCCTCGCTCGACATCAAGCCTTGCTCTTTCAGCGCCTGGGAGAAAATGGTCAGGCCGTTGCCGCTGCGCTCGGCCAGGGTGCCGTCGGTGTTGACGATCAAAACGTCAAAGGGCGGTTCGTTCTGGAACGGGCCGATCAACAGACCGTCGCTGCGATGGGCCTTGGCATCCGGCGGTGCTTCGCCCGGCGGCCAACTGCAGAACGCCTGCACCGCAGCCATGGCCCAGGCCTCGCGCCGCCGTGCAGCCAGGGCGGCTGACGACGGCAGGTCAATGCCCTGGTCACGCACCTGTTGCGGTGAAACGACGCCATAAATATTGCCGCGTGCATCATAAAACTGCGTCATGGACCAGACTCGGAATCAGCCAGCAAGGGCCGGTACTTTATGCTGGCACAGGCTGTGGGAGCAAAGCCTGCGCTTTGATCGGCACCTTGGGGTCGCGGCACGGTCAGTGGATATGCAAGCATAGGCCCCCTGCCCGCACCAACGCACCGCACGCAAGCCAAGGACGTTTCATGACTGCCATTACGCCGCCACCCACCTTCATCCCCGGACGCCTGGAACAGATGTCCACCCGCATCGCCTACCTCATCGCGGGTATCGGCATCGCCGCCTGGGCGCCGCTGGTGCCTTACGCCAAAGTGCGGGCAAACCTGGATGAGGGCACCCTCGGCTTGCTGTTGCTGTGCCTGGGGGTGGGGTCGATTCTGGCGATGCCGATTTCCGGTGCGTTGGCGGCACGGTTCGGTTGCCGTCGGGTGCTCAGCGGCGGCACCATCCTGATCTGCCTGGCGTTGCCGTTGCTGGCGACGATGACCTCCCTGCCCTGGCTGGTGGCTGCCTTGTTTTTGTTTGGCGCCGGCCTCGGCACCGTGGACTCGACCGTGAATCTGCAGGCGGTGATTGTCGAGCGCGCCAGTGGCAAGACCATGATGTCGGGTTTCCACGGCATGTTCAGCCTCGGTGGGATCATTGGCGCGGCGGGCGTGAGCGCCCTGCTCGGCCTCGGGCTTTCGCCGCTGGGGGCAACGCTGGTGGTCAACGCGGTGCTGCTGGTGGCGCTGTTCAAAGCGGCGCCGCATCTGCTGCCCTACGGCAGTGAAAGCTCGGGACCGGCGTTTGCCATTCCCCACGGCGTGGTGCTGTTCATTGGCATCCTGTGCTTCATCGTATTCCTCGCCGAAGGGGCGGTGCTGGATTGGAGCGCAGTGTTCCTGACCGCCGAGCGTGGTGTGGAGACCGCCTATGCCGGCCTGGGCTATGCCGCGTTCGCGCTGACCATGACCGTCGGCCGGCTGACGGGGGATTCGGTGGTGCGTCGCCTGGGCGCCAAACGCGTGATCATTTACGGTGGCGCGATTGCGGCGGCAGGGTTCCTGCTGGCGACCCTCGCGCCGATGTGGCAAGCGGCACTGTTGGGTTATGCGTTGGTGGGGGCCGGGTGTTCGAACATCGTGCCGGTGCTGTACACCGCCGTCGGCAAACAGACCCTGATGCCGGAAGCCATCGCCGTACCGGCCATCACCACCATCGGTTATGCCGGCATCCTCGCCGGCCCGGCGCTGATCGGGTTTGTCGCCCATGGCAGCAGTCTGAGCTTTGCCTTCGGGCTGATTGCGCTGTCGCTGGTGGCAGTGGCATTCAGCGGCAAAGTGTTGAAAGTCTGAATATTCCCCGACTGGACCGTAGGAGCAGTCGAGTGCAACGAGGCTGCGATCTTTCCCCAGACAATTGAATCTCAAGCGAAAGATCAAAAGATCGCAGCCTTCGGCAGCTCCTACACAGGGCGGCTATCAGAACCCCACACTGGCCTGCACGAAGAACGTACGCGGTGCACCCACATACAGGCCCGAATTGTTGTCGCTGGAGCGGGTGTAGTACTGGTGATCGAACAGGTTCTTCACCCCGGCGCCGAGTTTCAGGTTCGACAGTTGCTCACCGAAGTCATAACCGGCGCGCACGTTCCAGAGCACATAGCCCGGCATGTCGCCGTACTGCCCGTCAGCGGTGCCGTCGGTGATGTAGTCACCGCTGAAACTGCCATCGGCGTTCACGCCGGTACCCGGCGAGCGCTGTTTCGACTGGGCGAAGGCATCGAGGTTGTAGGTCCAGCGGTTGACGTCATAGCGCAAGCCCAGGTTCACCACCTGACGGGAATAGAACGGCAGGTCGCGGCCCTTGAAGCTCGGGATCTGGCCTTCATAGGTCGCGCGGGTGTAGGTGAAACCGGCATTGGCGGTGAGGCCTTCGAGGCGTGGGTCCAGGGCAGCCATGTCGTAATGCACCGAAGCTTCCAGGCCCTGGTGCTTGGTCGCACCCAGGTTGGTCCAGCCCACGTCGTTGCTGATGTACTGCAACTCGTCGTCGAAGTCGATGTAGAACAGCGTCACTTCCCCGCCCCACACGTCATCGTTGTAGCGCGTACCGATCTCGTAGGTCTTGGCCTTTTCCGGGCTCAGGCCATTGGCGGTGTTGTTGCCGTCGCCGCCCTGGCCGAGCTGGAAGTATTGCAGGCTGCCAAATGACGTCTCGTAGTTGGCGAACAGCTTCCACGCATCGGACAAGTGATACATCACGCTCAGGGCCGGCAGCGGTTCGTTGCTATCGATGCTGCGGCGTTTTTCCTGCACCGGGCGGCCGGCGGTGTCGAGCACGGGGCGGTCATGCCACTGGGTGCTGATGCTTTCGAAGCGGATCCCCGGGGTGATGGTCCATTTGCCGATATCGATCTTGTCGTCGATGTAAACCGCATGGGCTTCAGTGCCGCCAGTGCGGTCCTGGTAAACGTGACCGTCGGAGCCCGGACGTACCACCGGCTCGTTGTTACGCAACGCCAAGCGGCTGGCTTCTTCGTGCATGCCTTCCTTGAGGTAGCGATAACCAACGCTGACCTCCTGGGTGGTTGGTCCCAGGTCGAACACGTGGGACACCCGAGGCTCGATGCCGAAGGTGTAATAAGTGCGCGGGGAGGACGCCAGGTTGCGCTGGTCCCGGGAGGCGATGGTGCTGCCACGGTAGCTGTCGGAGTAATACGTCAGCACTTCGGCCTGGGTGCGGTCGTCGATCTGGCGCAGCCACTTGAACGACACATCCTTGCGTCGCCCGCTGAAGTTGTCCCAGTCGCGGTCGGACTGGTACGGGTCGGCGTCGTATTGCTTCTGGGTCAGGCCACCGGGCATGTCGGCCTTGGCGTCGTAGTAATGGAAGTTCAGCGAGAAATCGTCCACATCGGTGGGCGCCCAGTGGGTCTTGAGGATGACGTCGTCGATGTCGTTGTCATTGTTGCTTCGGCGATAACCGTTGCCATTGACGCCCGAATACAACAGCGCAACGCCCAGGCCATTGTCCGCCGTACCGCCGAGGAACGCCGTGTCGATATGTTTCCAGCCGCCGCGCTGGGAGGTTTCCAGGGTGGTGCCGATTTCGCCGGTGGCTTTTTCCGGAGTCGCCCGGGTCACGAAGTTGATCACCCCGCCGACGTTCTGCGGCCCGTAGCGCACGGACCCGGCGCCGCGCACCACGTCGATGCTGTCCAGGTTGCCCGAGGAGATCGGCGCCATGGACAGTTGCGGCTGGCCATAAGGGGCGAACGCGGCCGGTACGCCGTCGATCAACACCGTGGAGCGTGGCGACAAGCGCGAGGTGAGGCCACGCACGCCGACGTTCAGGGAGATGTCGCTGCCACCGGTGCCATTGGCCTCCTGCACCTGCACACCGGGCACACGCCGTAGCACATCGCCAACGTTCATGGCGCCCTGCTCCACCATCGCTTCGCGGCGAATCACCGTACGCGCGCCCGGATGGTTCTGCACCACTTCGGCATTGGCATCGCCGAGCCAGTCGCCGACCACCTGAATTTCCGTAGCCCCCAGTTCCATGGGGCCAGCGCTGGACGCCGCTGGCGCCGGCAGCACGGTTACCGAACCTTCATCGATCTGGTATTGCAGGCCGCTGCCCTGCAGTAGTTGGCGCAACGCCGCTTCCGGCGACAAGGTGCCGTCCACCGCCGGGGCTTGTTTGCCAGCGACCAGCTCGGGGCTGAAGAACACCTGTAACGAGGTCTGCTGGCCGAGTTGGCTCAGGGCCTGGCCCAGCGGCTGCGCCTGGATGTGAATGTTGCTGGGCGCCTGCTCGGCGAACGCCTGGGGCAGCGCGGCGCTGACGGCCAGGGTCAGGGCCAGTGGCAACCAGCGGGCCGGGGTGTTTTGGGTAGTGGTTTTCACGTCGAACCTTGTCCTGTTGAATCGCAAGAATACGCGTCTGTTAATGCAAACCAGTTGCAGTTGGACAAGAAGACGAAGAACTCGAAAAAAACCTGAATCTATCGCGCAATTATTTCCTGGCTGCCGTCCTCCAGGGTGCGCACGGCCACCGGCAGAATGTTTGGCAAGGCCTTGAGCAGCGCTTCGGGGTTGTCTACGCGGAACACGCTGGTCAGGCGCAGGTTACCCACCGCCGCGCTGCCGACCCGCAGGGGCTTGGCGCGATAGCGGGAGACTTCTTGCGCCACTTCACTCAAGGGCGCGTTGTTGAACACCAGCTTGCCGTTGCGCCAGGCCGTGAGTGCATCGGCGTTGATCGCGTAAGGGGCGGCGACTTTGCCCTGGGCATCGATCTGAGTACCGAGGCCCGGCGTAAGGCTGACGAACTGGGCTCGCGGCGCATCGCGGCCCTGGACCTTGACGCTGCCCTGCTCCACCGCCACGCGGGTGGTGTCGGCATCGCGGCGCACGTCGAAGCGCGTCCCGGTCACCGTCACCTGACCGTTACCCGCATCAACGGTGAATGGCCGGCCGACGTCATGCTCGACGCTGAACAACGCCTCGCCTTCGACCAGTTCCACCCGGCGTTGATGATGGGCGAATTGAACATGCACCCGGCTGCGGCTGTTGAGGTCGATCACCGAGCCGTCCGGCAATGCGATGTGCCGACGCTCGCCGAGGGCCGTGGCAAATTCGCCGCTGTAATCGGTGGAAGAACTCAGGCCACTGAACAACCCCAGGCCGACCGCCACCGCCAGCAACCCGGCGGCCACCGTGTAGCGCAACAGTGGCCGACGCCTGGGCCGTTCGGCGGGGCGCTCGCACAGCGCTTGCAGGCGTTCCCTGGGCAGCAGGTCGGTGGCGCTCCAGATGCCTTGCAGCAGTTGGATCTCGTCGCGGTGGTTGGGATGTTCATCCAGCCAGGCATCGAAACGCTGGCGCTCATCGACACTCATGGCGGGCGCTTGCAAGCGCACGAACCATTGCGCCGCCTCGTCGCGGACCTTGTCCTGCCCGCAGGGGCATTCATGGTTATCCATCATGGAAGGTCCTGTGGCTCAGGAGGAAGATGACGACCGATCATTGGCCAGGCCCATCCAAACGATCGCGCAGATGCCGCAGGGTGCGGATCATATACTTTTCCACCATGTTTTTTGACAGGCCCAGGCGCTCGGCGATTTCCGCCTGGGTCAGGCCTTCGATCTTCTGCCAGACAAACACCGTACGGCAGTTGGCCGGCAGCTCGGCAAGCGCCCGCTCGATAGAGTCCGCCAGTTGGATCGCGTGCATGAAATGCTCCGGGTCGCCCGAAAACGACTGACCAGGGTCAATGACAGCCTCTTCCATGGCCCCCCGTCGATCTTCGCGCCGATAGCCATCCACTGCAATGTTACGCGCCGTCTGATGCAAATAGGCCCGTGGCTGCTCGACCCCGCTCGAATCGGACTCAAGCACCCGCACGAAGGTGTCATGGGCCAGGTCCTCGGCCTGCTGGCGATTGCGCAGGCGACGGGTCCAGGTGCCGATCAACTCTTCGTAATGCTCGAAAAAGCCGGGTCTGCGGGGCAGCTTGGGAATCATCGCGGCGCGCTGTGGGAACGGGGTACGAATAGTAATGCTTCCTATTAATAGGAAGCAAACGGATTGCGGCGCTTAAGACCAGAGGTTGCCTGGTGGTGCCAAATCTGGCGCGCTTACATCCTGTGGGAGCGGGCTTGCTCGCGAAGAGGTCGGGACATTCAATACTTCTATCCACTGACACACCGCATTCGCGAGCAAGCCCGCTCCCACAGGTTTTGCGTCGAATCAATCAGACCAGCCGAACCTGCCGCACCGTCAAGCACACCGCCAGCACCCCGCACACAATCAACGTCCAGCCCAGTGCCTGGGACCAGGCCGCGAGCATCAAGGCGCCACCAATCAGCAGGTAATAGAACAAACCGAACAGCGCACCGGCCGTGCCCAAGCAGTCGGCATAGCGAACCAACGCAGCACCGAGCACGTTGGGGATCGCCATGCCGAACGCCAGCACGACCAACAGCATCGCCACGACAAAGCCGCGACCGTCGAGCAGACCTTGCACACTCACTCCACCGATCAGCAGCACCATCGCGGCGACGGCCGACAACTGATTGCCGTTGAAACCCCGTGCAAGCAGGCGCTTGTTCAGCCATGCCCCCAGGCCCGAGCCCAGGGCCAGGATCACCCCGCTGTAGCCAAACAGCGCCGCGTTCAAGCCGAGCCGTTCGAACTGGAACGGAGCGAGGTTGTAGTAACTGAACAGCGCAACGTTGAAGGTGGCGACCAGAAACGCAGAACGCCAGATCCACGGGTCCTTCAGCATGCGCCACGACGTCTTCGACAAGGGTTGCGATGGGAGACGGGTCGGCAAGGTTTCCGGCAGGGATCGCGCACACCACACGAGTAGCATCAGCGACAGCAGCAACAGGCCACCGAGTACACCTTGATACCCAAGGCATCGCACCAGGGCGGCACCGCTGAACAAACCAATCGCCGGGCTGGCCGCCAGGGCGATACCGACTACTGAAAAAACTTGGCCCAGCTGTACGCCCTGGTAACGATCCCGCAGGACCGTCTGGGTCACCACCGAACCGACCGCCGCACCCAACGCAGCCAGGGCCTGGACAGCCAGGAGCGCTTCGAAGGTGTCGACGCTCAGCCCCAACATCATCGCTGCCGCATACAAGGCCAGCCCACCCAACATGGCAGGCCGTCGACCGATGCGGTCACAGAGGCGGCCCCATACCACGACACCCAAGGCGAATCCCAGGAAATATACGGACAACATCTGCGCCGCCATTTCTGGCCTGACGGCAAAACTCAAACTGATGTCTCCCAACGCAGGGCTATAGAGGGTCTGGGCAATCTGGGGAAACATCACCAGGGCAATCGCCAGGCTCAGGAAAGATCGCGACGTCATCGGTAAGCTCGCTCGAAAAATGGCGAGCAGTCTACGAATCCACGACCTGTCGTATTATCCGAATTCTGACAACTTATCCTTGAAATCTGACAATTCATGGCTTGGCTCGACGCTCACACCCTCTTCGACCCCGACCGCCATCCCGCGCCGGTGATCGGTATCGCGGCCACATTGGCTCACCACGACTCTGGGCCGCACCAGCATCAGCGCGGACAACTGCTGTTCACACGCCAGGGCTGCACACGCATCACCCTCGCGCAGCAACTGTGCCTGCTGCCGCCATCACGCGCTGCGTGGATTCCGCCGTTGACGCCCCATCGGGCGGAGATGCAACAGAGTGTGGATTACCGATCGATCTACCTCGCGGCGTCGCTGTGCGCCGACCTGCCACCGCAGGTGTGCATCATCGAGGTCTCGCCGCTGCTGCGCGCTGTCCTCGAACCGATCACCGACGCCACATTCGACAGCGACTGGACGCAAGGTCGCAATATGCACTTGCTGGGGTTGTGCCTGAGTGAAATCCGCGAGGCGGCACAACAACCGATGCTGCTGCCGCTGCCTCAAGACAAGCGCCTGGCATCGCTGCTCGCAGCACTGGATCGCTTACCTCCCACCCTGGAGGTGCTGGAGCGACAGATCGGTGCCAGTAGCCGGACCATCGGCCGGATCTTTCAGCGGGAAACCGGCATGGGTTATCAGCAATGGCGGCAGCAATGGCGCCTGATGCGCGCCATTGAACTGCTCGCCACCGGGCGCAGCTTGAGCTACTGCGCCTTTGACCTGGGCTTTGCCAGTGACAGCGCTTTCATCGCGTTCTTCAAGCACATGACCGGTAGCACACCGAGGGCCTATCTGGGCCGATAACCGCTGGATTCACGCCTCGGGCATCTTGCGAAAACCCACCGCCAGACGGTTCCAGCCGTTGATGGCATTGATCGCCACCGTCAGGTCGACCATTTCCTTGGGGCTGAAATACTCGCTCAACAGGGCATAGTCGGCGTCTGGCGCATGGGTGTCGCTCAGGCGGGTCAGGGCTTCGGTCCAGGCCAGGGCGGCGCGTTCACGGCCAGTGAAGAACGGTGCTTCGCGCCAGGCGGTCACGGCGTAGAGACGGCGTTCGGTCTCGCCGTCCTTGCGGGCGTCGGCGGTGTGCATGTCGATGCAGAAGGCGCAGCCGTTGATCTGCGAGGAACGCAGTTTGACCAGTTCCAGCAGGGATTTTTCCAGGCCCAGTTTCGAGACGGCGGTTTCCAGGGCCAGCATGGCTTTGAAGGCGTCGGGGGAAGCGGTGTAGAAATCGATACGCGGTTGCATGGTGAGCTCCAAACAATGAGGTGTGGGGCTACGTTAGCCTTGCGCTGGCGTGGGACAAATAGCCAATTGTTGGGAAGTTCGGGTGGCCAATGGGGGCCGATGCCTACCTCCTGGGAATGAACACCTCGCCACAGGGTGGACACTTCAAGAGGTACGTCAGGCCCGGCTACGCAGCCATTGCAAAAAGCGCTTCTTGGCAACCGGCTTGGGGAGCTCGCGTGTCAGGTTCTGGGCCAGGTGCATGCGCACGTCCAGCAGGTTTTTCATGGCGTCGTTGATGTCGCGACGGGCGTCGAGACAAGGTTTGAGGTAGCTGTTTTCGATGCGATAAAGGGTGCAGAACGTCTTGGCCGAAAAGCTCGCCAGCGCAGCCTGCCCGGCGACGATCCCGGCTTCGCCGATCACCTCTCCCGGCCCCATGCGCCCGCCTTCGAACGGCTGGCCATTGCGCACAAGGCTCACGCTGACCACGCCGGACTCGATGATGAACAGATGATCGCTGACCTCCCCGGCTGCCAGGATCACATCACCGGCGCGGAAGGTTTGCAGGGTCATGTTCTGGCTGAAGGTTTCCTTTTCATCCTGGCGCAAGGTGGAGAAAATGTTCGAGCTTTCCAGCAACGCCCGGGGCCGCGACGCTCCATTGGCCGTGGCACTTTCGCTGGTGGACAGCAGGCTCACACCCGATGCCTGCAAATGCCGGAAAGCCAGGTCGAACAGCTGGTTGCGCACCTCGCGTTTCTGGGCCCTGGAGGCGACGAACCCGCTGATCTCGTATTCGGCCCCGCCGCTACCGCTGCTTTTGAGCGTCACACAGGGTGCCGGGTTGGTGAGCAAGGTACGACAGCCGATCATGGCCCGCTCCAGGGCATCGATCACGGTTTGGGGTCGCGCATGGGGGCTGACCTGGACGCTGATGGACAAGCCATGGACATCGCTGGGCCGGCTGAAATTGATGACCTTGGCCTTGGCCGCCAGTGAGTTGGGAATCACCGCCATGCTGCCCTGGGCAGTCTGCAGTCGCGTGGCCCGCCAGTCGATGTCGGTGACCCGGCCTTCGGTGCCATCGATGGAAATCCAGTCATCGAGCTGATAAGGCTTGGTGGTGTTGAGCACGATCCCGGAGAACACGTCGCTGAGGGTGCTCTGCAAAGCCAGGCCGACGATGATCGCCATCGCGCCGGAGGTCGCCAGCACCCCCTTGACCGGCAGGTCCAGCACATAAGCCAGTGCCGCGATGACCGCGATCAGAAAAATCACCGCGCCCAGCAAATCCTGCAACAGTCGCCCGGTATGGCCGACCCGCTGCATCATCGCCGCGCCGATCATCACCGTCAGGGTCCGCGCGGCGAACAACCACCAGGCGATCTGCAAGCCGGTGGCCGCGAGGTGGCGTGGCACATCGTCGACCCACTGCGCCGGCTGCATGGGGTTGAGTCCTTCGTTGAACAGCAGCACGCTGAACAACGAAAAAATCAGCAGCCGTGCGCCGATTTTCCAATAGGTCCGATCCGCACTGACCAGGCGCCACATCAGTAGGTCGAGCACAAGCAACACCAGGGCACAGAGCAGCGGGTGCTCGGAGATCAGAGACAGCATCGGCACAGCTCCAGAAAGGCCATTGGCGAAGATTGGCACAGATTGAACACGGCGTGGAGCTCACCACAAAAACCTTGTGGGAGCGAGCTTGCTCGCGATGGCAGTGTATCAATCAATGATGCATCGACTGCCAGACCGCTATCGCGAGCAAGCTCGCTCCCACAGGGATTGTGTCGCCTCAGTCATCCATCCGCCCAAAGCGCCCGGCGTGGAAATCGTCGAAGGCCTGGTGGATTTCCTGCTCGCTGTTCATCACGAACGGACCATGGCCGACGATGGGTTCGTCGATGGGCTCGCCGCTGAGCAGTAGCACCACTGCATCGTTATTGGCTTGCAGGCTCAATTGGTCGCCGGCGCGGTCGAACAGCGCCAGCTGCCCGGCCTCGACCCGCTCGCGACCATTGGCCTGGACCGAGCCGCGCAGCACCACCAAGGCGGTGTTGTGACCTTCATGCAGGTCGAGGGTGAGGTTTTTCCCGGCATTCAGGCGGATGTCCCAGACGTCGATGGGCGTGAAGGTCTTCGCGGGGCCGTGCTGCCCTTCGAAGGTCCCGGCAATCAGGCGCAGGCTGCCGGCGTTGTCCTTCAGGGCGATGTTCGGAATGTCGCCCTTGAGGATCGTCTGGTAGCCGGCCGGGGCCATTTTGTCCTTGGCCGGCAGGTTGACCCACAGTTGGACCATCTCCATGAACCCACCCTGGCGGGCAAAGGCTTCGGAGTGGAACTCTTCGTGGATGATCCCCGACGCGGCGGTCATCCATTGCACATCGCCAGGGCCGATCTTGCCGCCGCTGCCGGTGGAATCCCGGTGTTCCAGTTCGCCCTGATAGACGATGGTCACGGTTTCGAAGCCGCGATGCGGGTGTTGGCCGACGCCCCGGCGCTCGGTAGTGGGTGTGAATTCGCTGGGGGCCGCGTGATCCAGCAGCAGGAACGGGCTGATGTGCTTGCCCAGGTTGTCGTAGGAAAACAGCGTACGGACCGGAAAACCGTCGCCGACCCAATGGGGCCGTGGGCTGGTGTAGAGGCCGATGATGTTTTTCATGCTGTGTCTCCAAATCGGGTCTTGCGATTAATGGACACAGAATAAAACCGACACCTTTAGAGCACTAGACTGCAAAAACCGGCCTTAGCGTTCTATCCAGGGAACGATAAAACGAAACCGGTGGGAGCGGGCTTGCTCGCTCCCACAAGTGGCGTCACAGATGATTGCGCTTGGAGAACTCCGACAGCCCCACCAACGATTTCAATCCAAGCTTTTCCAACAGGCGGGTCTTGTAGGTGCTGACGGTTTTTGGACTCAGGAACAGGTTTTCGGCGATGTCCTTGCCGCGCATGCCCATGGACAGCATGCGCAGAATGGATAGCTCGCGGGTGGAGAGGCTCTCCAGCGCCTGCTGTTCGGAGCGCTGTTGAAAATCCAGCCTGACGGACATTTGCGGAAAATAGGCGTAACCGGACTTCAACGCATGAATGGCCTTGATCAGCTCCTTCAAGTCGCTTTTCTTGGTCACAAAGCCCCTGGCGCCGGCCGAGATGCAACGATTGCAGAAGTGCTGCGCATCCTGGGAAGTGAACACCAGCACGCCACACTCAGGAAACTGGGCGATGATCCAGACCAACAGGTCCAGGCCATCGAAACCGTTCATCACCAGGTCGAGGATCACCAGGTCTGGCGTACCTTCCTTGATGAGGGCCCTGGCATCGGCGGTGCCGCTGGCATCCCTGACGCGGGTGAACCCTTCATTCTGACAAATGAGCCGCAATGCTCCTCGTATGACAGGGTGGTCATCCACGATCAATACGTCTTTCAAGGCAGTTCCCCAGGTCAATACAAACGGCGTCGATGCCATGCCTGCACCGGACTTTTGCACAAGCGCCAAGCGGTGCCACCTGTCAGGTTCGACAGTGTAGACCAACGGTGAATCAACCTCCGCGCCCCTGCCTGAGGGGACGCGTCCAAGGTTGCAGTGACTCGCTGACCGGGGGATCAACCCGCTCCATCAGGCGTCCCAATGAAGTGAGGTCAGGCAGTTGAGCATCGTTCAGATACAGGTTTGATCGACGCACAGCAGACAGGCCGACCTGCTGAGCGTCGTAGATCATTGCGTAGCGAACCTGGGGGTTATCGAGCATGAAATCGTGCAGGTCCAACGCCCCGTTCGCCAGCCCGGCATGGACGACGACCAGGTCGAAGGGTTCGCTGCCGTACTCCACCAGCGCCAGCAACTCCTGCACATCACTCACGGGGGCGATTCGGAAATAGCCCAGTTGATTGAACAGGCGTTCAAGTTTCATCCGATGATAATGCTGTGTGTCGGCAATCAGGATACGTAGTGTTTTATTCGGCATGGCAGGCTTCCAGGAGCAACGCGACAGGTATGAAGCTGGGGCGTCAGGCTAGAGGAAGCTTTTGTGAGACGCTGTAGGACTAATCCGAAAAAGAAGAAGGAAAAGCGTCATCCCGATCAACCGAGGAAAACCAGAGCCGAATGCTGTCCCTGTGGCGAGGGGATTTATGTGGGAGCAAAGCTTGCTCGCGAAACATGCATCTCGATCCCTGCAACACCGAATCGTCTTCATCGCGGGCAAGCCTTGCTCCCACCAGACACGGGTTATCCCCTTGCCACATGGTTCTTCAGGTATTGAGCCAAGTGTTCCATGGCCTGGCGCAGCTTCTCCACGGCGTCGGCGAGCAGCGATTCATCGCCCCCGCGGCAGGCGTCTTCCAGGGTTTCGCAGGCAACGATCAGGCGTTGCGCCTGGATAATCCGCGCGCCACCCTTGATTCGATGCGCCAGGTCCGCCAATCCAGGCACATCGTGCTGGGCGAACAAGCGCAGCAGTCGTGTTTCATCTTCGGCATTGCTGCTGACCAGCTCTTCCAAGAGGCTTTTGATCGAGGCGGTATCGCCGCCAGTCAGTTGTTCGAGGCTGGTCAAGTCGATGCCGTCGGTGGACGGCGAGGCATTCGGCATGATCGACGCCAGACGCGTGCTGAGCTGCCTGAGGCTGATGGGTTTGAACAGGCAATCGTCCATTCCAGCTTCGGCGCAGCGTTGCTTTTCCTCGGGCTGGGCGTTGGCCGTGAATCCCAGGATCACACCCGGCGACAAACCTTGGGCGCGCTCCTCGGCGCGAATGTTCCGGGCCAGTTCGTAGCCGCTCATCAACGGCATGTTGCAGTCGGTGATGACCACATCAAAGTGATCCCCGCGCCAGGCATGCAAGCCTTGAACACCGTCCTCGGCATCCTCGACGCGATGCCCCAGGTAGCCCAGTTGTTGGGACAGCAGCAATCGGTTGGCCGGGTAGTCATCGACCACCAGGATGTTCAGCACCCGGCCCGGCAACAGCGCCTCGATCTCTGCCGGCGGCGCTTCTGCCAAGGCGTCGAACACAGGCAGGCTCAGCAGGACTTCAATCTGCGTGCCCTCCCCCGGCACGCTGCTCAGCGCCAGGGTGCCGCCCATCATTTCGCACAAGGTGCGGCTGATCACCAGCCCCAGCCCGGAACCACTGCGCGCCGACTGGGTGTTATGGCTGGCCTGGGTAAAAGGGCTGAACAGCCGCCGCTGATCCTCCAGGGAAATACCGCAACCGGTGTCCTCGACCCGCAGACAGATTCCCAGACGCTCATTGTCACGGGCTTGGGCCCGTACAATCAGGCGCACTTCCCCCTGGTCAGTGAACTTGATGGCATTGCTCAACAGGTTCGACACGACCTGCTTGAAACGCAACGGGTCGATCAACACATCGCGATCGCTCGCTGCATCCAGATCCAATTGCAGACGCAGGTACTTCTGTCGGGCCAGGCCTTCGAAAATCCGCGCCAGCGACTCGATCAGAGCCCGCAGATTGGCTCGCTCCGGCGCCAGGGACAGCTTGCCCGATTCGATGCGGGCGATGTCGAGGATGTCGCCGATCAAGTCCAGCATACCGTGGGCGGCGCCCGAAGCGACTTCGATGGCAAACCGATCCACGACACCCTGGTCGGCCTTTTTCATCGCCAGCTCCAGCATGCCGATCACCGCATTCATGGGCGTGCGGATTTCATGGCTCATGGTCGCCACGAAGGTGGTCTTGGCCCGATTGGCGTCGTCGGCGCGCTCCTTGGCCACCCGCAACTGCTCCAGCAGCCGCCGCAGATAAAACACCCACGCCAACGTCACCAGCAACAGCAACGCGGCGACGGCGAACCCTTGGATGATGGTCGTGCGGTTGCGCAGCCAGTAGCTGTCATCGATCACCACTTCACTGCGCCAGCGGTTGGTCAGCTCGTCCATTTCTTCGGGGGAAATGCTCAGCAGCGCCTTGTCCAGGATCGAGTAAAGCTCCAAGGCTCCTCGATTCGTCGCCAGGGCAACCCGCGCCGGCAAGGTGCCCACGGTACTGGTGACTTGCAACGTGTCGCGGTACTGGTGGGAGATCAGGTAGCGGGCGCTGATCAGTGGATTGATCGCACCGTCCGCCGTGCCTGCGGCGACCATGGCCATGGCGTCGGCGGTATTCTGCGCGACCAGCAACTGCACGCGGGGAAACTGCTCGAGCAGGAACTCGCGCAGTACGTTGCCACGCACCAGCGCCAGGCGCTTGCCGGCCATCTGGTCCAGGGTCAGCGGGACCTTGGCCCGAGCGGGCACCACCAGTACGAACGGGTTGGTCAGGTACGGTCGGGTAAAGCGCAACTCGTCTTCAAGTTCGGTGCTGGGTATGGCAGTCGCCAAAACGTCAGCCTCGCCACTCTCGATCTGCCCGATCAGTTCGTCAATCGAGTCGCCGCGCTGCACATCGAACTTCAACCCGGTGCGCAAGCTGATCCGGGCCAGCACATCGGCGCTGATACCGCGCAAATGGCCCTGTTCATCGATGAACGTCAGCGGCAGGAAGTTTTCGTTGATCGCGACCTTGATCCGCGGATGGGTATCCAGCCAACGTTGTTCCTTGACGCTGAAATGCAGCGCCTGCTGACCCGGCATGCTCGCGCCGCCAGCGCTCCAGCGGCGCAGGATGCTCATGCGTTCGCCCGCGGGAATGGCTTGCAGCGCCGCGTTGACCACGGTTAACAGGCGCCCATTGTCGCGCCTGAGCGCAAAGGCGAACGGCTGCACTTCCATACGGGAGAAATCCGCCAGTTGGATATTGTTCAGGTAATTCTTGCTGATCAGGTAATTGGCACTGATCGAGTCTCCCAGATAGACGTCGGCCTGACCGAACGCCACGGCGCCGATGGCGCTCAGGGTCGAGGGGTACAACTGCAGGGAGGCATCGGGATAGAACGCCTCGACCGTCTCCGGCGGCAAATAGTGATAAAGCATCGCCACCCGTTTGTCCGCCAAGTCCGCGGGCAAGTCCTGGCTGTCGTCGATGCGGGCCACGAGGGTCGGCAGGTCATCGGCGTAGGCCTGGGACATCGCCAAGGCCGGGTCGCTGGCTTCAAAGCCGTTGGCGGTGCCGAGCAGGTCAACCTCACCGCTGCGCAGGGCCTGGAGCGATTCGGCACGGGACGGGTAGCGCTGCACCTGCACGTTGACGTGCAGCAACTGCCCGAGCAACTGGGCATAGTCGGCGGTCAGGCCTTCATAGTCGCGGCCATTGCCGGTGATGCCGAAAGGTGGATCATCCGGCGCCGAGGCGCCCAGCAACAACGTGCCCTTTTGACGCAGCCAGGTCCAATCGGCTTCGTCCAGAGACACCGAATAGTCGCTCGCATGGGAACGCCCGAGCACCTGCAGCGTCTCGGGTGCCGCACCAGCCTGTGGCGCCACACTCAATGAGCCCAGCAACAGCGCCGCCAGGCCTGTGCGTAAAAGCATCATCTCGATCAAGTTGTTTCGCTTGGCGTAATCGGCCCGGCGCACCACCGACTTCACCATAAGTCAGGGTGACCGGCTGATGGGTTCAGACTGCCAATACGAGGGAACAGCGAACCGAGCCTTTCAAACAGCGGGAGGCGTGCAGTGAGTGTAGGAAGTTTCTGAGGAATTTCCTGCGAGTTGCCCAGGCCCCCATTCAGGGTCCGGAACTGTGGGAGCGGGCTTGCTCGCGAAAGCGGTGGGTCAGTCAATATATTTCTAGCTGATACACCGCCTTCGCGAGCAAGCCCGCTCCCACATGGTTTTTGCAGCGCGGCTCTGGCCTATACAGCGGCCAACAGCACATCTCGCACCGCACGAGCCTGCCCGCGGTTTTTCCCGTGCTCATACAACGAGCCGGCGATCTCATCGGCACGCACCGGCAGAATCGACAGCAAGGTGTCGCTCAGGCCATGGCTGGCCTGGCAGAAGCCCTGCATGTAGATCGCCGCCTTGCAGCGCTCGTCGGTGATCAACTTGTAGTTGCGGTCCACCTCGAAATCCCCCAGGTATTGCGCAAGCGGGCTCAACAGTGTGCGGTGCATCTGCCGTTCGTAACCGGTGGCCAGCACCACCGCGTCATAGCGGCGCACGGTCAGCTCGCCGGTGGCGTTGTTGCGCACCATCAGTTCCACCCCGGCGTCGGTGGCCGTGGCTTTCTCCACCGTGGTCAGGGTGCGGAACGCATGCCGCGCCACGCCGGAGACTTTCTGGCGATAGAAAATCCCGTAGATGCGTTCGATCAAGTCGATGTCCACCACCGAATAGTTGGTGTTGTGGTATTCGTTGACCAGGCGCTCGCGCTCGCTGTGGGGTTGCTGGAACACCAGGTCGGTGAACTCCGGCGAGAACACTTCGTTGACGAACGGGCTGTCGTCCGCCGGCTTGAGGGCCGAGCCGCGCAGGATCATGTCGACCTGCACCGAAGGGAAGCTGTCGTTGAGGTCGATGAAGGCTTCCGCCGCGCTCTGGCCGCCACCGATGATGGCGATGTTCATCGGCTGGCCGCTCACGCACGGCTGGGTCGTCATGCGCTCCAGGTACTGGGAATGGTGGAACACCCGGCCGTCATCCTTGAAGGCCTTGAACGCCTCGGGAATGCGTGGTGTACCGCCGGCACTGACCACCACCGAACGGGCGGTGCGCACGAACTCTTCGCCCTGGGTATTGCGGGAAATCACCCGCAGCGCTTCGACCTGCTGGTTGTGCAGCACTGGTTCGATGCGCAGCACTTCTTCACCGTAGCGGCTCTGCCCGGCGAACTGTGCGGCGACCCAGCGCAGGTAGTCGTTGTACTCCATGCGGCACGGGTAGAAGGTGCCGAGGTTGATGAAGTCCACCAGGCGGCCATGGTGCTTGAGGTAATTGACGAACGAATAAGGGCTGGTGGGGTTGCGCAGGGTCACCAGGTCCTTGAGGAAGGAGATCTGCAACTCACTCTGGGTCACCAGGGTGTTGCCATGCCAGCGGTAGTCGGCCTGTTTGTCGAGGAACAGCACATCCAGTTCGCCCTGGATCGGGGCCCGCTCCTGCAGCGCGATGGCCAGCGCCAGGTTCGAGGGGCCGAAGCCGATGCCGATCAAGTCGTGAACAACGGGCGAAGCAATTGCCTGTGTCATGTCCAGTGTCCTCTGGAGAAGCCCCGCAACAGGGCGCGAAAAGCCTGGGGAACCTGCCCAGCGTTTGTGGGGCCGGCAAGTCGTCTGTTGAGAGGAACGAGGACAATGAAAAAAAATTTACCGCGATGCGATCAGCGTGGGTCGATTATTGCGCGTCCCACTGTCGCACCCGAACGCGACAGTGCTTCATGGCGTTGACGATGTGTTTTTCCACCAACGCCCGGGAAATGCCCAGGCGCTCGGCGATTTGCGGGTGGGACAGGCCTTCGAGCTTGCGCAACAGGAAACTCTCGCGGCACAGCGGTGGCAACTCGGCCAGGGCCCGTTGCAGCATGTCCAGGCGCTGGCCATGGTCGAGGCTGGTGTGGGGCGACGGTGTGAAAAAGCGCTCTTCGCTGTCCAGCACATCCAGGGATTCGACCTGGCGCAGGGTATTGCGCCGATGCCCATCGATCACCAGGTTCAACGCGGTGCGGTACAGGAACGCCCGGGGCTGTTCGATGGGGGTGTCACTGGCACGCTCCAGCACCCGCACATAGGCGTCATGCACCACATCCTCGGCCGCCTGGCGGTTGCCTAGCCTGGCGTTCAGGAAACACACCAGCTCGCGATAGTAGTTTTCCAACATGACTCCCGTGCGCAATGGCTGCGACAGCTATCCCTGTGCCCACTCGACATGCCTGGAAACAGGCAATGGCACGATGGTGGCAGATTCAATCGCGTAATTTATAGTAATTCTCATATAGATTTAAAGCTTTCGTTTGTATCCGGCCTGATTCATTCAGATAAGTAGGCGCCAGGCACCGCTTTTGTGGCGAGGGAGCTTGCTCCCTCGCCACAGGGGTCTGTGGCGCTTCAACTGATTTTCCCAACCTGCTACCAAGTGTTTCACACCAGTAAATTCCCGTCCGGAGCGCTCGTTTACCAAGACAGCCTCCCGTCCCTGCCCTTCATGGAACGGGCCCGACACCTCCGGCCGGAACCCTGCATGAAACGTCCCCGCCCTACCCGACGCGCCTGGCTTTTAACCTTCGCCCTGCTTCCAGCCGTGGCCTTCGCCACCTGGCAAGCGGTGGCACCGAGCCGTGAATCCCTGGTCACCGCACCCGTCACCCGTGGCGATATCGAAAACAGCGTCACCGCCCTGGGCACCCTGCAACCACGGCGTTATGTGGACGTGGGCGCCCAGGCCTCCGGGCAGATCCAGAAGATTCATGTGGAAGCCGGTGACGAGGTTCGCGAGGGCCAGCTCCTGGTGGAAATCGACCCGTCCACGCAA
The DNA here is from genome assembly GCF_004786035.1 of Pseudomonas viciae. NCBI lineage: Bacteria > Pseudomonadati > Pseudomonadota > Gammaproteobacteria > Pseudomonadales > Pseudomonadaceae > Pseudomonas > Pseudomonas viciae. The sequence continues at coordinate 4,529,195 of NZ_CP035088.1, forward strand.
AAGGCCAGGCTCGACGCCGGCCGCTTCTCCATTGAAAACCTCAAGGCCCAGCTTCAGGAACAGCGCGCCCAACACGACCTGGCCCAGCAGAAATTCCGCCGCCAGCAGCAACTCAAGGCCGGCGGCGCCACCCGCGAGGAAGATGTACAGACCGCCCAGGCCGAGGTACGGGCGACCCAGGCACGCATCGACATGTTCCAGGCGCAGATCCGTCAGGCCCAGGCCAGCCTGCGCAGCGACGAGGCCGAATTGGGCTACACGCGCATCTATGCGCCGATGAGCGGCACCGTGGTCGCCGTCGGTGCCCGGGAAGGCCAGACCCTCAACGCCCAGCAGCAAACCCCGTTGATCCTGCGCATCGCCCGTCTATCACCGATGACGGTCTGGGCCGAAGTCTCGGAAGCCGACATCGGCCACGTCAAACCGGGCATGACCGCCTACTTCACCACCCTGGCCGGCGGCGCCCGGCGCTGGAGCAGCACCGTTCGGCAGATTCTGCCGGTGCCGCCACGGCCGCTGGAGGCCAGCCAAGGTGGCAGCCCCACGGGCGGGCGCAGCGGCAGCGAACGGGTGGTGCTCTACACCGTGTTGCTCGACGTGGACAACGCCGACCGCGCCCTGATGACCGACATGACCGCCCAGGTGTTTTTCGTCGCCGCCCAGGCCAAGGACGTGCTGACCGTGCCCAGCGCGGCGTTGCAAGACAACGCCGGCCAAGTGCAAGTGCTGGCCGAGAACGGCGAGGTTCAGCCGCGGGTCGTGCGTACCGGCGTCAGCGATCGACTGCGCACCCAGATCGTCGACGGCCTGAATGAGGGCGAACAGGTGCTGATCGGCCCGGCTGTCGGCAGCGGAGGCTGAATGAACACGCCCCTGATCGAACTGCGGGATATTCGCAAGGCCTACGGCGGTGGCGACAGCCCCCGGGTGGAAGTGCTGCGCGGCATCGATTTGTCGATTCACGCTGGCGAGTTCCTGGCGATTGTCGGCGCCTCCGGTTCCGGCAAATCGACCCTGATGAACATCCTCGGTTGCCTCGACCGCCCCACCAGCGGCGAGTACCGTTTCGCCGGTGAAGACGTCGCCCATCTGGGCAGCGATGAATTGGCCTGGCTGCGGCGCGAGGCCTTCGGGTTCGTGTTCCAGGGCTATCACTTGATCCCCTCCGGCACGGCCCAGGAAAACGTCGAGATGCCGGCCATCTACGCCGGCACCTCCGCCGCTGAACGCCATGCCCGCGCCAGTGCCCTGCTCGCACGCCTGGGCCTGGCCAGCCGCACTGGCAACCGCCCGCATCAATTGTCCGGCGGCCAGCAGCAACGGGTGTCGATTGCCCGGGCCTTGATGAACGGCGGTCACATCATCCTCGCCGACGAACCCACCGGCGCCCTCGACAGCCAGAGCGGCATCGAGGTCATGGCCTTGCTCGACGAACTGGCGAGCCAGGGCCACGTCGTGATCCTGATCACCCATGACCGCGAAGTCGCGGCCCGGGCCAAGCGCATCATCGAGATCCGCGACGGGTTGATCATCAGCGACAGCGCCGGTCCTGCACCTGCCACACCGCAGGCCAACCCCAAGGCGTTGCAGGCCGTGGACCTGCGCCAGCGCCTGAGTGCCGGCAGCGAACACACCAGCGCCTGGAAAGGCGAGTTGCTCGACGCCGTGCAGGCGGCGTGGCGGGTGATGTGGATCAACCGCTTTCGCACCGCCCTGACCTTGCTCGGCATCATCATCGGCGTGGCCTCGGTGGTGGTGATGCTGGCGGTGGGCGAAGGCAGCAAGCGCCAGGTCATGGCCCAGATGGGCGCCTTCGGCTCCAACATCATTTACCTCAACGGCAGCGCCCCCAGCCCGCGAGCCGCCAAGGGCATCATCCGCGACGATGACCTGGCCGCCCTCGCCGCCCTGCCCGAAGTGCAGCGGATCATGCCGGTCAACGGCGCCGAAGCCAGCGTGCGCTTCGGCAACCTCGACCACACCAGCTACGTCGGCGGCAACGATACGAACTTCCCGCTCATCTTCAATTGGCCGGTGGTCCAGGGCCATTACTTCAGCGAGGCCGATGAGCGCAGCGCGGCCGCAGTCGCGGTGATCGGTCACAAGGTCCGGCAGAAACTGTTCAAGGACGTCGCCGACCCCATCGGCCGCTACATCCTGATCGAGAACATGCCGTTCCAGGTGGTTGGCGTACTGGCAGAGAAAGGCGCCAGCTCCGGGGACTCGGACGCCGACAACCGCATCGCCGTGCCCTACTCCGCCGCCAGCGTGCGACTGTTCGGCAGTCGTCATCCCGAGTACGTGGTGATCGCCGCCAAGGACGCGGGCAAGGTCAAGCAAGCCGAACAAGCCGTCTCCCGAACGCTGTTGCGCCTGCACGACGGCAAGCAGGATTTCGAACTGACCAACAACGCCGCAATGATCCAGGCCGAGGCCCGCACCCAGGGCACGCTGTCGCTGATGCTCGGCGCCATCGCCGCGATTTCGCTGTTGGTGGGCGGCATCGGGGTGATGAACATCATGCTCATGACCGTGCGCGAACGGACCCGCGAAATCGGTATCCGCATGGCCACCGGCGCTCGCCAGCGCGACATCCTGCGCCAGTTCCTCACCGAAGCGGTGATGCTCTCGGTGGTTGGCGGGCTGGCCGGTATCGGCCTGGCCCTGCTGGTGGGCGGCGCATTGCTGCTGGGCAAGATCGCCGTGGCGTTCGAATGGCTGGCGGTGTTCGGCGCCTTCGGCTGCGCCCTGGTCACCGGCGTCGTCTTCGGTTTCATGCCGGCCCGCAAGGCCGCCCGCCTCGACCCGGTCGCGGCCCTCACCAGTGAATGAACCTCATCCTATGAAAGCGCACTTGACCCTCCTGGCGACCGGCCTGTTACTGGCAGCCTGCGCCAGCCCGTTGCCGGCCCCGGACAGCGGCATCCAGCCGCCAGCGGCCTGGCAAAACCTCGATACCCCCAGCACTCGGGCAGATAACCAGCAATGGTGGACGCAGTTCGGCAGCCCGCAATTGAACCGGCTGATCGAACAAGCGCGCCTGGACAGCCACGACCTCGCCGCCGCCATGGCCCGGGTGCGCCAGGCCCAGGCCAGTGCCGTCATTGCCGGCGCGCCACTGCTGCCGGAAATCAGGGCCGGGCTCAACGGCAATCGCCAGGAGTTGTTGCGGGGCAAGGGCTACAGCCAGCTGGACGTGGATCGGAACAACCGCACCATCGATTACTACGACGCCAACCTCAGTGCCAGCTATGAGCTGGATTTCTGGGGCGGCAAACGGGCGGCCCGGGACAGTGCACTGAGCACGCTCTCGGCCAGCCAGTTCGACCGCGCGACGGTGGAGTTGACCTTGCTCAGCAGCGTCGCCAATAGCTACACCCAGGCACTGTCCCTGAACGAACAACAGCGCATCGCCGAACTGAACCTGGCCAACGCCCAACGCGTGCTTGACCTGGTGCAGACCCGCTACGACGCCGGCAGCGCCACGGCCCTGGAACTGTCCCAGCAGAAAAGCCTGGTGGCAGCCCAGCAACGCCGATTGCCCCAGGTGCAGCAACAAGCCCGGGACGCCTTGATCACCCTGGCGGCGCTGCTGGGGCAACCGGTGCAATCGGTCAGGCTCGACGCTGAAAACTTCGACCGTTTGCACTGGCCGTCCATCGACGCCGGAGTCCCCAGCGACCTGCTGCGCCGTCGCCCCGACATCGCCGCCGCCGAAGCCCGCCTCAGCGCCGCCCAGGCCGACATCACCGTGGCCCGCGCCGCCATGTTGCCCTCCGTCACCCTGGGCCTGAGCCTGGGCACTGGCGCCGACATCGCCGACCAGTTGCTGCGCAACAACTTCTACAACCTCACCGCCGGCTTGGCCGCGCCAATCTTCAACAACGGCCGCCTGAGCGCCGAACGCGACCGAGCCACCACGCGCCAGGAAGAACTGCTGGAACTCTACCGCGCCGCCATCATCAACGGCTTCGCCGACGTCGAAAAAGCCCTGAACAGCATCCACGGCCTGGACCAGCAACGGCAGTGGCAAGCCGAAGAACTGCACCAGGCCCAGACCGCCTTCGACCTCGCCCAGAGCCGCTACCAGGCCGGGGCTGAAGATTTGCTCACGGTGCTGGAAACCCAGCGCACGCTGTATGCCGCCCAAGACATGAACGTGCAACTAAGGCTGGCGCGGGTGCAGGCGAGTGTGGCGTTGTATAGGGCGTTGGGTGGAGGTTGGGAAGTGATGTAAGGCTAAAGCCAAGTGACATCATGGCGAGGGAGCTTGCTCCCTCGCCACAGATAACTCCCCTCTTCATAAAGGGTGTTCGGCTTTGATTCTGTTTATCCGGTCATGTAGGACTCTCGAGCGAGGCTACGTTGCCTTGCGCCGTTACCTACAACTGCGCCAGAATCCGCCGGCTTGTGCGCCTGGCACCCCGTCGATAACTTGTTCCCCGTCACTGCTCATCAGTGATCGGGTCTGCAAGCCCGACGAATACCAGGCGCATAGCCGAAGCCAATCGACACGTTCGTGTTCGTTTCATGGCGGCTGTGTGCGGGAGACCTTCGGGTCTGCCGGGTTCCTGGTTTCCCGGTCTTGCAGACCCGCGCATAGCTGCCACCCCATCATCTGCAAGTGATGTCTGGCAGCGTCCTTTGAATAATCAGGAGCTGCACCATGTTCAAGATCACCCCCAATCCCCCGGAAGACAATTCAAAGAAACTCAACGAAGCCGCCGACCGCGCCCTCGCCTTTTACCTCGACCCCAAATCTGAAAACCCCATTCCACCGCCGGGCCAGTTGTTCACCGTGGCGGAAGGTGCGGACCTGGAATGCCTGCTGGCCAACCTCAGCGAAACCCTGGCTTCGGTCAACGTCATGGCCAACGAACTGGCATTTGATTTGGAAGGCACGCGACGAAGTTTTGCCCTGGGGATCCAACAGATGGTCGAGCTGAGTGAGTTGCTGGCGAACCGCGCCCTGGACATCGCCGCGCCGCGTTAACGCCTCGCACTAACCTCAAGCCAAGTGACATTTGTGGCGAGGGGATTTATCCCCGTTGGGCTGCGCAGCAGCCCCATTAGCCCGCACCTCGGTGTGTCAGATTTTTTTGAGTGAGCTGGTTTTGGAGCTGCTTCACGCCCAACGGGGATAAATCCCCTCGCCACAACGTCTTTGATCGCTGGCCCTCATCCGCAACAGCGACATCGCTTGCAGTTTAAAGTCGGCCATACGACTAATACCGATAAGTCAGCAGCCCGCCCGGTTGGGCGGGCTCCTTATTCAAGGCAGTATCAGTTGTTTATTTTTTCATCCAGCCAGACGTCATTCGTAGGACCGTGGAATCGGTAGCCGAACGGTAGCGCTAAAAACCTCACCAAGTCTGGTCGACTTACCGAGACATGCTGGGTATGAACCGTCTTCAGATTTTTTACATCCCCATCAAATCTGTCCGTGGTTAGCCACCAACCTGACATATGCTCGGGAGAGGGGTAGCGTACTCCGTCAGCAGGATCGCCTTCCAAGATGCCATCTGAGATCACAATCATCTGGTCGAAGGTCGGTGCGGCGTAGTCCGCGCCGGCCCTCTCACACACCGCATGCTGTTCGGCCCAAAGTCTCAGCGTGGTGCTGATGCCTGGTACATAAACTCCAGTCACCGGTGACTGCTCAAAAAACAACAACTCTCGTTTGTCGTTCAGATGCATCTTCGTGACCCAACATCCATATCCCAAAGTTTCGTCTGGAGCGACCCTATAGCCCGCTTCAACATAGCGAACGACGAGATCGATGAAATCGATGGCTCCTTCTTTCAGACCAGGGTCATCGACCACGATGCTGATCTCATAGTCAAACCGCTCCGCAAGTCCCTCGGTTTTCAATGTCAGACCCGCGCCTGTTTCTATACTGCTGATGTTCATTGATTGCACTCGTAGCACCATGCACTTGCCCCCTGGGCACAACTGCAACCCAGACAGTGTGGGTAAAGTCGCTGCTCATCCCCAGCCGGGTTCAGCCCGTGGCCGGTTGATGATCAAGTATGTAGTTGCCGCTTTTTAGTGCCTGGATCAGTTTTGCGCAAGTATGACAGGCGTGGTAATTTTGTATTCAGTTCTCAAAAGTTTTGTCGTGTAGCTTTATCGCCTCTTCTAGAGAGGGCCACCATTGGCAGCGAGATAAAGGACTCTCCTCCATAAAAAGCTCCATCGTATTTCTCAGGGCATTTAACTGATACTCATGCGCCAAAGGCAGACGGAAGAATTCAACGTTTTGAACGCAGTACTTGCCACTATTTAGATCTTCAAAGCAAAAATAAACAGCAAGAGTATGTGAATCCATGGCTTTCCATACTTCATGAGATCTTAACACTTCTCCTCCGTTAATCTGTTGCCCCCACTTACCGCTAGCAACCGATCGATTAGTATTTGCACGGTATTTTTAAGCTGCGATACAGTATCCCCTCTACTATCAGTAATTACCACTTTGTTCCTCTTGACGTTAATATTGTGTCCCGTACCGTTATCAACATAGTGACGCCCTCCTTCAACAATCCTATTAGATCAGTAATGGTGCTCGGCTCTGTTTATCCGGCCATGTAGGACTCCCGAGCGAGGTTACGTTGCCTTGCGTCATTGCCTACAACTACGCCAGAATCCGCCGGCTTGTGCGCTTGGCTCATGACTTTTACTGTTCCCAGGTCACTGATTTCAGCGATCGGGTTTGGTAGCCCGCGAGTCAACTAGGCGCAAGCGCCACCTTCTACAGATGCTCTCTCGCGTCTGTGTCATGGTGGCCGTGCGCAGGGCGTCTTCGGGCGCGCCGGGTTCCTAGTGCTCCGGTCTACCAACCCGCGTACGGCCGCCACCCAATCGTTTGGTAGCGATGGTGTCGGCTCCTGAAAATCAATACTAGGAGTTACACCATGTTCAAGATCACTCCCAATCCCCCGGAAGACGATTCCAAGAAACTCGACGAAGCCGCCGACCGCGCCCTCGCCTTCTACCTCGATCCCAAGCCTGAAACACCCCATCCGCCACCGGGTCAGTTGTTTACCGTAGCGGAAGGCGCGGACCTGGAATGCCTCTGCCAAACGCGCAGTCGGTAGCGGATTACGAAGCCTTGTTGCCGTGGAACTGCCCACCGGAAATGCCACGGTAAACGGGAAACGCACCTGCTGATAGGTGTACTTCGTGGATCGGATACGTTCCGTCCACGCCACGTAGCGGCTGGACAGGTTGTCCGCCGCTACAGCCGAACTCGTATCCGAATGTCAGACCTCGTCGCCTGCTGGTAACTCTTTCTCGGAACGAGCAATCAATTCTTCAATACCAAGCAAGAACTTTTCCAGGTCAAATTCTTCCTTCTCTGACAGCTTCGTCCCCGCGTTTAGCACATCAGCGTTTATCTGTTCCATCTCCAAAAGAATCATAGAAACAGCATCTCCCCATTGATCGCTGCTAATCACGTCACCAGCGCCCTCGATCCGTTGGATCAGCGAATTTAGGCTCAAGCGGTCTGCCCTATAGTCATCAATAGACTGCCGAATTACAAAAAACTGCCGGTGAATTAGTTCGTCCATACCACCAACCTCATTTGGAATAATAGTAATGACCTGCCCACGCTCACCAGTTACAACCTTTACACCGTTGTCGCCAATATGCACAGTGGTGCCGGGCCTATTTCCTGGAGATTTTTTTCCATTTTGAATGGCATCCTCAATCGCAGAAGGAGGAACACCTCGCTCCTGGCCTCGGTCTAATTTTGCCCTGGGCATCCAGCAGATGGTCGAGCTGAGTGAGTTGCTGGCGAACCGCGCCCTGGACATCGCCGCGCCGCGCTGACGCCCCACACTAACTCAAGCCAAGTGAAACCTGTGGCGAGGGAGCTTGCTCTCGCTGGGCTGCGCAGCAGCCCCAATGGCCGGCACCTCGGTGGGTCAGATGTTTTGAAGGGGCTGGTTTTGGGGCCGCTTCGCAGCCCAGCGAGAGCGAGCTCCCTCGCCACAAAAGCAGTTATTCACACAGCCCAGGTTCGGTCAGTTCGGGCCAGGGTTCACACCGGCTTGGATTTGAGATTGCGCGCATACCAAGGTCGTTGCGGCACGCGGCGGAACAGTTCGGAGAGCTTTTTGTCATCGCTGCCGAAGGTAATGCGCAACGCCAGTTTCATGGTTTCCGGATCCATTTCCACCGAGCGTCCGACCTGTAGCCCCGGTGTGGTGCTGCAGCCATGGGTGTCCGGCCCTAGCCAGGGATCGGCGATTTCCACCCACCGGCCCGGGGCGAACCAGGGTACACCGTTGACCTTTAGCCGGCTCACTTCCCCCGGATGGAAACGTTCGTGAGCGCGGTACCAGTCTTCGAGGCGGTCGTCGATCCAGCCGTGGAAGGCCCAGAACACTGGGCTCACGTGGGAGGAAAACGGGTCGCCGAGGAAGTCGTTTTCCGGGGCATACCAGCGTGCGGCGAAGTCGTCCGGGTCGCGGGCGAACGGCACCGGGTGGCCGTTGGACGGATCACGGGGCACCGAGGCCCAGCGCATGTGCAGCCAGTCGTGCAGGCCCAGCTCCACTTCCGAGCCGAACTGGCCCAGGGTCAATTTCGCCAGGTAGCGCGGGTCGCGGTAGCGCGATTCCCAGACCTGGAAGTTGCTGTGGTAGGTCTCGGCGGTCTTGATGTCGCTGACCCACTGGGCGTATTGCTCGTCGCCGTCGGCCAGCCAGGTGGGCGGCAAGGCGGTGCCGTCGTGGTTGTCGAAATAGCGGGCGAACCCCTGGCGATCACGCTCCAGCTCCGGTTGCGGCAACGGAAAGCGCGGCCATGATGGCAGCGGCTGGAACGAACGCGCGGTGCCGAGCATGTGCCGGTGCATGAAAAAGAAGTCGATACCCGAGCCATTGCGATCCTTGCGCGGGCCGCGGGCGTCACGCTCCTGATCCCTAGGACCGGGCTGCCAACCGATGCCACGCAGGGCGTTGCGTTTGTCCTCGTCCAGGGTGTGCCATTTGTCCCGCGAGGCATGCCAGAGCTGGTGGAACAACCGATGCTCGGGCGACACCAGCCAGGCCAGCAACGCCGGGCTCAGGGGCGTGCGTTCCCGGGCTTCGGGAAACGGTTGCTTGCGGGCGATGAATTGGTTGTCGAGTTCCGGCAGGGCCAACGGACGGTCCAGCCGCGACACACGGCCGCTGAGGGTCGCGCTGCCGGCATTGCCGAAACCGGCCCAGACTTCGTCCAGGGTCATGGTGAACTCATAGTCCGGCGCGCCACCCGAGGCCTGGGCGCCGATCAAGCGCCAGCTCAGTTGCTTCGGGTCGGTGCCGGCCAAATCCCCCAACACCCGATAACGGGGTTCATCCCCGGCACGCAGGCGTTCGGCGGTGTCGAGGTAACCCACCAGGCCACGGCCCTTGTGGCCGATATCGAGGAACACTTGCAGATCGTCCCGGGGCAAGCCGTCGAGACCGGCATCGCGCCCGGTGAAGCGGATGCTCCAGATCCCCCGCAGCGTATCGGCCCGGCGTTGGCCTGCCACATCCGCCACATCGAACGAGGCCTCGCCGGGGGTGATGGTGGGGTCCGGCCGGGTCAGTTCGCGATGCCCGTAATACACCGCAGGCACGGCGGCACCGGTCAGCGCCAGGCCTGCCATGAACCATCGTCGAGAAATCGTCATTGCCTTACCTGTGTTCGGCCCTGGAGCGGGCTTTATCCAAGCTAGAACGAGGGGTGGGGGGACAAATTTAAAGGCTCGGCATACACAGCTTGATCTGGGTACATCCGCAAGAGGTCGGGTGGCTTTAAGGTCGCCTTCGCGAGCAAGCCCGCTCCCACATTGGAACTGGGTACATTCGGTAGAGACTGGTTAGCTGAAAGGTCGCCTCGCGAACAAGCTTTGCTCCCACAGGGAATTTGCAACACGCCCACCTGTGGGAGCAAAGCTTGCTCGCGATGGCGGCCTTGAGAACGCCTAAATTTCCCCGCCGATCACTCGTTCTCCCCAGATAGCAAAGGCCCCTGCGCCTGTCCTTCCAAGGCGAACCTGACTGAGATCGGCAATGACAACACCACGTTCGAAAAAGGCTCTTTTCATCGGTGTGCCCCTGGCCCTGGCGCTGGCCGTGGGTGGCGGCCTGGCGGCCTGGGACCATTGGTGGCGGGACAACCCCGGCTACCCGGTCAAGGTGATGAAAGAGGCCAAGGAGCTGCACGAGCACCTGCTGTCCTTCGACAGCCACATCACCGTACCGCTGGATTTCGGCACCGCCGGCAACGAAGCCGACAAGGACGGCAGCGGCCAGTTCGACCTGGTGAAAGCCAATCGCGGGCAGCTCTCCGGCGCGGCGCTGACGGTGTTCGGCTGGCCCGAGATCTGGAACGGCCTCAACGCCCCGCACAAGCCCACCGCCGGTTTCGTCGAAGAGGCGCGCAACCAGCAGGAGGTGCGCTACAAGATCATCACCGGCCTGGTCCGGGACTTCCCCAACCAGGTCGCCATCGCCTACACCCCGGATGATTTCCGGCGCCTGCATGGCGAAGGCAAGTTCGCGATTTTCATCAGCATGCTCAACGCCTATCCGCTGGGACACGACCTGAGCCTACTGGACCTGTGGACGGCGCGCGGCATGCGCATGTTCGGCTTCAGCTACATCGGCAACAACGACTGGGCCGACTCCTCACGCCCGCTGCCGTTCTTCAACGACTCGCCCGACGCCCTCGGCGGCCTGTCGGAGATTGGCAAGCAGGCCGTGACGCGCCTGAACGACCTCGGCGTGATCATCGACGTCTCGCAAATGTCGACCCCGGCCCTGGAACAAGTCGCGCAACTGAGCCGCACACCACTGGTGGCTTCCCATTCGGCGCCACGGGCCATGGTGGATATTCCGCGTAACCTCAGCGACAAGGAAATGCAACTGATCAAGGCCAGCGGCGGCGTGGTGCAGATCGTTGGTTTCTCCCAGTACCTGCGCCCACTGACGCAAAAGACCCAGGACAAACTCAACGCCCTGCGCGAGCGTTTCGACCTGCCGCCGCTGCCGAACCTGGCGATGGCGCTGATGCCCGGCGACCCGATCATTGCCGCCTGGCCGGAACAGAAGTTCGGCCAGTACGCCAGCCAGCTCTACGCCATTCTGGAGGAAGAACCCAAGGCCAACCTCAAGGACCTGGGCGATGCCATCGATTACACCGTGCGCAAGATCGGCATCGACCACGTCGGCATCAGCTCCGACTTCAACGAAGGCGGCGGCGTCAAAGGCTGGGAGAACGTCGGCGACATCCGCAACGTCACCGCCGAACTGCTGACCCGTGGCTACTCCGAAGCCGACATCGCCAAACTGTGGGGCGGCAATTTCCTGCGGGTCTGGGATCAGGTCCAGCAAGCCGCAAAACCCGCATTGGCCTCGAACCAGAAGGCCGTCCAGCCATGAATGAACGCCGTACCTTTCTCAAGCAAGCCGGGATCCTCGCCGCCGGCCTGCCACTGGCCGCAAGCCTCCCCGCCACTGCCGTCGCCGATTCGCTACCGCCACTGCCGCGCAACAAATGGGCACAGTTGCGCACGCTGTTCGACCAGGATCCCGACTACCTGCACTTCTCCAATTTCCTGGTTACCACCCACCCGCGCCCGGTGCGCGAGGCCATCGAAAAGCACCGTGCAGCCCTGGACAAAAACCCGGGGTTGTTGATGGACTGGGATTTGGGCGTCACCGAGGAACGCGAGGAAAACGTGCGGACCTGGGCCGGACGTTATCTGCAAGCGAACCCGAAGCAGATCGCTCTGACCGGCAGCACCACCGAGGGCCTGGCGATGATCTACGGCGGCGTCCAGGTGGCGGCAGATCAGGAAATCCTCACCACCGCCCACGAACATTACGCCACCCACACCATTCTCGAGCTGCGCACCCAACGGGACGGCACCCGGGTGCGCAAAATCAAGCTATTCGAAAACGCCCACGACGCCAGCCACGAGCAAATCCTCACCGCCATCGAGCACAACATCCGCCCCGAAACCCGGGTGCTGGGCATGACCTGGGTGCATTCGGGCAGCGGCGTGAAACTGCCGATCGACAAGATCGGCGCGCTGGTGGACAAGCACAACCTGGGCCGCAGCGAGGAGCAACGGATCATTTACGTGGTGGACGGCGTGCACGGCTTCGGCGTCGAGGATCTGGACTTCCCGGCGATGAATTGCGACTTCTTCATCGCCGGCACTCACAAATGGATGTTCGGACCGCGAGGCACCGGCCTGGTATGCAGCCGCAGCGAGGAGGTCAAGTACGTCACACCGATCATTCCGACCTTCTCCGAAGCCATGGCGTTTTCCACCACCATGACGCCCGGCGGTTACCACGCCTTCGAGCATCGCTGGGCGGCGGACGAAGCGTTCAAGCTGCACCTGCAACTGGGCAAGGCCGAGGTGCAGGCGCGCATTCATGCCCTCAACACCTACCTGAAAAAACAGCTGGTGGCACTGCCGCAGATCGAACTGGTCACGCCCCTGAGCCCGGACCTGTCAGCGGGCTTCACCTTCTTCCGGGTCAAGGGTCGCGACAGCGATGAGATCGCCGGCTACCTGATGAAGAACCGCGTGATCGCCGACGCCGTGCATCGCGACGCTGGGCCGGTGATCCGCACTGCGCCGGGGTTGCTCAACACCGAAGCCGAGATCGACCGCTTCATGGGCTTGCTGAGCAAGACACTCTGAACCTGATTTTATCGAGAGAAATGGATGAACAGTTTTTCCTTGACGCTACTCCCCGCACTGGCCCTCGCCGCCCTGCTGCCCTCCGGCGCCCAGGCCTCGCAACCGGGCCAGGTTTTTCGCGACTGCAAGGACTGCCCGGAAATGGTCGTGCTGCCCACCGGCACCTTCCAGATGGGCACCCCGGAAGACGAAGTGGGCCGCGAGCCCGACGAGGGGCCGATGCACCCGGTGACGTTCGCCAAGCCACTGGCGATCAGCCGCTTCCAAGTCTTGAAGGGCGAATGGTTCGCCTACCTGCACGATACCGGTTACCAGATGCCCGATGGCGACAAGCGCCCCGGCCGCGCCTGTAAGGCCGGCATCCCCGACTATCAGGGCAGCGACCCGCGCAAGCAATACACCGACCGGCACCCGGCGGTGTGCATGGATTTCGCCGAGGCCAACGCTTACGTGGCGTGGTTGTCGAAAAAAACCGGCAAGCACTACCGGTTGGTCAGCGAATCCCTGCGCGAGTACGCGGCGCGCGGCGGCAGCACCGGCCCGTTCCCCTTCCCGTTCGACGAGGGCAAGGAATACAGCATCGCCCAACACGCCAACACCTACGGCGCGGCCGACGGCTACAACTTCACCGCACCGGCCGGCAGCTTCGCGCCCAATGCCTTTGGCGTGTACGACATGCACGGCAACATCTACGAATGGACCGCCGACTGCTACAACGAAAACTACGTGGGCGCCCCCAGCGACGGCAGCGCCTGGCTGACCGGCAAGTGCGAGTTCAAGCGCATCCGCGGCAACGACTGGGGCGAGGCACCGGTGTTCTCCCGCTCCGGCAACCGCAACGCCTTGGTGCCAAGTGATCGCGGCGACTGGATCGGTTTTCGGGTGGCGCGGGATATGTAGGCCGAACACAGCACGGCCCCATGTGGGAGCAAAGCTTGCTCGCGATGCAGACACCTCGATTCCACAGAGAACCGCATCGCCTTCATCGCGGGCAAGCCTTGCTCCCACAGGATAAATTCCCCTCCCCTCCAATCGTTCTAAAGATGGGCACAACCCAATCCAGCGCGCCTGCGCCCTAAAGCCCTCCCGGCAACCACCCGCGATGGCCTTCGACCTTTTCATCAAGCAGGGAAACCTCCATGAGCCAACCAACACGCGGGGTGATCAATGAACTGTTCAGCCTGCTCAAACCCTTCCGGCTGATTGTCGTAGGCTCCATCCTCTTGGGCATGCTGGGCGGCCTGAGCATCACCGCCCTGCTGGCAACCATCAACGACGCCCTGAACGCCGCCACAGCACCCACACCCCAGGTGCTGGCGACGTTCGCCGGGCTTTGCGCGGCGGCGCTGTTGACCTCGATTCTTTCCGACATCGGCACCAACCATGTCGGGCAGAACATCATCGCCGAGCTGCGTAAATCCCTGGGCAAGAAAGTCTTGCTGGCGCCCATCGAGCAGATCGAACGCTATCGCAGCCATCGGCTCATCCCGGTGTTGACCCACGACGTCAACACCGTCAGCGACTTCGCCTTTTCTTTCGCCCCGCTGGCCATTGCCTTCACGGTCACCCTCGGTTGCCTGGGTTACCTGGCCTACCTGTCACTGCCGATGTTCTTGCTGCTGCTGGTGGCCCTGGTGATCGGCACGGTCGTGCAGTACCTGGCGCGGGCCCATGGCATCAGGGGTTTCGAAGCCGCCCGCGAGGCCGAAGACGCGCTGCAAAAACACTACGGCGCCATCGCCGCCGGGGCCAAGGAACTGCGCATTCATCGCCCACGTCGCCAGCGCATGTTCAGCCAGCGCATCGAAGCGACCGCCGATTACATCTGCGAAACCAACATCCGTTCGGTCAACACCTTCGTGGTGGCCAAGACCTTCGGCTCGATGCTGTTCTTTGTGGTCATTGGTCTGGTCCTGGCCCTGCAATCACTGTGGCTAGGCACGGATAAAGCCGTGCTCAGCGGTTTCGTGCTGGTGCTGCTGTACATGAAGGGCCCGCTGGAATACCTGGTGATGACCTTGCCGGTGATCAGCCGGGCACACATTGCCTTCCAGCGCATTGCCGAGCTTGACGAGCAGTTTTCCTCACCGGAGCCCCACCTGCTGCTAGACGACAAGAGCGTTGCCAAGCCGACGCTCCGGCAGCTTGAACTGCGTGATGTGCACTACGCCTTCCCGGTGGTCGAAGGCAGCCAACCCTTCGCCCTGGGACCGGTCAACCTGTCCATCGCCCAAGGTGACATTGTGTTCATCGTCGGCGAGAACGGTGGCGGCAAGACCACGCTGATCAAATTGCTGCTGGGTCTCTACTTCCCCCAGGGCGGCGAAATCCTCCTGGACGGCGCGCCGGTAAGGGCCGCGCAGCGGGACGATTATCGCCAATTGTTCACCACGATTTTTGCCGACTACTACCTGTTCGATGAGCTGGTCCAGGGCGACCAGCAGGTGCCCAAAGACGCCAACCGCTACCTGGAGCGTCTGGAAATCGCCCATAAGGTCAGCATTCAGGACGGCGCCTTCAGCACCACCGATCTCTCCACCGGCCAGCGCAAACGCCTGGCGTTGCTCAACGCCTGGATTGAGGAGCGCCCAGTGCTGGTGTTCGACGAATGGGCCGCCGACCAGGATCCGCTGTTCCGCCGCGTGTTCTACACCGAACTGCTGCCGGAACTGAAGGCGCTGGGCAAAACCATCATCGTCATTTCCCACGACGACCGCTATTTCGACATCGCCGATCAACTGGTGCGGATGCAGGCCGGTCAGGTCATCAGTGAAAAAGCTCCGGCGGCGTTTGCCTGAGCCCGTCCGACGCCATGCTGCTTACCGCGAGAACACCATGAACGAACTGCTAGATGATGATCTGCTGACGCTGCTGCTGGAGGATGTCGCTCGCGACGTGCAAAGCCGATCCAGCAGCCGGCTGAACCGCGCGCCCCTGTCCTTCGCCCAGCAACGCCTGTGGCTGGAGCACCAGCGTGACCCAACCCGCTCGGCCTACAACCTGCCACGCGCCCTGCGCCTGACGGGCGAGCTCAATGCCGACGCCCTGGAACAGGCGCTGAATCGGGTCATCGACCGACACGACATCCTGCGCACCGCGTTCAATGACATCGACGCTGCGCCGGTCCAGGTGGTCGAGCGTCACGCCTGCCTCACCCTGCACCGGGAGGACCTCCGCGCCCTCGACCACCCGGCGCGTGCCATGGCGCTCTCACAGCGCATTGAGCTGCACGCCCGACAACCGTTCGATCTCAGCTGCGCGCCGCTGATGCGGGCAACGCTGCTCAGGCTGGACAGCGACGAACATGTGCTGCTACTCAACATGCATCACATCGTCTCCGACGCCT
This sequence comes from Pseudomonas viciae, assembly GCF_004786035.1. NCBI lineage: Bacteria > Pseudomonadati > Pseudomonadota > Gammaproteobacteria > Pseudomonadales > Pseudomonadaceae > Pseudomonas > Pseudomonas viciae. Next base: position 4,545,235 of record NZ_CP035088.1, read on the forward strand.
GGTCCAACACGATCCTCATGCAGGACATGACCCAGGCCTACGCCCAGGCCTCGCTCGGCGATCCATCGCCGCTGCCGCCGTTGCCCATGCAATACGCCGACTACGCCACCCACCAGCGAGGCGAGTATTTGCAGAGCACGGCCTGCCGGCGCAGCGGTGAATATTGGCGTGATTACCTGGGCCACGACCTGCCCACGCTGGAACTGCCCCAAGATTTTCCCCGTACCGCAAGCCAGCAACACAGGGCCGGACGCGTACAGGTGACGTTTACCACCGCAGAGACCCAGGCCCTGGACGCGTTCTGCCAACGCCAGGGGCTTACGCCTTTCGTGGTGGCGCTGGGTGCCTGGCAACTGCTGCTGGGCCGCTACAGTAACCAGGACGATTTCACCGTCGGCGTGCCCAATGCCAACCGCAACAACCATGAAAGCCAGGACCTGGTGGGGTTCTTCGTCAGCAGCCAGGTGTATCGAGCGAGGATCGACTCGACCCACAGCGCGTTGGATTTTCTGCGCAGTTTGCGCGCCCAGTCCCTCGCCGCGCTGGAACATGCCGACTACCCGCTGGAGCTGATCCTCGATCAACTGCAACGTCCCGGCGCACAGGGCTTGTTCCAGGTCTTGTTCAACTGGCGCACCGGCTCACCGGCCCAGCCGATCTCGCCCAAAGGCGAACTGGCCCTGGCGTTTCTCGATACGGGCGACAGCCAGGCCAAGTTCGACTTGTCGCTGGATGTCGACTATTCACAGCAGCAGATACTGGCGACGTTCGAATACAGCCGTGATCTCTACCGCACTGAAACCATCGAGCGCATGGCCGGTCACTGGCAAAACCTGGTGCGGGGCCTGATCGAGACGCCTGAACGCGCCCTCGGCGAACTGCAATTACTCGATGCTGATGAACACCAGCACACCCTGCACGACTGGAACCGCCAACCGACCCAACTGCCCCGTGAACACTGCTTGCACCAGTTGATCGAAACCCATGCCGCCGCCACCGGTGAGGCCATAGCCCTGACCTTTGAAGGGCAGCACATGAGCTATGCCGAGCTCAACCGGCAGGCCAATCGACTGGCCCATCGGCTGATCGAACAAGGCATCGGGCCCGACGTGCTGGTCGGCATCGCCGCCGAGCGTACGCCGCAGATGATCATCGGCCTGCTGGCGATTCTCAAGGCCGGTGGCGCCTACGTGCCGCTGGACCCGGCCTACCCGGCCGATCGCCTGGCTTACATGATCGAGGACAGCGGCGTGACGCAGATCCTGACCCAGGCTCATCTGCGTGAATCCCTGGCGTTGCCCGCCGACATCAACTGCCTGTCGCTCGACCCAGCCGAGGCCGATGGCGACTATCCCGAGCACAACCCGGATGTGCCGGTGCACCCGGACAACCTGGCATATGTGATCTACACCTCAGGCTCGACCGGCCAGCCCAAAGGCGCCTTGCTGGCGCACCACAACGTCAACCGATTGTTCCAGGCCACTGACCGCTGGTTCGGCTTCGATCATCAGGACGTCTGGTGCCTGTTCCATTCCTATGCCTTCGACTTTTCCGTGTGGGAAATTTTTGGCGCGCTGCTGCACGGCGGCCGACTGGTCATCGTGCCCCACGCCGTGAGCCGTTCACCCCAGGAGCTCTACGCCCTGGTTTGCCAGGAAAACGTCACGGTGCTCAACCAGACGCCCTCGGCGTTCAAGGCGTTGCTGCAGGTCGCCTGCGCGCCTGACCAACCTCTGGTCCACCGGTTACGCCAAATCATTTTTGGTGGCGAAGCGATTGACGTGCAGAGCTTGCGCCCCTGGTTCGAACGCTTCGGCGACCAGTCGCCTCACTTGATCAATATGTATGGCATCACCGAAACGACGGTCCACGTCACCTGGCGGCCGCTGTCGATCGCTGACTTGCACAGCGAGGCCGCGAGCCCTATCGGCCAGCCCATCGTCGACCTGTCCTGGTATTTGCTCGACGCCCATCTGAACCCGGTGCCCAAGGGTTGCATCGGTGAGTTGTATGTCGGCCGAGCCGGTCTGGCCCGTGGTTACCACCAGCGCGCCGACCTGACCGCCAGCCGCTTTATCCCCGACCCGTTCGATCCGCTGCCGGGTGGCCGCCTGTATCGCACCGGCGACCTGGCACGCTACCGCAGCGACGGCAGCATCGAATACATCGGGCGCCTGGATCATCAGGTCAAGATCCGCGGTTTCCGCATCGAACTGGGGGAAATCCAGGCACGTCTGCAAACACTGCCTGCGGTCCAGGATTGCGTCGTGTTGACCCATGAAGGCCCGACCGGCCTGCAACTGGTCGCTTACGTGATTGCCGCGCAAGCGTCCACGGCCGAGCTACGCGAAGGCCTGTTGGCCGCCCTCAAAGCGCAATTGCCGGACTACATGGTGCCCAGTCACCTGCTGTTCATCGATCACTGGCCGCTCAATGCCAATGGCAAGCTCGACCGCAAGGCCTTGCCGGAACCTGATGCCGCTCTCCGGCATGTCGATTACGTGGCGCCCCGTACGCCATTGGAACAGGCGCTGGCGCAGCTCTGGCAACAATCCCTCAGAGTTGAGCGCGTGGGCATCAACGACAGCTTCTTTGAACTGGGCGGGCATTCGATCCTGGCGATCGAGCTGATTGCCAACCTCAAGGCACGCCTGAACATCAGCGTGCGCCTGCAAGCGTTGCTGGCCAACCCGAGCGTCGCGCAGCTGGCGCTGTTCATTGCGCAAAATCATCGGGAGCAGACCCAATGCCTGGTCCCGTTGAACAACGCCCCCAGCAGTGCGCCGCAGTTGTTTTGCCTGCACCCCAGCGGGGGCATCGTGTTCTGTTACCAGCCCTTGGCACGCAAACTCAACCAACGGGCGCGCGTCAGCGGCGTCATGCACCGCGGCTTCAGCGAACCCCACGCAAACCCTGAGGCCTGGGCCGAGATGATTGCCGATTACAGCCGGGAAATCGTCACCGCCCAGCCCCAAGGCCCGTATTACCTGATGGGTTGGTCCCTGGGCGGGACCATTGCGCTGGACATCGCAGCGACGCTGGAAAGCCAGGGCCACACCGTCAGCTTCCTCGGTCTGGTGGACAGCACGATTCCTGAACACCTGTACCCGGCCACCTTGTCGCGTCATCGGCATTTGCCAGACGATGAACCCGCCGATCCGGCCTCCCAGGATCTGCTTGAGGCCATCGAGTATTTCGACCTGCTGTTTCCGACCCTCACCGAACGTACGGCGGCTTACCGGCAAGAACACCCCGACAGCACGGTCCAGGCCTTCCATGAATGGGCCACCCGCCAGATCGAGCCGGGGCGCGGCGACTTGCTGTCAATCGTGCAGAGCGTCAAGGATGAAGTCATGAACGCCCAGGCGTTCTCGGTGCATGATCGGTTGCTGGAGGCCTTCGATGGATTCACCTTCAAACCGGTACGGGTACGTCCCAGTTGCTGGTGGACCCAGGCGGAAAAAACGCCGGACGAATTGGCGTTCTGCGAGGGCTTGATCAAGGGTTACAGCCTGACCGGGGAGCTGCAATGCTCGGTGCGCTCGCCGTTGCGTCACCGCGGTATGATCTTTGATGATGGGTTGCTTGATTCGCTGGTTGAGGGTTTTTTGGCGAGTGCGATAGGAGGGGAAAAAGTACTGGGGGTATGACTCACCCACATGGGTTACAAATCAGTTCACGCACATAGGTAACAGTTTTTAACTGGCAGGCTCGCTCCCACAGGTTTTTTGTGTCGTTTGCAATGCTGTGAACACCCACAAACTCATGTGGGAGCGAGCCTGCTCGCAATGACACCGGCACATCCAGCATCCCCGCAAACTGACCCGCCGCTTTCGCGAGCAAGCCCGCTCCCACAATTGGATTGAGTCCCCCCGCAAGAGCAGGTCGGCTATAAGGCCGCCTCGCGAGCAAGCTTTGCTCCCACAGGTCCTGCTCAACAGGTCGGATGGGTGTACACCCGCAAGAGCCAGGCCGGCTGTCAGGCCGCCTCGCCCCGGACGTTGATCTCGGCGCCCCGTTAACCACGATGGCCGAACGCAGGTGTTGCGCAGTGGGCACCTCGGCATGGATGCCGAGGTAGCCGCGCTGGGCCATGGATGGCCCTTCGCGGCGGCCCACGGAGCAATGCCTGCGTTCGGGCATGCCGAGCCTAGGCGAGGCACCGAGTGGTGGGGCAGAAGCGCTTTGGTTACTTTCGCGCTTTTCGAAAGTGACCCGCTGTAAGAGCGGAACCATAAGTGGCCGTTACCGCAGCAACGGATATGCCCCCAATCCACTCCAATCCAACCCAAAAGAAAACGGCGCTTCCCCTACCCGGAAAAAGCGCCGTTTCCTTAAACAAACAACAGTACGCACAAGACAGCGTCTATTTCATTCCCGCGAGAATCAGAACTCCGGAGTGTACTTCACAGAGAACATCAGGTTACGCGGATCACCAAAGTTGTTGTTGCCATTGAGCTGGTTGTAAGCCGACGTTAAGTACGTCTTATCGAACAGGTTATTGGCATTGACCGCCAAGGCGATTTCCGGCGTCAGCTGGTAGCCGACGCGGGCATTCCATACGGTGTAACCCGGAATTTCACGGTCATAGTCATAAACCATCGTGTGGCTTTGGGTGGTGAAGCCCAAGCCGGTGCTGACACGGCTCCAGTCACCGGTGAACTGGTAGTTACCCCACACACGCAGCATGTGTTTCGGCGTCCAGGTACTGTAGATACGACCTTCCTTTTCCGGGTCCTCCAGGTACTTGGTGGTGTTGTAGGTGTAGCCCGCGAACAACTGCAGGTTGTCTATCACTTCACCACTGATTTCGGCATCGAAACCCTGGCTGCGCACTTTCCCCGAGGCTGCCGAGCAGTCCGAGTTAACACACGCCGGGTTAGAGCTGTCGTCGATGGCACGGTTTTCGTGGTCGTAACGGAAGATCGCCAGGGAGGTATTGACCCGACCGTCCATCAACTCACCCTTGAGGCCGACTTCGTAGTTGGTGCCGACGATGGGCTTGAGCACCGTACCGCTGGTATCGTGTTCGGTTTGCGGCTGGAATATGTCGGTGTAGCTGGCGTACACCGCCCACTCACGGCTCAGGTCATAGATGACACCGGCGTACGGCGTGACCACTCCGGTTTCAGTTCCGGTGCTTGGGGCGTTGGGGGTGATACCGTTGGCCGCAGTTTCGGTTTTCGACTTGTAGCTGAAGTCATACCAACTGACCCGGGAACCCAACACCAGTGTCAGATCGTCGATCGGCTTGACGCGCCATGTGCCATATACGCCCTTCTGGCGGATATCGTATTTGCTGAGGGTGCCTCGCCCGCCCGGGCTGTTGATCAGGCCCTCGTAGCTGATGTCCGGACGGTTGTTGTTCAAGTCGAAGATCGTGTCGCTGCTGCTGTTGTTGAAAGTCCGGGCGAATTTATCATCCGTCTCCAACTGCGAGAAGTTGCCGCCCAGCATGACTTCCTGCTCCATCGACAAGGCTTCGAACTTGCCGTTCAGGTTCATGTCCAGACCAGACTTTGTGGACTGGAAATCGGTCACGAAGTCGGCATATTGCACACCAGTGCCATCAGGATTGAGACCGACACCGCCATTTTGCGTTCGCTGGTTTTTCGCCTGGTTGTCCTCTGTCATGTACACGGCCCCCACCTTGAGCGCCCAGTCCTCGTTGAAGCGATGCTCCAGGTCGGTGTAGTAGGTGGTGACATCGATTTCTGAACGGTTCCAGCGCGCACCCGTGTAGGTCGAACGCGACACGTCCGGCATCGAACCGTCAGCGTAACGTGGCAGGCCGCGGATGTTGCCGCGCGATTCACCGTTGGATTGACTGATCGCGAAGCCAAGGGTGGTGTCTTCGTTCAGGTCGACGTCCAACGCACCGTACAGCGAGTGGGTCTTGTTCCACGCATGGTCGACAAACGAGTTGCTCTGGTCTTCGTCGATGACGACGCGGCCGCGGATATTGCCGGCGTCGTTCAGCGGGCCGCCAGCATCCAGTTGCAGGCCGTAGTGATCCCAAGAGCCGGCCTTGCCGGTCAGGGTCACGGTCGGTGCGCTCTGGCCACGCTTGCGCACCAGGTTGACGGCACCACCGGGGCTGCCAGTGCCTTGCAGCAGGCCAGCGGCGCCGCGCATGATTTCCAGGCGGTCGAAGAAGATCAGGTCCTGGGTCGCCCAGTTACCCAGCGAATAGTTGTTACGCAGGATCGGCACGCCGTCGTACTGCCAATCGTCGATCTGGAAACCGCGTGACGACAGGATCATGCCTTGGCCGACGCCCTGCAGGCCGACGATGCCGGTGGTCTGGTTGACGGCGTCCTTGAGACTGACCAGGTTCTGGTCATCCATCTGCTTGCGCGTCATCACGGTGACCGACTGGGGAATTTCCTTGAGGGTGTGGGTGCCCTTGCCAATGGTCACAGCATTGCTGGTGTATGAGTGGCTGCCCTCGGTCGTCGCGCCCAATTCCTGTGTACTGATGGTGGTCGCGCCCAGCTCGAGGCCTTCAGTGGCGGAACCGCGTACCAGCATCAGGGTGTTGCCCTCGACGCTGTAGCGCACGCCGGTGCCCTTGAGCAATTCGGCGATGGCCGCCTGCGGAGTCATCTTGCCGCTGACGCGGTTGCTTTTCAGGCCAGCCATCTCGTCGGCGTTGTAGATCACTTGTTGGTTGGTCTGCTGACCGAACGCTTGCAATGCCTGCGGCAGCGGTTGCGCAGGGATGTTGATACTGACGTCTTGCGCCATCACCTGAGCGCTGAGTGGCAGTACACAAACCAGCCCCAGCCCGGTCAACACCCGACGCGAACGCAGACCGCGGGACATGACGAGTGCCTTGAACAGAGGTTTCAACTCATGAATGGATGACATCGTGCTCTCTATTATTGGTAAAGGTAAAAAGTCCCTGGGGCCGAAGGGCCCGCCGCTCGCCAGCACAAGAGACCCCGCACGGTCGATTGCCTCGGGGCAATGTGTCAGTGCGTGGCCGACCGGCCCCTCCCCGGGCGCGGTCATTCGGCTGGACGACGGCGAAATCTTTACTGAACAAACCCGGTGCCTGGGCGTCCTGCTCGACCCGATTTGTCCACATACCTAAGTAAGACGCAGCACCTGCAAAAAACCGGAATGAGTTTATTTATCATTTACGAAAAATAATAAAAAAAAGGCCGCCGCTGTTTAGGCGGCGGCCTTTTGTTCATGCCACATCAGCTGCCTTGCGCAGCCTTGGCGGCTTGCATCTGGCGAGCCTGTTCGGTCAGCAGTGCCTTTTCCTCGGGGCTCATCGCGTCCATGCGCAGGCGCACCTGGGCGATTTTTTCCAACTGCCCCGGGCTGCTCTCCACTGCCCGCAAGGCCAGTGCCAACGACGCCACGGTCGGATGATCGAAGACCAGCCCCGGATGAATGTCGCACTGCAACAACTTGCGAATACCGGCCACCAACTTGATCACCAGCAACGAATGCCCACCGGCGGCGAAGAAGTCGCGGTCGATGCCCAGTCGTTCCAGCCCAAGCAATTGCGCCATGCGTGCGGCGAGCAATTGCTCCAGCGCATCGCGCGGTGCAGCGTCTTGATCATCCGCCGCCACATCCGCCCACTGCTGCAGCGCCTTGCGATCGATCTTGCCGTTGGCCAGGCGCGGGAACTGTTCGATCAATTGCAGGCGCTGTGGAACCATCACACTGGGCAGGCGCGCGCTCAGCTCAGCACGTACAACGTCCAGCAAGCCCGCCGACAGCCCCTGCTGCGCCACGACAAAGGCCAACAGCCCCTGCTCGGTCGATGCCGCCGGCAGCACCAGTGCTTCGGCCACCTGGGGCAGGCGCAGAAGCTCGGCCTCGATCTCTGCCAGTTCAATGCGGAACCCGCGCACCTTGACCTGCTGATCGCGCCGACCGTGCAACTGGATCGCCCCGTCCACGCGATAACGCGCCAGGTCGCCGCTGCGATACAAACGCTGCGCCGGATCGAACGGACTCTGGATGAACGCCTGCTCATCGGCCTGGGCATTCAGATAACCCCGACATAACTGCGCGCCGCCCAGGTAGACCTCGCCCAGCATACCCACCGGCGCCACACGCAGATCGGCGTCCAGCACGTAGACCTGGTTGTTGCCCAGCACCTGGGTCAGCGCCGAACAATCGTCGACAGCGCCGTGCAGTGACAACGGATGAATCATCACCCCGACCGTGGCTTCGGTCGGCCCGTAGTGGTTGAACACCCGGCAATCGCTGCGCAAGCGGGCGATGCGCTCGATCAACGGCGCCGCAATCGGCTCGCCACCCAGCACCAGGGTACGCGGCAATGTCGCCTGTTCACTGTCGAGCAGCGCCGCAAGGTGCGACGGCACGATCTTCAGGCAGTCGATCTGCTGCTGTTGCAGGTACTGGGCAAACAACGCGCCGTCCTGCATCTGCTCATCGCTGGCCACATGCAGGGTCGCGCCATTGAACAACCCGCCAAACAGCGTGGTGTTGCCCAGGTCCGCCGCTACGGTGGAACTGAAACCGACGTTTTTGCACTGGGCAAGTCCCAGTGCCTGACTGGCCTGGGCGGTGTAGTTGCGCAACTGCCGATGCTCGATCACCACGCCTTTGGGCACACCGGTGGAGCCCGACGTAAACAACACATAAGCGATGTCGTGGCCTTGGGTGGCGAGCGCTGGCAATGGCGCCGGCGACTGACTCAACTGCGCCGCCGTCAGGGCTTTATACGGTTGATCCTGCCAGGCCGGCAGATGCGCCGCATCGGTGAGCAACAGTGCCGCGCCGGCCTGTTCCAGCATCAACGCCTGGCGCGCCTGGGGCCACTGAACATCCAGTGGCAGATACGCCGCCCCCAAACGCCAGCTCGCCAGCATTGCAATCACCAGCTCCGCCGAGCGCGGCAACGCCAGCGCGACAATCGAACCGGCGCCCACGCCTTGGTGCTTGAGCCCCAGCGCCATACTGTCGACCCGGGCCTGCAACTGGCCGTAGCTCAATTGCAGATGAGCGTCGGTCAGGGCGATGGCGTCTGGTGTATGAGTTGCCAGATCGGCGATGCGCTGCGGCAGATAACGGCCATCCGCCAAAGCCTGCATCGGCGGATTGATCGCCAGCAAGCGCTGCTCCTGGGCGCGACTGAGCAGGCTGAGCTGCGCGAGTGCTCGGTGGGGCGCGGCCAGGATCGAGGCCAACAGCACGCCGTACTGTTCCAGTACCGCGTTGGCCGAGGCTGACGAATAACGCGAACTGGCGTAATGCAGATTGAGCGTGGCGTGGCGCTCGTTCAATTGAACCTGCATCAGCAACTCGAACGGATCTGCCGGCACATGCACGGACTCCGAGGCCGCCCAGTTCAGACCGCCACTGTTCCCGCTAGCGCTCGCCTGCCCCAGCGTAAAGCCGTAGGCCGGACCCGCCGCTTCAGGCGCTAGATCCGGCGCCCAGTATTCCTGCCAGGTGCGATGGGCTTCAAGACGCGCCGCCAGCTCGTCCAACCACTCGCTGAACGACGCGGTGGCAGGCAACGAAACGCACAGCGGCAGGGTTTTCTCGAACACACCCACGGCATTGGCGAAGTATTCATAGTCGTCGCGGCAGTCATGGCGCACACCGACCAAGGCCTGCTCAAGCCCGCTCAAACGCCCCAGCAACACCCACCAGGCGCCTTGCAGCACAGTGGCCAGCGGCTGGCCAAGCTGCTCGGCCAGATTGTGCAAAGCCTCGCGTTGAGCCGGCTCCAGGCTCAGCGATACGTGGCTGTCGGCGGCACCTGTCTCACCGCTGGTGCTGCGCGCCGCCAGCCATGGCGTGGCGATGTCTGCCTGCATCCCTTGCAAGTGTTGCCGCCAGTAAGCTCGTGCGCTGGCGGCGTCTTCATCCAGCACCACTTCACTGCGCCATTCCAGGTACTGGGCAAACTCACCCGGTGCTTCGTCTTCCTCTGCCTGAACCCCCGCGTAGGTTTGCTGGATGTGTTCAAGCAGCAGATTCAGCGACTGCGCATCGGCACTGGAGCGGGCGATGCCCAGCACCAGTCGCCATTGCCGGGGCGCCAGGCGATAGAGCACGGCCTGGACGCTTTCCGATTCGCCAACCACAAAAGCGCGGCCCATCGATTCCTGGATCTGCGCCTGGACCTCCTCGGCCCGTTGCTCGCCCGACTGCACCGTCAGCGGGAAGCGAGTGGCACCGACGGCGGCCTGACGCAAACCGTGGAAACCGGGTACCTTGGCCAGCCGCGCCAGCAACATCGGCTGCTGTGCCAGTTGCGTATCGAACGCCACCTGCAAGCGCTGCGGATCGAGATCGCCGTCAATGACCACGTCCAGCCAGCGCAAGGCCTGGCCACAGGTCGCCGTGCCGGGCAGTTGTTCGAGCGTCCTTTGTTGCTCGGGTGTCAGGGCAAAACCCGGGTTGTGCGCGTCCATCGTGACCTCGTTCATGCTCCGGCTTCCTCGGTATTGAGTGCGCCCTGGGCGGTTTGCCCGGCGGCCAACGGACGCTCAAGGCTGCTGCGTTCATACATATCGCCCATGGCGACCACGATCTTGCGTGGCCCCTCGAACGGATCGCGGGCGTGGGCCACCAACATGTTGTCGAGCAGGATCACATCGCCTTTCTGCCAGTCGAAACGCACCGCGCAGGCTTCGTACAACTCACCGATGCGCGCCATCACCTCATCTTCAATCGGTGTGCCGTCGCCGTAATACACATGCCGGGGCATGCGCTCGAGACCGAACATCGACAGCAGGTCTTGCCGCACGTCCGGGTCCAGCCAATAGATGTGGTGCAATTGCACCTGATTGAAGAACGACTTCTCCCCGGTGATCGGGTGGGTGATGATCGCCGGCCCCGGCGTGCGGGTCTGCAACTCATCGTTATCGAGCCAGCGCCATTGAATGCCACCCGCCCGGCAACGGGCCTCGACTTCGCGACGGTCCTCGGTCTTGAAGAAGTGCTGCCACGACACATCGAGTTTGTCGGTGAAGGTGCGCACGTAGAGCAGGCCTTTGTCTTCGAACTTCTCGCGAAGGTCCGCCGGCAACCTTTCATACATCAAGCGGCAATCCACCACCGGGGTCGCCCCGCCCACAGGCGCGGCCTGCTCGCAATAGAACATCTGCTTGCGCGGCCAGCGGTCCTGATGGGAGCTTTCGTTGTGGAACAGAATCATCTTGCGCTCGGGGTACGGCGTGGAACGGTAGGTGTTCTTGCCCCCCTCCTTCTTCGGCAGGTCGCCGTACTGACCATAAAGCCCTGGCTGGATGGCTTCGGCAAACGCTTCAAAGCCCTGGATGCCATCCAGTTCGAAACCGCGGAACAGAACCCCCGCATGCTCAGCGAGCTTTTGCTCGATCAACGGCCGGTTCTGCTGAATCCACTCGATGACATCCAGATGGGGCTCACCCGGTTCCAGCATCAAGGGAAAACGTTGCGGTGCAGCCACCAATGATTCCCGCACCCGCGCCGCACGAGGCTTGGCGAGCGGTGTCACGGAGCGCTTGAGAAACTTGCCCAGTTTGTCGGCCTTGGGCCCTGGGACGGTGGCAGGCGTGACGGCTGCCGCCAAGTGGTCGACTGGCATGCTGATAGCTCCCAATTGAATGTCCTGATCAGCGACGATCTGTTCCAACAGGGCTGTCCAGGCCTGAATCAGGTGCTGAATGCGCTCATGTCCGAACAAGGTTGTGGCGAATTGCCAATTACCGCGCAATTGCCCTTCTTCTTCGTCAACGAACAACGCCATGTCGAATTTAGAATGGGTCTCCAGCGCCGGCAGGAACTCCATGCTCAATCCCGCCATGGACCGTGGGCGCACCGGCACGTTGTTCATCACGAACAACACCTGCAGCAACGGGTTCATGCCCTTGTGTCGCGCTACGCCCGAGGCTTCGACGATCTGATCGAACGGCAGATCCTGATGCTCCAGCGCGTCGAGCAGATTGTCCTGGGTGTGTGCCAGGAAGCTGGCGAACGTGGCCTCGGCGTCCAAGTGCGAACGCAGGGGCAACACGTTGACGAAGAAACCGATCAGCCGCTCCAGCTCCGGTTGTTCGCGACCGGCCACGTCGGCGCCGAGTACCATGTCTTGCGCACCGCTGACCCGATGCAACAACACCTGGAAAGACGCCAGCAGCGTGCTGTACAACGTGACCCCGGCCTCGCTGGATAACCGCCGCAATGCCCCAGTCAAGACACTGGAAAGCTGGAACTGCAGCGCATCGCCGTCATAGGACGCGGTCTGGCCCCGAGGGTTGTCCAGCGGCAGGTTCAGGCGTCCCTCGTAGCCGCTGAGGCGGTGTTTCCAGTACTCGGCCTGACGCGCCAGGACGCCCTGTTCTTCCAGCGCCTGCTGCCACAGCGCGAAGTCCTGGTACTGAACCTCCAGGGGCGCCAAAGGCATCGGTTTGCCGGTGAGGGACGCCTCATAGACCTGCACCAGTTCGTCGACCAACAGCCCCATCGACCAGCCATCGAAGATGATGTGATGCATGGCGTACAACAACACATGTTCGCTCGGCCCCAGGCGCAGGATCCGCCCGCGCAACAGCGGTGCCTGCTCCAGGTCGATAGGAGTACGTGCGTTCTCCAGCGTCGCCCGGACCACCTGTTCCTGCTGGGCAGCGGGTGAGAGATCGGACAGGTCGATCAGCGGGAAGTCCAGTTGCACCTCATCGGCAATCAACGCCAGCGGATCGCCTTCTTCGTCCTGGACATACGCAGTACGGAGCACGTCATGGCGGCGCACCACTTCGGCAAAGCTGCTCATCAGGTGTTCCACCGACAACCCACCGCACAGGCGCAGCGCCATGGGCATGCCATAGGCCGACGTGCCGCCGGACAGTTGTTCGGCGATCCACAACCGTCGCTGCACCAGCGACAGCGGTGCCGAGCGCCGCGGCCCATGGGCCTTGAGCCGAACCCCACGGGAATCACCCGCGCGAACCTGCCCCTCCACGTTCCCGGCCATCAGCGCCGCCAGCGCCTTGAGCTGCGGATGATTGAACAGGTCACGCAGACTCAGCGGATAGTCCGTCAGCTTGCGCAAACGTGAGACGGCCTGGGTTGCCAGCAACGAGTGGCCGCCGCGTTCGAAGAAATGATCGTTGCGACCGACCTGTTCCAGCTCCAGCACCTCTTGCCAGACACCGGCAATCTGTTGCTCCAGCGCCCCTTCGGGCGCCACGAAGCCTTGCTGCGGCTGGCTGGCATCGAAGCGAGGCAGCGCCTTGCGTTCCAGTTTGCCGTTAGGGCTCACCGGCATGCGTTCGAGCAGGACCCAGTGCTGTGGGACCATGTAGTCCGGCAAATGCTGGCTCAAGTGGGCCTTCAATGCCTGCTCGAATTCGTGGTCGATACCGCCATCGGCGCTCAACAACGCAGGGGATTGCGGCACCACATAGCCCACCAGCAGCGTGCCGTCCTGAGCGATCACCACGGTTTCGCGGACCTCGGCATGTTCGGCCAGACGCGCCTCGATTTCACCCAGTTCGATGCGCAGGCCACGGATTTTCACCTGATGGTCCATGCGCCCGGCGTACTCGATGACGCCGTCGGCACGGTAGCGCGCCAAGTCGCCGGTACGGTACAGACGCGCACCGTCACCGAACGGGCTGGTGACGAAGCGCTCGGCCGTCAACGACGGACGAGCATGGTAACCGCGAGCCAGACCTTCACCGCCCAGGTATAACTCGCCCGTCACCCCCACCGGCAACGGCGCCAGGTTGTGGTCGAGGATAAACGTACTCAGGTTGGCAATCGGCTGACCGATCGGCACCGCGTCGCGGCCCTCGTCCACGCAGGTCCAATGGGTTACGTCGATGGCCGCTTCGGTGGGGCCGTACAGGTTGTACAGGCCGGCCGCCGGCAACTTGGCGAACACCTGCAACTGGGCGTCCACCGGCAAGGCTTCACCGCTGCAAATAATCCGCGTCAGGCTCTGGCAATCGCCGACCGCGGGGTCTTGCATGAACACCTGCAACATCGAAGGCACGAAGTGCAAGGTGGTGATCTGCTGCGTGGTGATCAGCTCGATCAGTTGTTCCGGATCGCGGTGGGCCTCCGGTGGCGCCATCACCAGGGTCGAACCGGTCAGCAGTGGCCAGAAAAACTCCCAGACCGACACATCGAAACTGAACGGTGTTTTTTGCAGTACACGGTCGCTCGCGTCCAGCCGATAGGCGTCCTGCATCCAGCACAAACGGTTGACCAGGGCCGAATGCCGGTTGCCCGCGCCCTTGGGTTTGCCGGTGGAGCCGGAGGTATAGATCACATAGACGAGGTTTTCACCATGGAGCTCGACCAGCGGATTGGCCTCGCTGCGGCCGGCCAGCCAGTCGCCCGGCTGGTCCAGCACCAGGCTGCGCAGACCCGCCGGTAGCGGCAACTGTTCAAGCAAATGGCGCTGGGTCAGCAACAAACCAATGCCGCTGTCTTCAAACATATAAGCCAGGCGATCCTGTGGATACTCAGGGTCCAGCGGCACATAGGCGCCACCGGCCTTGAGGATCGCCAGCAGGCCGACGACCATTTCCACCGAACGCTCCACGGCGATGCCCACCAGTACATCTGGCCCGACGCCCTGCTCCATCAGCACATGGGCCAGTTGGTTGGCCTGGGCATTGAGGGCCGCATAGCTCAGCCGTTGCCCGGCACATACCAGGGCACACGCATCAGGCGTCTTGGCCACCTGCGCTTCAATCAACTGCTGCACGCTGCGATCGAGCGGGTACGGCGTCGCGGTGGCGTTCCAAGCCTGCTGGGCCCGTTGCTGTCCGGCATCGAGCAACGACAGTTGCCCCACCGAGCGCTCGCCGCCGAGCACCATCTGCTCCAGGAGATAACGCAGGGACTGGCCGATACCGGCAATGTCGTCTGGGGCGAAGCTGGCGTGGCTGTAGCTCAAGAGCAACGACAGCGTGTCACCCAGGTTCACCGCCAGGGTCAGTGGATAGTTGGTTTGTTCGTGATTGGCCACGTCGCCGAAGCGCAACGTGTCCGGGGCGCCCTGCTGCAACGCCTGGGACACCGGATAGTTCTCGAACACCAGCAACGTGTCGAACAGCGCCGCACCGCCCTGCCCGGCCCAGCGCTGGATGTCGAACAGCGGCGTGTGTTCGTGCTCGCGCAGGCTCAGGTTGCGCCCCTGGACCTCTTGCAGCCATTGGCCGATGCGCTGCTCCGCCCGCGGGCTGCCAACCAGCGGCAAGGTGTTGATGAACAGACCGATCTGTTGCTCGACGCCGGGGATATGCGCCGGACGTCCGGCCACCGTGGCGCCAAAGGCAACCACCGATTGCCCGGTGCAACCTTGCAGCAACAACTGCCAGGCCGCTTGCACCAGTGTGTTGACCGTCACTTTCTGCTCACGGGCAAAGGCATGCAGCCGCGCCGTGGCATGGCTATCGAGCACCAGCTCGTGTTCGCCGTGGCCGGCGCTTGCCTCGCCGCGATGATCCCGGGCGAAGGCTCCGGCAAGGTGGGTTGGCTCGTCCAGTTCGGCCAGTTGCGCCGTCCAGAATTGCTCGCTGGCCTGTGGGTCCTGGAGCGACAACCAGTCGATGTAGTCCCGGTAGCGTCCGGATGTCCGAGCCGGTGCCTGAC
The DNA here is from genome assembly GCF_004786035.1 of Pseudomonas viciae. Taxonomy (NCBI): domain Bacteria; kingdom Pseudomonadati; phylum Pseudomonadota; class Gammaproteobacteria; order Pseudomonadales; family Pseudomonadaceae; genus Pseudomonas; species Pseudomonas viciae. The sequence goes on from NZ_CP035088.1 coordinate 4,560,826, forward strand.
CGCTGTAGCGTTGCAACACTTCGCCGAGCAACTGCGAGTTGCTCCAGCCGTCCATCAGGATGTGATGGCTGGTGTAGATCAGGTGATAGCACTCCTCTGCCACGCGCACCACCAGCAAGCGCAACAGCGGCGCCGCATCCAGCTCGAAACCCTGCTGGCGCTGCGCCAACGCCAGGGCGTCCAGGTCCAGGGATGGATCCGCGGCGGCGCATCCATCGTGGAACAGGAACGCAACCTCCATCTGCTTGTGAACGACCTGCAGCGCCCGCTTGAAATCGCCCTCCCAGACGAAACTGCTGCGCAGCACTTCATGGGCATCCACGACCGCCTGCCAGGCCTGGCGGAAGCGCTCGACGTCCAGACCTTCGACGTCAACCCGCAGTTGGTTGATGTAGTGACCGGCCTGTTGCTCATACAGCGAATGGAACAGCATGCCCTGCTGCATCGGCGACAACGGGTAGATGTCTTCGACGTCTCGCGGCGTCAGGGGCAATGCGTCCAGCTGGGCCTGGTTCAACCCGGCCAGCGGGAAGTCCGACGGTGTGAAGCCCTGGTGCCGGGTCTGGCAGCAGTGTTCGATCAAGGCCTGCAACTCTTGAGCGTATTCCAGGGCCAGCCGCTGGATCGTCGACTCATCGAACATTTGTGTGCTGAAGGTCCAGTCGATGCTCAACTCGCCCGCATAGACGCTGCCGTTGAGCGTCAGCCAGTTGTCCAGCGGCGCCAGCGGGCTCTGTGGGGTGCCCGCCGGTTCGCTGGCCGGGATAAACAGCCCGTCGGCGTCATCGCTGAATCCGCTGTCGAACTGGCCCAGGTAGTTGAAGGTGATGCGTGGCATGGGCAGCGCCGCGAGGGTGCGCCGTGTCTGCGCATCGCCCAGGTAGCGCAGCACACCGAAGCCGAGCCCTTTGTCGGGTATCGCGCGTAGTTGCTCCTTGATCGCCTTGAGCGAATCCTCAAGGGTCGCCGCCGGGGTCAGCCGCAGCGGGAACAGGCTGGTGAACCAGCCAACGCTGCGGCTCAGGTCCAGGCCATCGAACAGCGCCTCACGGCCATGACCCTCCAGCTGAATCAAGGTCGAGGCCTCGCCGGTCCAGCGACCGATCACCCGCGCCAGGGCCGTCAACAGCAGATCGTTGACCTGGGTGCGGTAGGCCGCCGGCGCTTGCTGCAAGAGTCGTTTAGTCTGGTTCTTGTCCAGGCGCGTCTGCACCTGAGCCTCGTGACACCTGCGCAATTCACCCTCAGGCCGGTCACAGGGCAAATCGTTGCGAGCGCCCTCAAGCTGCCCTTGCCAATAAGCCATCTGCGCCTGTAGCGCCGCGCTGCCGGCATGGGTTTCCAAGCGTTGCGCCCAGGCCTGGGTGGCACTGGTCTTGGCCGGCAGTTTCGGGGCCTGGCCGGCTTGCAGTTGTTCATAAGCCTGTTGCAGGTCTTCCAGCAAAATGCGCCAGGACACACCGTCCACCACCAGGTGATGAATCACCAGCAACAACCGTTGGCTGCCATCGGCCAGGCTTGCCAATACCCCGCGCACCAAGGCGCCGCTTTCCAGTTCCAGGCTGCGCTGGGCTTGTTCGGCCAAGCGTTCCAGCGCCAGGGCATCGGCCACCTCGGCGGTCCACAACAGCGGTGAGCGCTGCCAAACCGCTTCTTGCTCTGTGAGGGTTTGATGGCGGGCGGTCCAGGTGTCGTTCTCGCGCACGAAGGCCAGGCGCAAGGCATCATGGTGAGTCACCACGGCCTGCAACGCCTGCTCCAGATGCCCGGCGTGGACCGGTCGCAGCCCCTTGAGCAGCACCGACTGGTTCCAGTGATGGGGCTCGGCCATGTCCTGTTCGAAAAACAATTGCTGGAACGGCAGCAACAGCACATTCCCCGTCACCGGGCCCTGGTCAATGCCGGGGCCGCTGTCACCCAGGGTCGCCACGCTGGCGAGCCCCTGGATGGTCTGGTGGACGAACAGATCCTTGGGGCTGAAATGGATCCCGGCCTGCCGCGCCCTGCTCACCACCTGGATGGAGATGATCGAATCGCCCCCCAGCTCGAAAAAGTTGTCACTGACACCCACTTGCTCGCGGCCGAGCACGCTTTGCCAGATAGCGGCCAGTGCCTGTTCGAGGGCGGTGATCGGTGCGATGTAGGCCTTGGGATTGGCGCTGATATCGGCTTTGGGCAGCGCCTTGCGCTCCAGTTTGCCGTTGGGGCTGACCGGCAGCTTTTCCAGCCACACCCAGTGCTGCGGCACCATGTAGTCGGGCAAGGACTGGCTCAAATGTTTCTTGAGGCGGCCTTGCAACGCCTGGCGAACGGCGTCATCGGCGTTCAGCAGTTCAGCGCGTGCCGGCACCACGTAGGCCACCAGCAAGCTACCGTCCTGAGCGATGACGACGGTTTCGCGCACCTCGTCATGCTCGGCCAGGCGCGCCTCGATTTCACCCAGTTCGATGCGCAGGCCACGGATTTTCACCTGATGGTCCATGCGCCCGGCGTATTCGATCACGCCATCGCTGCGGTAGCGCGCCAGGTCACCGGTGCGATACAGCCGCTGACCGTGGCCGAAGGGACCGGTCACGAAGCGCTCGGCTGTCAGCGCCGCGCGCCGATGGTAACCACGGGCCAAGCCCTCGCCCGCCAGATACAACTCACCAATCACCCCCACCGGCACCGGCGTCAGCTCATCATCGAGAATGTAGGTGCCCAGGTTGGCAATCGGCTGGCCAATCGGCACGCTGTCGCGCCCCTCTTCGACACAGGTCCAGTGGGTCACGTCGATGGCCGCCTCGGTCGGGCCATAGAGGTTGTAGAGACCGGCATTCGGCAGTTTGGCGAACACCTGCTGCTGGGCATCCACCGGCAGGGCTTCGCCGCTGCAAACGATGCGCGTCAGGCTGGTGCATTCGGCCACCTGAGGGTCTTGCACAAATGCCTGCAACATCGACGGCACGAAGTGCAGCGTGGTAATGCGCTGCGCGGTGATCAACTCGATCAGTTGCGTCGGGTCGCGATGCACGCCCGGCGCGGCCACCACCAGGGTCGAGCCGGTCAGCAGCGGCCAGAAGAACTCCCACACCGACACGTCGAAACTGAACGGCGTTTTTTGCAGCACGCTGTCCGTGGCATCGAGCTGGTAGGCCTGCTGCATCCAGCACAGCCGGTTGACCAGGGCCGAATGGCGATTGCCCGCGCCCTTGGGTTTGCCGGTGGAACCGGAGGTGTAGATCACATACGCGAGGTTTTCACCATGGACCGCGACGTCCGGATTGCTCTCACGGCCTGGGTGCGGCCCGGCGTCCGGCAGGTCCAGCACCAGGCTGCGCAGCCCGTCCGGGATCGGCAACTGTTCCAACAGATGCTGCTGGGTCAACAGCAAACCGATGCCGCTGTCGTTGAACATGTAGGCCAGGCGATCCTGGGGATACTCAGGGTCCAGCGGCACATAGGCACCGCCGGCCTTGAGAATCGCCAACAGCCCCAGGACCATTTCCACCGAACGTTCCACGGCGATGCCCACCAGCACATCCGGGCCCACGCCCTGCTCGATCAGTGTGTGAGCCAAGCGATTGGCCCGGGCGTTGAGCTCGGCGTAGCTCAGGCGTTGCTCGCCGAACACCAGCGCCGGGGCGTCCGGGGTCCTGCGCACCTGATCTTCGATCAGCCCCTGGACACTGCGATCAAGCGGGTAGGAAACCGCCGTCGCATTCCAGTCGACGAGCATGTGCCGCCGCTCGTCAGCGTCCAGTAACGTCCACTGCGCAACGGGACGATGCAGATCCTGCACCAAGCCTTGCAACAGGTTGAGCCAATGCCGCCCCATACGCTCGATGGTGGCTGGCTCGAACAGGTCCGTGGCGTAGATCAGCGCGGCGTGCAGGCCTTGTGGGCTGTCGGTGGTCTCCAGGCTCAGGTCGAACTGCGCGGTGCGCTGCTCCCAGCCTAGGGGTTCGACCGTCAGGCCCGGCAAGGCGTTTTCAAAGGTCGAGGCACTCTCGTTGCGATGGTTGAACATGGCCTGGAACAGCGGGCTGTGACTCAGGTTACGCTGCGGCTGCAAGGCATCGACCAATTGCTCGAACGGCAGGTCTTGATGCATCTGCGCCGCCATGGCCGTCTGCTTGAGCTGTTGCAGCAAACCGGCGCCGGTCAGATCGCCATGGAACTCAGCGCGCAGCACCTGGGTGTTGACGAAGAAGCCGATCAGTCGCTCGGTTTCCAGGCGCTGGCGGTTGGCAATCGGCACGCCGACGCGGATGTCGGCCTGGCCGCTATAACGATGCAACAACGCCTGGAAAGAACCGAGCAACAATACGAACAGCGTGGCGTTTTCCCTTCGGGCCAAAGCTGTGAGGGCATCGCTCAGCGCGCGATCCAGCACAATCGGCAAACGCGCACCGCGCAGGCTCTGCTGCGCCGGGCGCGGATGGTCCGTGGACAGTTCCAGCAGCGGCTGCTCACCGCCCAGTTGCCCGGTCCAGTAGGCCAGTTGGCGCTCCCGTTCACCGGCCGCCATCCATTGGCGCTGCCAGACCGCATAGTCAGCGTATTGCACCGCCAGCGCGGGCAACAGCGCGGGCTGCCCCTGCGCGAAGGCTGAATACAGGCTCATCAGGTCGTCGACCATCACCTGCAATGACCAGGCGTCGGACACGATGTGATGCAGGGTCAGCACCAGAATGTGCTCCTGCTCACCCAATTCCAGCAACGCCACGCGCAGCAGCGCATCGTTCAAGAGATCGAACGGGGCTTGCATCTGCTGTTCGATGAAGGCCTGGACATTGGCCTCATCCTCGCCGGCCAGGCGCCGTTCGACGAAGTCGACCTGCCCTTGCGCACGGATCACCTGGCAGGTGCCGCCATCGTTCTCCACAAACAGGGTGCGCAAACTTTCGTGACGCGCCACCAGGGCTTCAAAACTGCGGCGCAGGGCGATTTTGTCCAGCGCCCCGCGCAGCCGCAGCGCGGTGGGAATGTTGTAGGCGGCGCTGTCGGGGTCCATTTTCCACAGGAACCACTGGCGCTCCTGGGCAAACGACAGCGGCAGCGGCTGGTCACGGGACACCGGCACCATCGCCAATGGTTGTTCAGCTTGGCCGAGGTCGAAGGCATTGACGAAATCGCGCAACGTGCCGTGCTCGAACAGGCTGCGCAGCGGCACCTCGATCCCCAGTATCCGGCGGATTCGCGAAACCACCTGGGTGACCAACAGCGAGTGCCCGCCCAATTCGAAAAAGTTGTCCTCCAGCCCGACCCACTCAAGCTTGAGCACCTCCTGCCAAATCGCTGCCACCTGTTGCTCATGTTGACTGCGCGGTGCCACGTATTCCTGTTGCAAATCGCCGACGTCGGGAGCCGGCAGCGCCTTGCGATCGACCTTGCCGTTGGGCGTCAACGGCAGTTGCGCCAGGAACAGCAGGTGCGCCGGGACCATGTACTCGGGCAGTTGCGCCTTGAGCGCAGCTTTGAGCGAAGCGCGTAACGCAGACTCGTCCACTACTTCTCCGGTCGCGGGCACCACGTAACCCACCAGTTGCGCACCGGTCGGGCCGTCATGGGCCACCACCACGGTTTCCCGCACGCTGTCCTGGGCCAACAGCGCCGCTTCGATTTCCCCCAGCTCGATGCGCAAGCCGCGAATCTTGACCTGATGGTCGATGCGGCCGATGTACTCGACCACGCCTTCGGCCCGATAGCGAGTCAGGTCGCCGGTGCGGTACAGCCGCTCGCCGGTGGTGGAGAACGGGTCCGGCACAAAACGTTCGGCGGTCAGGGCCGGGCGTTGGAAGTAACCGCGCGCCAGGCCGTCGCCACCGATCAGCAGCTCACCCGGCGCGCCGGGCGGGTTGAGTGTCAGGTCGCTGCCGACGACGTACAACGCGGTGTTGTCCAGGGGCTTGCCGAGGTACGGACGGCTGCTTTCGCGGTTCAAAGGATGCAGCGCCGACCAGATCGTGGTTTCGGTCGGACCGTAGAGGTTCCAGACCTTCGGCGACAGCGCCAGGAGTCGTTGCGCCAACTCTTGGGGCAATGCCTCGCCGCCACACAGGAAAGTGCGCCCGGTCAGCAGCGCAGCGTGCTCATGATCCAACAGCATGCGCCAGCTCGAAGGCGTGGCTTGCAGCACGGTCACGTCGTGACGCTCAATCAGCGCCAGCACCGCTTGCGGATCCTGGTGGACGTTCTGGCCGGTCAGCACCACGCTGGCCCCCGCCGACAGGGGCCCGTAGATCTCCAGGCCAAAAATATCGAAGGAAAACGTCGTCAGCGACAGCATGCGATCACTGGCCGCCAGGCCGGGTTGGGCAATCATGCTGGTGACGAAATTGCTCAGCGCGCCATGGCGCACCATCACGCCCTTGGGTCTGCCGGTGGAGCCGGAGGTGTAGATCACGTAGGCCAGGTGTTCGGCGCTCAGCGGCACCGCCGGGCAAGTGTGCGGTGCCTCCTGCAACGCGGCGTCGGGCTGGTCCAGCAACAGGGTTTGCAGGGTTGGCGGAATCGGTAATACCGTCTGCAAACGGGCCTGGGTCAGCAGCAGTTCGATGCCGCTGTCCTCAATCATGTAGGCCAGGCGATCCTCGGGGTACGCCGGGTCCAGCGGCACATAGGCGCCGCCGGACTTGAGGATCGCCAGCAGGCCGACAATCATCTCGACGCTGCGCTCCACAGCGATGCCCACGCGCTGGTCCGGCGTCACACCCAAGGCAAGCAAGCGGTGGGCGAGCTGGTTGGCCCGCGCGTCCAGTTGCCCGTAGGTCAGGGCTTGTCCATCGATGGTCAGCGCCAGTGCGTCCGGGGTCACGCGGGCCCGTTCGGCGATGCGCTGATGCACACACGTCGCGGGGCCATGATCGACCTCACGGCGCCAGTCCTGCTGCGTCAGACGCTGCTGGGCGCTGTCGAGCAACGGCAACTCGCCGATCCGTTGCTGCGGCACAGCGACGATACCTTGCAGCAGGTTCTGCCAGTGATGGGCCAGGCGTTCGATGGTCTGCGGTTCGAACAGGTCGGTGGCGTAGGTCAGTTCCGCGGCGACGCCCTGCTCGGTTTCATAAGTGCCCAAGGTCAAATCGAACTGGGCGGTGCGCCCTTCCCACACCAGGTCTTCGATGCCCAGCTGCGGCAAGTGCATCTGCCGGACCTGGGCAGCACCCGAGGTCTGATGGTTGAACATGACCTGGAAGATCGGACTGTGGCTGAGGCTGCGTTCCGGTTGCAGGGCCTGGATCAACTGCTCGAATGGCAAGTCCTGATGCGCCTGGGCCGCCATGGCCGACTGCTTGACCTGATCGAGCAAGCGTTCGAACGGCAGTTGCCCATCGACATGGGCGTTGAGCACCTGGGTGTTGACGAAAAAGCCGATCAGGCCCTCGGTCTCGACCCGGTTGCGGTTGGCCACCGGCACGCCGACGCGGATCTGCGGCTGGCCGCTGTAGCGGTGCAACAAAGCCTGGAACGAGGCCAGCAGCACCATGAACAGGCTCGCCCCTTGGCGCTGGGCCAGTTGCTTGAGCGCTGCCCCCAATTGCGGCGGCAGGTTCAAGTCCAGGCGCGCACCGCGAAAACTTTGCACGGGCGGGCGCGGATGATCGAACGGCAACTCCAGCACCGGCTGTTCGCCACCCAAAGTCTGGAGCCAATAGGCCAACTGGCGCTCACGCTCACCGGCCTCGAGCCAGTGGCGCTGCCAGATCGCATAGTCGGCGTATTGCACCGTCAATTCCGGCAACGCCAGCGACTCGCCGGCCGTGTCAGCGGCGTAGTGGCGGACCAGCTCATCCACCAGCACCTGCATCGACCAGCCATCGGCAATGATGTGGTGCTGGATCAGCACCAGCACGTGATCGTCCTCGGCGATTTTCAACAACGAAACCCGCAGCAACGGTCCTTGGCGCAGATCGAACGGGTGGGCGATTTCGCGTTCGACGAAAGCCTTGATGCTCTCGTCCTGGCTGGCCGGCGAACCGGCGGGCAACGCCTCCAGCGCAATAGACAAAGGCATTTGCGGATGGATGACCTGCACGGCTTGCTCACCGCGCTCGATGAAGGTGGTGCGCAAGCTCTCGTGACGCTCGACCAGGGCGTTGAAGCTGCGCTCCAGGGCCGGCACGTCCAACTGCCCTTTGAGGCGCAGGGCACTCGGAATGTGATAAGCCGAGCTGTGCGGATCCATCTGCCACAGGAACCACTGGCGTTCCTGGGCGTAGGAAAGCGGGACGTCTTCGAACCCGCCACGGACCTCGGGAATGGGCAAGTTGGCCGGCGAGACGCCCTCTTCGAGCATCTTCTCCAGGTACAGCCTGCGTTTGTCCAGCGGCAGAGTGATAAAGCGCTTGGCAATCCTCAAAGCAACACTCTTATCCATCAGACTTCCTCCATTTCATCAAGCAGGGCTTCCAGCTTGTTCAGTTTCTGTTCATTGATTGGCCCGTCCCCGGTGTCCAGTTGCGCGACAAAATCCTTCAGGACGGGGTGCTGGAATATCAGTTGCGGGGTCAGCGTCAGCCCCAGTTCGAGGGCCAGGCGCGAGACGGCATTGACCGCCAGCAGCGAATGGCCGCCCAGCTCGAAGAAGTGATCGTGCAAGCCCACGCGTTCCACCGTGAGCACCTCGGCCCAGATCGCCGCGACCTGCTGTTCAAGTTCACTGGCCGGCGCGACATAACCGGCCTGCAACAGGCCAGTCTCCACGCCCGGCAGCGCCTTGCGGTCGAGCTTGCCGTTGGGGGTCAGGGGCAACTGATCGAGGAACAGCAGGTGCGCCGGAATCATGTAGTCGGGCAAGTGCTCCCTGAGCCCGGCCTTGAGTTGATCGCGCAGTGCACGTTGGGCTTCGGTGGCATCCAGGTTCAGCGCCGGGGCGACCACGTAGGCCACCAGTTGCTGGCCGCCTGCTGCGTCCTGGGCCAGGACGGCCACCTCACGCACCTCGGCTTGCTGCAGCAACCGCGCTTCGATTTCCCCCAGCTCGATACGGAAGCCGCGGATCTTCACCTGATGGTCGATGCGGCCCTGGTATTCGAGCACGCCATCGGCGCGATAACGGCACAGGTCACCCGTGCGGTAGAGGCGTTCGCCATTTGTGGAAAACGGGTTGGGTACGTACTTCTCGGCGGTCATCGCAGCGCGGCCAAGGTAGCCCCGGGTGATGCCCGCGCCGCTCAGGTACAACTCCGCCGATACGCCTTGGGGCACCGCTTGCAGGTCGGCGTCCAGCAGGTAGCTGGCGGTGTGCTTGAGGGGCCGGCCGATGTTTGCCGTACCGCCAGCAGTACGGCGGGTCCAGGTGGAATAGGTGGTGTCTTCCGAAGGGCCGTAGAGGTCGTAGACGTGCTCGCTCCCACAGTACAGGGCGTCCACCAAACTTTGCTTCAAGGGCTCACCGGCCAGGTTGATGATGCGCACGCTGGCCGGAATATCACCGTTGCGCTGCAACGCGGCGATGGCCGAGGGCACGCTGTTGATCAGGCGCACCTGATCCCGGGCCGGCAGCTGCGGCAACTCCAGCGCGTTGCGGGCGATGATCAGCGAGCCGCCGTTGGCCAGGGTCACGAACAGCTCCCACACCGACAGATCGAAGCACACCGACGTCGAGGCCAACACGCCCTGAATGTCATCGCGGCTGTAGACCGATTTGGACCAGTCGATCAGCGCCAGCACGTTGCGATGGGCAATCGCCACGCCCTTGGGCTTGCCGGTGGAGCCGGAGGTGTAGATCACGTAGGCGAGGTTGTCTGGGGTGACCTGGGTGTGCGGGGCGTTCAGCGGGTAGTGCGTCAAGTCGAGCTGATCGAGCAGCAACACAACGGTCTCGGCCGGAACGCTCAGCGTCGCCGCCACCGCGTGTTCAGTCAGCAGCACTCGCGCACGGCTGTCGTCGAGCATGTAGGCCACGCGTTCGGCCGGGTAGTCCGGGTCCAGCGGCACGTAGGCGCCACCGGCCTTGAGCACCGCCAGCAAGGCGATCAGCAACTGCTCGGAGCGCGGCATTGCCACGCCCACTCGCACTTCCGGGCCCACCCCAAGTTCGATGAGCTTATGGGCCAGGCGATTGGCGTGAGCGTCCAGTTCGCGGTAGCTCAGACGCGTGTTGGCGAAGGTCACCGCCTGGGCCTCTGGCGTGGCTTGAACCTGACGCGCAATCATCTGGTGAATGCACAGCGCTTGCTCGAACGGTGCGTCAACCGGGTTCCAGTCATGGGTCAGGCGCTGATGCTCATCGAACTCAAGCATCGACAGCTCACCCAGGCAGCGCTCGCCATCGGCGGTCATCTGCCCCAACAGTTGGGTCAGATGCGCCGCCAGGCGCGCCACGCTGGCGGGCGCAAAACTGGCCCGCTGGTAGCTCATGTGCACTGACAACTGCCGATCCAGGCCCACCAACAGCGTCAACGGGTAGTTGGTCTGCTCCTGGGTGGCCACCGGGCCGAAGCGCAGGCCGTCCGGCGCGCCCCGCTCCAGGGCCTGGGCAATCGGGTAGTTCTCGAACACCAACAGGCTGTCGAACAGCGCTTCACCGCCCTGCCCGGCCCAGCGCTGGATGTCCAGCAACGCGGTGTGCTCGAACTCCCGCAGCGCCAGGTTCTGCCCTTGCACCGCTTGCAACCAACTGTCCAGGGACTGCTCGGCCCGCGGGCTGGCGATCACCGGCAAGGTGTTGATGAACAGACCGATCTGCTGCTCGATGCCCGGCAGATCCGCCGGGCGCCCGGCCACCGTTGCGCCGAAGGCCACGGTGTCTTTGCCGGTGTAACGCTGCAACAGCAGCAGCCATGCCGCCTGCACCAAGGTGTTGACGGTGACTTTCGAGGCACGGGCGAAGACCTCCAGGCGGCGGGTCAGCGTTTCGTCCAGCACCTGCTTGTGATCACCATAACCGCCATCGGCCTGCGCCGGCTTCGGCATGACGTCGGCCAGGCGCGTCGGGGTCTCCAGGCGTTGCAACGCAGGCGTCCAGAACGCTTCGCTGGTGGCCGCGTCCTGGCGTTGCAGCCAGGCAATGTAATCGCGATAACGACCGGACGGACGGGCCACGGCGTCACCCCGGTAGTGCTGCAAGACTTCGCCGAGCAGCTGCGCGCTGCTCCAACCATCCATCAGGATGTGATGGTTGGTGTAGATCAGGTGATGACGATCCGTGGCGGTGCGCACCAGCACCAGGCGCATCAGCGGCGCCTGGGTCAGGTCCACGCCTTGGGCACGTTCTTCATCAGCCAGGGTTTGCAGGGCGCCATCAAGGTCGGCATGCCCGCTCCAGTCGAGCACACGGAACGGCACCTCGACCCGGCGCTGGACGATCTGCACCGGCTGCGCCAGATCGCCCTGCCAGAAGAAGCCGCTGCGCAGAATGTCATGGGCATCGACCGCCGCTTGCCAGGCCGCCCGGAAGCGTTGCGGATCGACGCCTTCGACGTCGAGGCGCAGTTGGTTGATGTAGTCGCCGCCCTGTTCGAGCAAGGTATGAAAGAGCATGCCCTGCTGCATCGGCGACAGCGGGTAGAGGTCATCGATGGCCTGGGGGTGTGGGACCAGTGTGTCCAGTTGCGCCTGGGTCAGCCGCGCCAAGGGAAAATCCGACGGCGTCACGCCACCGCTGTGGTGGTCGCAGCAATGGGCGATGAGCGCCGTGAGTTCTTGCACGTAGTCATCGGCCAGGCGCTGGATGGTCGCGGCGTTGAACAGGTCCTCGCTGAAGGTCCAGCTCAAGTCCAGCTCGCCGCCGAACACTTGGCCGTCGAGGGCCAGCGGACTGCCCAGCGGCCCCTGCATGTTCACTTCTTCGCCGCCACGCTCAGTGGTCGGCACGAACAAGGCATCATCGGCGCCATCGAAACTGCCGTCGAACTGACCGAGGTAGTTGAAAGTCAGTTGCGGTTTCGCCAAGCCTTGCAGGGTTTGACGCGCATGTTCATCACCCAGGTGCGCCAAGGCACCAAAGCCAATGCCCTTGTTGGGGATGGCGCGCAGTTGTTCCTTGATCTGCTTGAGCGAGGCGCCAAGATCGGCAGCCGGGGTCAGTTTCGCGGGGAACAGGCTGGTGAACCAGCCGACGGTACGGCTGAGGTCGACGTGGGCGAACAGATCTTCACGACCGTGACCTTCGAGCTGCACCCAGACACTGTCCGCGCCGGTCCAGCGCACCATCACCCGCGCCAGTGCGGTCAGCAACAGGTCGTTGACCTGGGTGCGATAGGCCGCCGGGGCTTGCTGCAACAGTTGCCGAGTGAGGGTTTTATTCAGTGCCGTGCGAATCGTCACGGCTTGGCTATGCTGCTGGCCGCCCTGGGGATTGTCCCACGGCAACCCCGCCGCGGCGCCTTGCAACTGTTGCTGCCAAAAGCCCAGCTCGGCCTGCAAGGGCGCGCTGGCGGCGTAGTCCTGCAACGCTGCAGCCCAGGCTTTGACCGCGCTGGTCTTGGCCGGCAGTTGCACCGCGGTGCCCGCCAGGGTCTGGCGATAGGCGCTTTGCAGGTCTTCGAACAGAATCCGCCAGGACACACCGTCCACCACCAGGTGATGGACGATCAGCAGCAACCGCTGCGTGCCGTTGGCGAGGTTCGCCAGCAGCCCACGGATCAGCGACCCGCCGTCCAGTTGCAGGCTGCGCTGGGCCTGATTGCCCAGCACTTCCAGCTCGGCGAGATCGGCGACGTCGGCTTGCCACAGCAGCGTGCCGGCGACCTGCGCCTCGACCTCGCGATAACGCGCGGTCCAGCCTTCGTCCTGCTCGATAAAGTCCAGGCGCAAGCTGTCGTGGTGCGCGACCAGCGCGCCCAGGGCCCGCTCCAGCGCCTGGGCATCCAGCGCCTGGGTCGGCTTGAGCATCACCGATTGGTTCCAGTGATGACGGCCAGGGACCGGCTGGGCGAAGAACCACTGATGAATCGGCAGCAGCGCGGTTTCGCCGGTCACCGGTTGCTGGTCGATCGCTTGCAGCGGTGCGCCGGTCTGCGCCACGGCAGCCAGGGCCTCAATGGTCTGGTGTTGAAACAGATCCTTCGGCGTGAAGTGAATACCCACCAGCCGGGCGCGACTGACCACCTGGATCGAGACGATGGAATCGCCGCCCAGTTCGAAGAAGTTATCCCGCAGGCCAACTTGCTCGAGCTTGAGCACGTCCTGCCAGATCGACGCCAGTTGCTGCTCCAGCTGGCTGCGCGGCGCTACGTAGGTGTGCTGCAAGTGGCTGACGTCGGGCTTGGGCAGGTTCTTGCGGTCGAGCTTGCCGTTGGGGGTCAGCGGCAGGCGGTCGAGCAGCAGCAGATAGGCCGGGACCATATGCGCCGGCAAGGTCGCCTTGAGCTGTTCGCGCAGGTGCTCGGCAAAATCCTTCGGCGCGGGTGCATCGGCCACCACATAGGCAACCAGGCGCTTGCCGCTACCAGCAGCCCCTTCCTGAGCCACCACCACCGCTTCGCGCACGCCCTCGAGGGCTTGCAGGCTGGCTTCGACTTCACCCAGCTCGATGCGGAAGCCACGGATCTTCACTTGGTTGTCGATGCGATCGAGGTAATCGAACGTGCCGTCGGCGCGCTGGCGCACCAGGTCGCCGGTGCGGTACAGCAAGCCGCCTGCAGCGCTGAACGGATCCGCGACAAAGCGCTCGGCGGTCAGGCCCGGACGGTTCAGGTAACCCCGGGCCAGCCCACTGCCGCCCAAGTACAGTTCACCGGCCATGCCTTGGGGCAGCAGGTTCAGGTCAGCGTCCAACACGTAGGCACTGCGGTCGCCAATTCGGCTGCCGATGGGTGCATACGCGGCGCCACACGCCACGTCACGGCCGGCCTTCCAGATCAGCGGCGTGACCACGGTTTCGGTCGGGCCGTAGCCGTTGATGATGAAGTCCGGATCCAGGGCGCGCTTGACCCGCTCGAAACTGGCATTGGGCACCGCATCACCGCCGAAGCAGTAGATGCGCACTTTCGGCGGGTTGCCCTCGCGTTCGGCGTGTTCGGCCAGTTGTTGCAGGTACACCGGCGGGAACGCCACCACCGTCACGCCGTGCTCGCGCATCGCGTTGTAGGTCTGCTCCGGGGTCCACAGGCTGTCATCGCGAATCAGCAGCGAAGCACCGTGGGTCAGGCTGGTGAGCCAGCGCTCATGGGCACCGTCGAAGGCGAAGGACATGAAATGGAATTCGCAATCGCTGCTCTGCATTTCATAACGTTCGCCGATGGCCTGGCAGTGCATCGCCAGCGGACCATGGGCCACGCTCACGCCTTTGGGGTTGCCGGTGGAGCCGGAGGTGTAGATCACGTAGGCGAGGTTCTGCGGATCGACGGTGATCGACGGTGCATCCGCCGGTTGCAGGCTCAGGTCCAGGCGATCGAGCTCCAGCACCTGGGCAGCGGCTTCCAGGGGAAGTTGCGCCGACACCCGGGAATCGGTGAGCAACAGCGCCAGCCCCGAATCCTCGATCAGGTAGGCCAGGCGTTCACGGGGGTAGCTGGTGTCCAACGGCACGTAGGCAGCGCCGGCCTTGAGCACCGCCAGTAGCGCGACAATCACCCCTTCGCTGCGCGGCAGGGCCACGCCGACCCGGGTTTCCGGGCCCACGCCACGGGCAATCAGCGCGTGGGCCAGTTGGTTGGCCCGGCGGTCGATCTCGCCATAGCTGAAGCGCTGACCGTCGAAGATCACCGCCGTGCTGTGCGGTTTTAGCGCCGCCAAATGGGCGATGCGCTGGTGTACGGCGATGTCGGTCGGGTATGGCTGCGGGTGGTTGGCAGCCTGTTGCGCCCTGTGCTCCTCGTCATCGGCCAGGGCGATCTCGCCGAGGCGACGCTCGGCGGAGTCGGCAAACCGCTCCAGCAGGTGCAGCAGTTGCGCGCTCAAGCGCTCGATGGTTGCGACGCTGAAATGCGCCTGATCGAAACTCATGTGCAGCGCCAGCGTCTCGCCCAAGGTCACGCCCAGGGTCAGCGGGTAGTGCGTCTGATCCTGGTTGGCGACTTCGCCGAACACCACACCTTGGGCGGTGCCGCGTTGCAACGCCGCGGAAATCGGGAAGTTCTCGAACACCAGCAGGCTGTCGAACAGCGCGCCACCGCCCTGCCCTGCCCAGCGCTGGATGCTCGCCAGCGGCGTGTGCTCGAACTCGCGCAGGCTCAGGTTCTGCGCCTGCACGGCGGCCAGCCAGGCCGCGACCGTCTGGTCCGGACGCGAGCCGGCGATCACCGGCAAGGTGTTGATGAACAGGCCGACCTGCTGCTCGATGCCCACCAGCTCCGCCGGCCGCCCGGCCACGGTGGTGCCGAACGCCACGCAGGCGCTGCCGGTGTAACGCTGCAACAGCAACAGCCACGCCGCTTGCACCAGGGTGTTGACGGTGACTTTCTGCTGGCGGGCGAACGCGTTGAGCCGTTCCGTGCGCGGCGCGTCCAGCGTGTAATGCTTGAGCGCATGAGCGCTTTCGCTGCGCACTTCTGCACTCGCCGCGGCGGCGTTTGCCAGCACGGTCGGCTCCTGCAGATCGGCCAGTTGCTCCAGCCAGAACGCTTCGCTGAGGGCGGCGTCCTGACGCTGCAGCCACTGGATGTAATCGGCATAGCGGCTGACCGGGCGCGGCGGCTGTTGACCGGCATAACGCTGCAGGACTTCGCCGAGCATCTGCGCGCTGCTCCAGCCGTCCATCAGGATATGGTGGTTGGTGAAGATCAGGTGATGACGCTCATCGCTCAACTGAATCAGCGTGACCCGCAGCAGCCCGGCCTGGGTCAGGTCGAAGCCCTTGGCCAGGTCAGCGGCAATGAAATCCTCGAGGGCCTGGGCGGCGTCATGACGGCCGCGCCAATCGAGCAAGGTGTAGGGCAGCGCCAGACGGCGGTGGATGATCTGCAACTGCTCTTGCAACTCGCCCTGCCAGATGAAACCGCTGCGCAGGATCTCATGGGCGTCCACGGTTGCCTGCCACGCCGCGCGGAAACGCTCGGGGTCCAGGCCATCGACATCCACGCACAACTGGTTGATGTAGGTGCCGGTGCCCTGCTCGTAGAGGGTGTGAAACAGCATGCCCTGCTGCATCGGCGACAGGGGATAAATGTCTTCGATAGCGGCAGCCGGCACCGGGATCGCATCCAACTGCGCCTGAGTGATGCGTGCCAGCGGGAAGTCCGACGGCGTAGCGCCCATGGCATCGACCGAGCAGCAATGGCCAATCAACGCTCCCAGTTCGCGGGCATAGTCATCGGCCAGACGGGTGATGGTCGCCTCGTTGAATTGCTCATGGCTGAACGTCCAACGCAAGTCGAGCTCGCCGTCGTAGACCTGGCCCTCGATGCCCAGCCAGTTGTCCAGCGGCGCATCAAGGCTCTGCTCGAGCCCAGCGCTTTCGCCCGCCGGGCTGAACAACGCCCCCTCCCGGGCATCGAAACTGCCATCGAACTGGCCGAGGTAATTGAAGGTGATGCACGGCAACGGCAAGGCCTTGAGACGGGCCTGTGCGGTGTCGTCGCCGAGGTAGCGCAGCACACCGAAACCGATGCCCTTGTTCGGGATCGCCCGCAACTGTTCCTTGATCTGCTTGATGGCGGCACCCACGCCATCGGCCGGGGTCAGGCGCACGGGGAACAAACTGGTGAACCAGCCGACCGTGCGGGTCAGATCGACGTCGCTGAACAACTCTTCGCGGCCATGGCCTTCCAGTTGGATCAGGGTGTCGGCCTGCCCGGTCCAGCGGCAGATCACCCGCGCCAGGGCGGTCAGCAGCAAGTCGTTGACCTGAGTGCGATACGCCGCGGGAGCCTGTTGCAGCAGTTGCTGGGTGAGGGTTTTGTCGAGACGGCTGTGCAGCACTTTAGCGTAGCGGCTTTGCCGGCTGCCTTGAGGGTTATCCCACGGCAGATCGACCACAGCGCCTTGCAGTTGCTGCTGCCAGAACGTCAGTTCAGCCTGCACGTTTTCACTGCTGGCGTAGGCCTGCAGCTGTTCGCCCCAGGCCTTGTAGGCACTGGTCTTGGCCGGCAACTTGATGGCGCCGCCGGCACTGGCCTGTTGATAAGTCCGTTGCAGATCTTCCAGCAGGATGCGCCACGACACACCGTCCACGGCCAGGTGGTGCACGGCCAATAGCAGACGCTGGCTGCCATCGGCCATGCTCGCCAGCACCGCCCGCAGCAGTGGGCCATTTTGCAGATCGAGGCTGCGCTGGGCCTTGGCACAGAGGTCTTCCAGCTCGGCAGCGCTCAGGTTGTCCGCCGTCCACAGCAGCTCAGGGTCGACCGCGATCGGCGCCACCTCGGCACGCCAGCCCGCCGGGGTTTCGATGAAGCGCGAACGCAAGGCATCGTGATGCGCCAGCAGTGCGTTGAGGGCCTGTAGCAACGCTGGTGCCTGCAACGCTAGATGGCTGCGCAACAGGACGGCCTGGTTCCAGTGGTGACGCTGGGCAATGGCGTCCTCGAAAAACACCTGCTGGATGGGCAGCAACGGCAGCTCGCCAATGACCGGTCCCTGATCGATGACCCGCCCACTGCCGCCCTGCTGCGCGACGCTCGCCAGGCCTTGTACGGTTTGATGCTGGAACAGGTCACGGGGGGTGAAATGGATCCCGGCCTGCCGCGAGCGGCTGACCACCTGGATCGAGATGATCGAGTCGCCGCCCAGTTCGAAAAAGTTGTCGGTCAGGCCGACCTGCTCCAGCTTGAGCACGTCCTGCCAAATAGCCGCGATGCCGCGCTCCAGTTCGCTGCGGGGCGCGATAAAGGCCTGCTGCAACTGGCTGGCATCGACTGAAGGCAAGGCCTTGCGGTCAAGCTTGCCGTTGGGGCTCAGCGGCAACTGCCCGAGGAACAGCAACTGGGTTGGCACCATGTAATCCGGCAGGCTGTCCTTGAGTTGCACCTTCAGGATTTCCCGCGCCGTGCTCTGTTCCTCGGCCGAGGCCGACACCAGCGACGCGTCCTTGGGCACCACATAACCCACCAACTGCAGGCTGCTGCCGCCCTGCACCGCCAGCACGACGGTTTCGCTGACCGCATCCAGCTCCAGCAGGCGTGCTTCGACTTCCCCCAGCTCGATGCGCAAACCACGGATCTTCACTTGATGGTCAACGCGACCGACGTATTCGATCTGGCCAGAGGTGTTGAAACGCGCCAGGTCGCCGGTGCGATACAGGCGCGCGCCGGTGGTGGAAAACGGATCAGGGATGAACCGTTCGGCGGTCAAGCCCGGGCGTTGGAAGTAACCGCGCGCCAGCAACTCGCCGCCAATCAGCAGCTCGCCAATCACCCCCACCGGGGTGGGCTCAAGGTGCGCATCCAGCAGATAGGTGTGCCGGCCTGGCAGCGGTTGACCAATGGGCAGGGTCAGCGGCAGTGGTCGGCGATTGAAGACGTAATCGCTGCAATCAAGAGTAGTGGCGGTGACCGTGGCTTCGGTCGGGCCGTAGGTGTTGAGCAGTTTGACCTGCTCAAGCCCGGCCCGGCGCCAGGCCTGCACGCCTTCGGGTGGCATGGCTTCACCACCGCTGTGCACCTGGCGCAGCGCCGCGTAGTCACGCGGGCCGGCAGCGGCGAACTCCTTGGCGATCATGTTCCAGTAGGCGGTGGTCAAGTCCATGACCGTGATGCTCTGCTCGACGATCTGACGGTACAGGGTTTCGCTGTCCCACACCTCGTTGCCACGCAGCAGCACCGCGGCGCCGCAGGTCAGCGGGCCGAACAACTGCTCGCCAAAGGCATCGAAGTTGAACGTGGCGAATTGCAGCACGCAATCGGCACTGCTCAAGCCGTAATAGTGCTGCGAGGCGAACGCATGCTTGCTCAGCGCGCCGTGGCTGATGCCGACGCCTTTCGGCCGCCCGGTCGAGCCGGAGGTGAACATCACGTAGGCCAGGCTCTCGGCCCACACCTTGCGTTGCAGATTGCCGGGCTCAGCGTTCTCCCAGGACTCGGCCTGATCCAGGCACAGGCAACGTACGCCAGCGGGCACAGGCAGGCGCTCAAGCCAATGGCTTTGGCTCAGGAGCAAACGGCTGGCGCTGTCCTCGATCATGAACCGCAGGCGATCAGCCGGGTACTGGGGGTCCAGCGGCACGTACGCACCGCCGGCCTTGAGCACGGCAAGAATGGCGACCACCAGCTCCAGGCTCCGGTCGACGGCGATGCCCACCAACACGTCAGGACCGACACCCGCCGCCACCAACGTGCGCGCCAGACGATTGGATCGGGCGTTGAGCTGGCCATAGGTCAATCGTTGTCCATCGCAGATCAAGGCGATGGCGTCCGGGCTGCGCTCAGCTTGCGCCTCGAACAGTTCATGCACCGGACGCTCGCTCGGCCAGGTCGTGTCGTGGCGCGCCCAATCGGTCACCAACTGGCGATATTCGGTGGGCGCCAACAAGGCCAGTTCACCGACACGCTGCTGCGGGTCGTCGGCGATGTTGCGCAACAGCAACGTCCAGTGCCGGGCCATGCGCTCGATGGTTTCGGGGTTGAACAAGTCACTGGCGTAGGTGAACGCCGCGTGCAAGTGCCCGCCCTTTTCATAGGTGTCCAGGCTCAAGTCGAACTGAGTGCTGCGGGACTCCCACTCGATGACGCCCAACTCCAGGCCGCTGCCGACTTTCAGCGTGGTGACATCGGCCACTTCCGGCTGGTGGTTGTACATCACCTGGAACAACGGGTTGTAGCTCAGGCTGCGCTCAAGCTTCAGCGCCTCGACCAGCCGTTCGAAGGGCAGATCCTGGTGGGCCTGGGCACCAAGGGCGGTTTCCTTGATGTCCCGCAGCAGATCGCCGAGGCGGGCCTGGCCGTCCAGTTGCACCCGCAACACCTGGGTGTTGACGAAGAAACCGATCAGCCCTTCGATTTCCCGGCGGTTGCGGTTGGCGATCGGCACGCCGACCCGCAGGTCGTCTTGTCCGGTGTAACGGTGCAGCAGGATATTGAAAGTCCCCAGCAGCAGCATGAACAACGTGACCCCGTGCTGCCGGGCAACGCCGCGCAGTTGCTCGACCAGCGCGGCCTCCACCACATGCTCCAAGCGACGACCGCGATAACTCGGCAGCACCGGGCGCGGATAGTCGATTGGCAGCTCCAGCACCGGGTGCTCGTCACCCAGTTGCGCTTGCCAGTAATCGAGTTGACGCTGCAGCTCGCCGGCCTCCAGCCAGCGCCGCTGCCACAGGGCATAGTCGCTGTACTGGATCGGCAAATCGGCCAGTTGCGGGGCAACGCCCGCTTCATGGGCGTCGTAGAAACGGATGAATTCGTCGATCAGCACGTTCATCGACCAGCCATCGGAGACGATGTGGTGCAAGGTCAGCAGCAGCACGTGCTCCCGGTCATCGAGCTTGAGCAGTTCCACCCGCAGCAAGGGGCCGCTGGACAGGTCGAAGGGCCGCAGCGATTGTTCCTCGGCGGCTCGGCGCACCGCCTCCTCGCGCTCGGCAGCCGGCAAGTGGCTGAAGTCGGTTTTGACGATCTCCAGGGGCGCGCTGGTCGGCACCTGTAACAGGCTGTCGTCGGCCTGGCGCTGGAACACCGTACGCAGGGTTTCATGCCGGGCCACCAGGCTGGCGAAAGCTTGCTCCAGCGCCGAAAGGTTCAGCGCGCCCTTGAGCCGCACCGCTCCCGGGAGGTTGTAGGCGCCACTGTCGGGCTCCAGTTGCCAGAGGAACCACATGCGCTGCTGGGCGTAAGACAAGGCCTGGCGATCCTCGGCCTCGACGCCCTGGGGAATGGGAAAACCGCTGAACTCCACGCCCTCCTTGGCCAACGCCGCCAGGAACATCCGGCGCTTGTCCAGGGGCAACCCGATAAACCGGCGAGCAAGTTTCAAGGCGTCTTCAGCATTCATTTCTGGGGTATCCGGAATCAGTGGGCACAAGGCACAAAGGCAAGTCGTCCCTATAAAACGAATGCAGACCGGAAAAATTAGCGTTTGAGAATTTGTATCAGGAAGAGAAGTAGAACGGGGGGTTCAGAAGGAGGCAGACCCTAAATGTGGGAGCAAGCTCGCTCCCACAGGGGACGAACCCCCCCCAGCCAATGTGGGAGCGGCATTTGAATAAGCCGGGGGAATCAAATCAGGCGCTGATGGCCAACCCATGCCGCCGCTGATGCACGCTCAACTGATCCTTGATCAGCCGCAACACCTTGGCCTCGTGTTCATGGATAAAGAAGTGCCCGCCCGCCAGCATGTCTACCGAAAAGCTGCCCGACGTTTCGCGGCGCCAGCCGATCAGTTGCTCCGTGGTGGCCTTGTCGGTGGTGCCGCCGAGCACATGCACCGGGCACTTGAGCGGCGGTCGAATTCGCGGTTGGAAGCGTCCGCACAACAGAAAATCGGCCCGCAGGATCGGCAGGGTCAAGGCCATCAGTTCTTCATTGGCCAATATCTCTTCGCTGGTGCCGTTAAGCGTACGCAACTGTTCGATCAATTCAGCGTCGGTTTTCGGCTCGGCGAAACCCCGGTCGTAGTCGGCTCGCATCGTCGGCGCCGCAGTGCCCGAGGCAAACAGCGCCACCGGTTCCGGGCAGCCAAGCTCACGCAGGGCATGGGCGATTTCGCAGGCCAGCAGCGCGCCCAGGCTGTGGCCGAACAAGGCATAAGGGGCCTGGAGCGACGGGAGCAGTTCCCGGGCCAGTTGCATCGCCAACGCGCCCATGTCGGTGTGCAGCGGCTCGTCGAAGCGCGCCCCGCGTCCCGGCAGCTCCACCGGTTGCACGTGCAGCCATTGCGGCAACTTGCGCCGCCAGCGGCTGTACACCATCGCGCTGGCGCCGGAATAAGGCAGGCACAGCAGGGTCAGTTGGGTCACTGCGGTTTTCTCCGATCGGTCGTGTAAGAAAGATAACGAAATCGTAACCCACAAAATTAGTCAAAACCGTTACGTTCGCTCCATCTTCTTCGTCCGACCTTATACTGGCCGCACCTCGACTCACTGCGCCGCACAGGAGAACGCCATGGGCTGGTCCGCCAAGCAATACGTCACCTTCGAACAGGAACGCACCCGTCCGTCCCGGGACCTGCTCGCCGCCATCCCCCCCACCCAGGCCCGTTCGGTGATCGACCTGGGTTGCGGCCCTGGCAACTCCACAGAGCTGTTGGTGGAACATTTCAGCGGTGCCACGGTGCGCGGCCTGGACAGTTCCAGCGACATGATCGACGCCGCACGCAAACGCTTGCCCGCCGTGGCGTTCGACACTGCGGACATTGGCCAATGGGATGAACCCGGGCCGTTCGACGTGATCTTCGCCAACGCCGTGCTGCAATGGCTGCCCGACCACGCCACCCTGCTGCCCGCGCTGATCGGCAAACTCGCCCCCGGCGGCAGCCTGGCGATCCAGATGCCCGACACCCTGCACCAGCCCTCCCACCGCTTGATGCGGGAAATCGCCGCCAGCGGTCCCTGGGCCAGCCAACTGGCCGGGGCGGCTGAATCGCGCACAGAGGTGGAGGATCCCAGCACGTATTACTCGATCCTCAAGCCCCACTGCAGCCGCGTCGATGTGTGGCGCACCACCTACCACCACCCCCTGGCCGGGGGTGCCGCGGGCGTGATGGAATGGTTCAAGGGCAGCGCCTTGCGGCCCTTTCTCGAGCCGCTGGATGAGGCCCAACGCGAGCAGTACCTGGCGCGCTATCTCCAGGCGATCGAACAGGCTTATCCGGCCCTGGACGATGGGACGGTGCTGCTGCCGTTTCCCCGGGTATTCATGGTCGCCACGCGTTAGGGCGACGGTCGATGACGCAGCGACGAGGGCCTAAATTTCTGATCCGGGCCCTCGTTACCTGCTAAGACCAAAACCCACAAGAGTGACCGCCGTGGACCTGCAAACCATCCTGGGCAAGCTGTTCGCCAATGCCGGCGCCGTTGGTATCGAAGGCGTTTTCCAATTCGTGTTCGGCCCGCACCAGGCGTACTGGTCCGAGGTCAAGGCCAGCAGCCGCACCCAAGCCGGTCGGCACACCAGCCCTGATGTGACCATCGAAGTGGCGGAAAAAGACTTTCTCGGGATCATGGCCGGCATGGCCAATGTCGAGGAACTGTTCGCCAGCGGGCGCCTGAAGATCGGCGGTAACATGGGCCTGGCGACGTTGCTGCCGCAGATCATCGACCATGCCCGGCATGGCGGTGGCGTGGCGGAAAAGGTCGACATGAACAAGCGCTACCCTACCCCGCCACGCTTTAGCGAAGCACTCACCGCCAGCCTGCCGGTCCAACGCAGCGTAGAGCGGCGGCCTCGCAGCGGGCTGTCGGTGCAGGAGTTTCAAGCACGTTATTTGCCCCATGGTATTCCGCTGGTCATCAGCGACGCCTTGCAGGACTGGCCGTTGTTCAAGCTCAGCCGCGAAGAATCCCTGGTGCACTTTGCCGAGCTGCAAGGCATCACCCGCCACGGCGACTACGTGAAGAAAACCTTCTCCACCGAGCGGGATTTCCGCTCCACGTCCATGGCCGATTTCATTGCCTCCCTGGACAGCCCGGCGGTCAAGGGCACCGACGGCGAACCACCGGCCTACATGGGCAACAACATCCTGCCGGCGCAGTTGATGGAGCAGATCGAGTACCCGCCCTACTTCGACCGCTCGCTGTTCATCCCGCCGCGTATCTGGATCGGCCCCAAGGGCACCCTCACGCCGCTGCACCGCGATGACACCGACAACCTGTTCGCCCAGGTCTGGGGCGAGAAAACCTTCACCCTCGCCGCACCGCATCACCGCGAAGCCCTGGGCACCTGGTCCACGGCGCCCCAGGGCGGGCTGGACGGCTGTGATTTCAACCCGGACGCGCCGGACTACCAACGCTTCCCCAACGCTCGCGACGTGACTTTCATACGGGTGACGCTGGGGGCCGGGGATTTGCTGTTTCTGCCGGAAGGCTGGTTTCATCAGGTGGAGTCGGTGTCCACGTCGTTGTCGGTGAATTTCTGGGTGAATTCGGGGCGGGGTTGGTAATGGTGAAGACTGTTTCACCTAAATGAACTCTGCACGCCTCACGCCAGTCAGCAGGTAAGGCCCTCCGTTCAAGGTGCTAAACCATGCAGATATCCCTCGCCCAACAAGTCGCCCTCGTTACCGGTGCCAGTTCCGGCATTGGTGCCGGCTGCGCCAGGGCATTGGCGGACGCCGGGGCCGCCGTGGTACTCAACTACCATTCCAGCGCCGGCCCGGCCGAAGACCTGGCCCGTGAAATCAACGACAACGGCGGCCGCGCCATCGCCGTCGGTGCCGATGTAGCAAAGGAGCAGGACGTCGAACGGCTGTTCGCCCAGACCCTCGAAGCCTTTGGTTCGCTGGACATCCTGGTGGCCAATTCCGGCCTGCAAAAAGACGCCGCCGCCGTCGACATGAGCCTGGAAGACTGGAACACCGTGATCGGCACCAACCTCACCGGCCAATTCCTCTGCGCCCGCGCCGCCTTGCGGATTTTCACCCGTCAGGGCATTCGCCAGGGCGTGTCCCGGGCCGCTGGCAAGATCATTCACATGAGTTCGGTGCACCAGCGCATTCCCTGGGCCGGCCACATCAACTACGCCGCGTCCAAGGGCGGTGTCGATCAACTGATGCAGAGCCTGGCCCAGGAAACCAGCCACCAACGCATCCGCATCAACAGCATCGCTCCCGGCGCGATCAGCACGGCCATCAACCGCGAAGCCACCGAGGGCGAACAGGAGCAGAAATTGCTGGAGCTGATTCCTTATGGACGCGTCGGCGATGTGGAAGACGTCGCCAACGCGGTGGTCTGGCTGGCGTCGGACTTGTCCGATTATGTGGTGGGTGCCACGTTGTTCATCGATGGCGGGATGAGCCTTTACCCGGGGTTTCGCGGCAATGGCTAACGATCACGAACCACAAAGCCCCATCGAGAACCACGGCATCATCGGCGACATGCGCACTGCTGCGCTGGTCAATGACCGCGGCAGTGTCGATTTTTTCTGCTGGCCGGAATTCGACAGCCCATCGATTTTTTGCTCGCTGTTGGACACCCCGGAAGCAGGCATCTTCCAACTCGCGCCAGACCTGCCGAACGCCCGCCGCCAGCAAATCTATCTGCCCGACACCAACGTACTGCAAACCCGCTGGCTGAGTGACGGTGCCGTGGTGGAGGTCACCGACCTGCTGCCCATCGGCGACAGCGAGGATGATCTGCCGGTGTTGATGCGCCGGGTGCGCATGACCGTAGGCAGCACAACGTTTCGCATGCGCTGCGCGGTGCGTCACGACTATGCCCGGGCAGTCACCACCGCGCGCCAGGACGGTGCCCACATCTGTTTCGAGGCGCCGGGGCAACCGAGCCTGCGCTTGTGCGCCGATCAGCCCATGAGGCTGGACGGCAACGCGGCGGTGGCCGAGTTCACCCTGGAACAGGGCCAGAGTGCCGAGTTCCTGCTCGGCGGCATCGACGACCCGCGCCTTCAGGATGACGTCAGCACGATATGCCTGGAGCGGACCCTGGCGTTCTGGCGCGGCTGGATCGGCCAATCCACCTATCGGGGGCGTTGGCGGGAAATCGTCAACCGCTCCGCCCTGGCGCTGAAACTGCTGACCTCGCGCAAGCACGGCGCGATCCTCGCAGCCGCCACCTTCGGCCTGCCGGAAACCCGCAGCGGCGAGCGCAACTGGGACTATCGCTATACCTGGATCCGCGACGCCTCGTTCACGGTCTACGCGTTCATGCGCCTGGGTTTCGTCGAAGAGGCGAACGCCTACATGCGTTGGCTGCGCGGGCGGGTCAGCGATTGCTGTGATCAACCGACCAAACTCAACATCCTGTACGGCCTGGACGGCAGGCTGGAACTGCCGGAAACCGAGCTGCCGCACTTGAGCGGTTTTGGCGGTGCACAGCCGGTGCGCATCGGCAACCTCGCCTACCAACAGGTGCAGTTGGACATTTTCGGCGAATTGATGGATGCGGTGTACCTGGTCAATAAATACGGCGAAGCCATTTCCCATCAAGGCTGGAAACACACCGTCGACGTGGTCGACCAAGTGTGCGAGGTCTGGCAGGACAAGGATGTGGGCATCTGGGAGATGCGCGGTGAGACACAACACTTTCTGCATTCTCGACTGATGTGCTGGGTCGCCGTCGACCGCGCCATCCGCCTCGCCGAAAAACGCTCCCTGCCCGCCCCGTTCGCCCGCTGGGACGAGACCCGCCAGGCCATCTACCAGGACATCTGGACCAATTTCTGGAACGACGAACACCAGCATTTCATTCAGCGCCTGGGCAGCACCGCCCTCGACGGCTCGATGCTGTTGATGCCCTTGGTGCGCTTCGTCAGCGCCCGCGATCCGCGCTGGCTATCGACCCTGGACGCCATTGAAAAAAGCCTGGTGCGCGACGGCATGGTCTATCGCTACCGCAACGACGACAGCCCCATCGACGGCCTCAGCGGCACCGAAGGCTCCTTCGCCGCCTGCTCGTTCTGGTACGTCGAATGCCTCGCCCGCGCCGGCCGCGTGGAAAAAGCCCAGCTGGAATTCGAACAACTGCTGCGCTATGCCAACCCGCTGGGGTTGTACGCCGAAGAGTTCGACAGCCATGGCTACCACCTGGGCAATACGCCGCAGGCCTTGACTCACCTGGCGTTGATCAGCGCTGCCAGTTTTCTGGATCGAAAGTTGAGCGGGGAGAAGAATCATTGGCAGCCGTGAGCCACGTCGCCATCACTTTCGAGTGAACACTGTGGCGAGGGAATTTATCCCTTCACCACAGAGGAGGCAGTGTGCTGACTACCGCGCTGAGTCGGCCAGTTCGATGTCATCCAACGCTCGATTGGCCAGCAACCTGGCCAACTCGATCAACTGCTGGATCCCCAGCGCAACATGCCGCCGGGAACCTTCCAACTCGAACCCCAGGTCACTGACCAGCGCATCGGCCGAGGCCAGGGTTTCGCTGAGGGTGGTCAATACCGATTCGGTGTTGAGGCCCGGGACCACTGAAAAGACCTGGCCGTCCTGGGTGTCGGGTTTGGCTGGTGTGGGGGACAAATGGATGTTCAGCGCCCGGTCGGCGGCTTCGCGGAGTTTTTTTGAATCGAGGGTGGTGTAGGCGGAAAGGTTTTCAGCTTTTGGGGGGTTGGGGGTGATCTTGACCATAGTGAAACTCCTGACTTGAAGTTGGAGCTCACCCACCTCGTGACCAAACGAGGGTGGTGGGCTATACGCAGGTTGGTCAACCGGGAAGTCAGGCACCCGGCGCACTCGAAAGTGCCCCGCGCACAGCCCACCGCAAAGCATACCGACAAGCACACAAAAAAGCGCCGACATGCTGAGGTTGGCGCGTGTGCGCCTGACATTGGACGGGTGACCAAACCCGGTCGCTGATTTTGCAGCGACGAGCAAAGCCTATCCCCGCCCTTTCCGAACCGGCAACCGCCGCGACTCGTCAGAAAATTCCGGTTCACCTATTTTTTTGTAGGAACACAACCCCGTGGCGAGGGAGCTTGCTCCCGCTCGGCTGCGCAGCAGCCGCAAATTCTCCCTGACACAAGGGCATCGCAGTATCCCCTCCCCATTTATCGCCACGCCCCGTTACAGGTTGCCAGCCCCCCAAACCCCTCCTAAGATCGATGCTCTCACGGGTGCAGCGGAGCTGCCCGATAAAAACCCGACTCAAGGATCTGACATGACTCATATCAAACGCCCCATCACCACCCCACCCCGAACAGGCCTGACCCGCGAAGACCTCTGGGAAGGCCAGGACCGGGGCCTGATCAAATGCTGGGAAATCGGTCGCGACCGGGCGGTGAAGTTTCCCGAACTGGCGCAACGCTGCCTGGCCGGTGAATTGCCAGTGCTGGGCTGGAAAGGTGGCGTCAGCCGCAGCCTGAAGAAAAACGAAAAATTCGGTTGCCTCAAGTACCTCGCCCAATGGCAGGGCCTGCGCGGTGAGGATCTGGACATCGACCTGACCCAGGAGCGCACCCTGACCTGTTCCAGCACGAACATGATCGTGACGTTCACCCCGGATCGGGCCAAATACGTCAACCAGGAACCTGCCTGAACGCAACCGCACACTGCCGGAGGCCGACATGAACCTTGAGCCCGGGATCGACTTCGCCGTCACGCCGTTGCTGCGCATCGCCTACGAAGAACACGGCCCCGCCAGCGGCGAACCCATCATCCTGCTGCACGGTTTTCCGTACGCCCCCAGGGCGTTCGATGAAGTCGCGCCGGCCTTGGCCCAGCGTGGCTACCGGGTCATCGTGCCCTACCTGCGCGGCTACGGCCTGACCCGCTTCAACAACCCGACCATCCTGCGCTCCGGCCAGCAAGCGGCCCTGGCCCAGGACCTGTTGGACTTGATGCACGCACTCTCCATCCCCCAAGCGGCGCTGTGCGGCTACGACTGGGGCGGTCGGGCGGCGTGTATCGTCGCGGCGCTGTGGCCCGAGCGCGTGCGCTGCCTGGTGACCGGCGACGGCTACAACCTGCAGAATATTCCACGTTCCAAACAGCCGCTGGATCCGGAAACCGAACATCGCCTGTGGTACCAGTACTATTTCCACACGGCGCGGGGTGTCGAGGGCCTGACCCGGAACCGACGTGAACTGTGTGAGTTGCTCTGGCGCCTGTGGTCACCGACCTGGAAACGTGGCGCCGAACTGTACCCTCTCAGCGCCGTGTCGTTCGACAACCCGGACTTCGTCGACGTGGTGATCCACTCCTACCGTCATCGCTTCATGTACGCACCGGGCGACCCGACACTGGAGTGGATGGAGGAACGGCTCGCAGCACAACCGACCATCAGCGTGCCGAGCATCTCCCTGTGCGGCGCCGACGACGGCGTGGGGCCCGCACCGGAACACGACGAAGACGCCGAGCATTTCACAGGTTTCTATGAGCGTCGGGTATTGACCGGTGTTGGCCACAACATTCCCCAGGAAGCCCCCGAGGCCACGCTCAAGGCATTGCTGGATCTGCTTGAGGGCTGACGGCGAACCGCTCGCGATAGGCCTGGGGCGTCACCCCCATGGCCCGCAGGAAACTGCGGCGCAGGGTTTCTTCGCTGCCGAAGCCGCATTGCACCGCCACTCGTTTGATCGACACGGCGGTGTCAGACAACAGACGCCGAGCGGTTTCCACGCGAATCAACTCCACCGCCCGCGCCGGGGTCTGGCCGGTGTCGGCGCGGTAGTGCCGCACAAAGCTGCGTTCGCTCATGCCCACCTCGGCGGCCAGGCTCGAAAGGCCCAGGTCACGGGTGAGGTTTTCGGCGATCCAGGCATGCAGGTCATCGAACCGACTGCCCTGTTTTTGTAGCGACAACGTCACGCTGAACTGCGATTGACCACCAGGGCGCTTGAGGAACACCACCAGATGCCGGGCGACTTCCAGGGCAACGGCACGCCCCAAGTCCTCCTCGACCAGCGCC
Organism: Pseudomonas viciae; assembly: GCF_004786035.1. NCBI lineage: Bacteria > Pseudomonadati > Pseudomonadota > Gammaproteobacteria > Pseudomonadales > Pseudomonadaceae > Pseudomonas > Pseudomonas viciae. Next base: position 4,590,149 of record NZ_CP035088.1, read on the forward strand.
AGGGCCAGGTCGATGCCAGCCGTGACCCCCGCCGAGGTCCACACCGGGCCGTCGTTGATGAAAATCGGGTTGGGTTCGACCCGCAACTGCGGATGTTGCTCGGCCAGTTGTTCGCAGCGGGTCCAATGGGTGACCACACGCCGTCCGTCCAGCCAGCCGCTGGCGGCCAGCAAAAACGCCCCGGTACACACCGACGCCACCCGCCGCGAACGCAGGCCGTGATCCTTGACCCAGGCCACCAGCGCCAGGTCCTTCGCCGCTTCGTACACGCCCCAGCCACCGGCGATCAATAGCGTATCGCTGCCTTCGCTCGGCAGCGGCTCGGCCATCAGCGCCAACCCCGCCGAGGACATCACCGCCCCGCCACCCACGGCGATGACCGTCGGCGCGTAGGGCAACGGCAGGCCTTGCTGGCGGGCCAGGTCGTTGGCCGAGGCAAACACCTGCAAAGGCCCGGTGACATCCAGCACTTGCACGTTGGCGAAGGCCAGCACATGAACGGTTTTCGGTGGTGTGGGCATATTGGCGTGATTCGTGGGTTTATTGGCGTATACGCCAGAGCCTACGGATCTAAAGTAAATCCGTCCACCCCTCGGGCAATCATCCACAGGAGAACGTGACATGACGCTGCAGATCGGTTTGCTGTTATTCCCCCAGGTCCAACAGTTGGACCTGACCGGCCCTTACGACGTACTGGCCTCGTTGCCAGACGTGAAGGTCCACCTGATCTGGAAGGACCTGGCCCCCGTCACCGCCAGCACAGGTCTGGTGTTGTTGCCCACCACCACGTTCGAGAACTGCCCGAAGCTCGACGTGATCTGCGTCCCCGGCGGCACCGGCGTCGGCGCCCTGATGGAAGACGAGCAGACGCTGGCCTTCATCAAGCGGCAAGCCGCCGAGGCGAAATACATCACCTCGGTGTGCACCGGTTCGCTGGTGCTCGGTGCGGCGGGCCTGCTGCAGGGCAAGCGCGCCACCACCCATTGGGCCTATCACAGCCTGCTGCAAACCTTGGGCGCGACGCCGGTCAAGGACCGCGTGGTCCGCGACGGCAACCTGCTCACTGGCGGCGGCATCACCGCCGGGATCGATTTTGCCTTGACCCTGGCGGCCGAACTGTTCGACCAGGACACCGCCGAACTGGTCCAGCTGCAACTCGAATACGCCCCTGCCCCACCGTTCAACGCCGGCAGCCCGGACACTGCCCCCACGCAAGTACTGGAAGAAGCCCAGCGGCGTACGGTGGAGTCGTTCCGGGTGCGTTCACAGATCACCCAACGCGCTGCGGCGCGGTTGGGACTGGCGTAACGCTAGTCCTCAACCGGACATTGCTGAACGGTTGTGTGGGAGCAAAGCTTGCTCCCACACAACCAGCCAGCCGTGGATTCAACACTCCTCCTGGCAATACAACACCATCCCCGCGTGGTACAGCACACCGTCGCGAAAATCCCCGTCAGCGGTGAAGCCAGTGTCGTCGTGGTATTCGATATGGTCGTCCTGCAGCCAGTAGTCGCCCTGGTACGCACTCTCACGCAATCCCCGCGCTTCATCGTAGCGTCCGCCCGGCAACAGCCGATGGCGGATCACGCCATCAGCCGTCACCCATAGGCCGACGAATTTGCCCTGGTCTCCAAAGGCCTTTCTCATGGGACATCTCCTATCGGATCGATTCGGTTCAGAAGGGGCTGGCGGTTGGCCGCACGATCAGCTCGCTGACGTCCACCTCCGCTGGTTGCTCGATGGCGTAGGCAATTGCCCGGGCGATGGCTTCAGCAGGAATGGCAATCCTGCGGAACTCGCGCATTTCGGCACGTCCACCTTCATCGGAAATGCTCTCGGCCAGTTCAGATTCGGTCACGCCGGGGGAAATCACCGTCACGCGCACATCGCCACCGACTTCCTGGCGCAAGCCCTCGGAAATCGCCCGCACGGCAAATTTGGTGGCGCAATACACGGCGGCGGTCGGGCTGACGGTGTAGGCACCGATGGACGCGATGTTGATGAACTGGCCGCTGCGCTGGCGTTGCATCAGCGGCAAGCCGGCGGCAATCCCGTGAAGCACACCACGGATGTTGACGTCGATCATGCGGTCCCACTCCTCGACTTTCAGCGCCTCGAGTTTGGAGAGCGGCATGACCCCGGCGTTGTTGATGATCACGTCGACCCGACCGAACCGCTCGACAGCAAAATCGATCAGGTTCTGGACATCATCGCGACGAGTTACGTCCACGGCTTTGCAGACCGCCTGCTGGCCGACGGCTTTGAGCTCTTGCACCAGTGCTTGCAAACGATCGATGCGTCGGGCGCCAAGCACGACACGAGCACCGCGAGCCGCGAGCAACCGCGCCGCTGCTTCACCAATCCCGCTGCTGGCGCCGGTGATGACCACTACTTTGTTTTGAATATCGGACATGATGGATCCCTCGTCTGGATGGGCTGGCCCCCGGTGGGAGCGTTTTGACAGGTCCAGATTAGGGAACCGACTGAAACCGGGGTTAGCCGGATCCTCCTGCGCACTTGCACGATCCTGTAGCGATAAAACCGGCTCTGGCCGACAGTCGCGCAATCGGCTTTACTAGCGCGGTCACTCATTTGGCCAGGGAGATTGATTGGCATGTCGGTATCCACGTCCATCCACATTGCGCCAGACGACGGCGTCAGCCAGCGTCGCGCCGAACTGGCGAGCCTGATGAAGCGCTTTGCGCCGGAATACGGTGTCCACCCTACGGCTATCGAGGCCTTGCACCTGATCCGTAGCGACCAGCCGACCGAAGCCCTGCACACCGTGCACAAGCCTGGTTTGTGCGTGATTATCGAGGGGCGCAAGGAAGTGCGGCTGGCGGACGAATGCTACGTGTATGACCCGCTCAATTACCTGGTGGTCTCGGTGACGCTGCCGATGGCCGGCCAAGTGATTGAAGCCAGCCCTGAGCGCCCTTACCTGTGCATTCGTCTTGATATCGACCCGGCGCAGATCTGCCGCCTGATCGCCAACGCCAGCCCTATCGGTGTGCCAGCCCAGCGAACCGAGCGCGGTCTGTTCCTGGATCGCATCGATGCACCCTTGCTCGATGCGGTGTTGCGCCTGCTGCGGCTGTTGGACAGCCCGGACGATATCGCCACCCTCGCGCCGTTGGCTCAACAGGAGATTTTCTACCGACTGCTGCGTGGCGCCCAAGGCCAGCGCTTGCACGAAATCGCCATTCCCGACACCCAGACCCACCGCATCAGCCGGGCCATCGAGTGGCTCAATACCCATTACGCCGAACCGCTGAGCATCGACAGCCTGGCACAAATGATCAATCTCAGCCCTTCGGCACTGCATCACCGCTTCAAAGCCGTAACCGCCATGAGCCCGCTGCAATACCAGAAACAGCTTCGCCTGCAGGAAGCCCGACGGCTGTTGTTGGCGGAGAACAGCGACGTTTCGTCAATCGGCTACAAGATGGGGTATGAAAGCCCTTCGCAGTTCAGTCGCGAATACAGCCGTCTATTTGGCGCCTCGCCGAGCAAGGACATCGCTCGTTTGCGCGCCCAGGCGCTACAGGCTAGTAGTGCCTGATCCTACAAGTCGGTTTGGATAAGCGTCTGGCATGGTTGTGGTTGGACCACTTTTTTGCAGACGAAAAAAAACCCGCCGAAGCGGGTTTTTTGAGGACCAATTTGACTCCCTGTCCGGCATTCCATGCCTGGTCCCATCATCCATGACCCTAAGCACTCCCTGTACTCAGTGGATGAACATAGATTAGGCCCGTCGATGCCTTGGCAAAAGGCGAGAAAGCAGCAACAGCGTGTAAGCGTTTCGCTATACAGCCCCCCCTCGACTTTATGACAGACGAAAAAAAACCCGCCTAAGCGGGTTTTTCCAAGACCATTACGACTCCCTGTCGATAGCATCCTTGCAAGGTCGATCTTCCCTGATCCTGAGCACTTCCTGTGCTTCAGTGGATAGGTCCAGATTACGCTGCGGATCCAAAGTGCAATAGACGACATAGCTACCATGGCGTGTAAGACATTCGCTATACCTACTCTTCCGTAACCCCTGACGACCGCCGGGTATCGGCGACATCTGCGTCAACGGAAGAGAAAATCAAGACTTGCCCAAGAACGCTTCAATATTGGACATCTGCTCATCCCAGCCCCGGCTATCCATGCGAAAGGCCTTAAGCCGGCGAGCTTCAGGAATGTTGTTAAACCCCGATTCAACCACTTTGAGCAGGGTACCGCCGTCCATGTCTTCAAGTTCGAACAGCACTCGTGTTTCGGACTCTTGAGAATAATCCACCTCTGGTTCAACGGCGTAAGGATGCCAGCGAAACGAGAACACCCGCTCGGGCTCCACCCGGTCCACCGCTACGTCCCAGATAAGGTGTTCGTAACCTGGATAGGTGATCTGCCCCTGGGTACGCTCACCCGCCACAAATCGCTTGCCCTCAAGGGCGACGCCGAACCATTGGCCAAAGGCTTCGGCATTGGCCAGGGCGCGCCAGACTTGAGAGCGCGGGGCTTTGAGCAGGATCTTTCTTTCAATGCGGTCGGATGAATGCATGGGTCACCTCCTGTGTTCAACAGTAGGCTTGTAAGACCACAAGGCCAACCGGAAAGTTGTATCAGTCCATCGTTTGGGTACACTCCTGCGGCATTTGTCCCCCCTCAAGGAGAGATCGACCATGCCTCCACGCTTGCTTCTGGCCCTAGCGCCGTTGTTTTTCATCACCGCTGCCCAAGCCGATGACTGCGCCAATGCCACCACTCAGGGTGAGATGAACCAGTGCGCGGCCAAAGAGAACAAGGCCGCCGACAACGAACTGAACAGCCTGTATAAGCAAATCACCGCACGTCTGAAGGGCAACCCCGAGGCCAAGCAAATGTTGGTCAAGGCACAACGAGCCTGGATTGGCTTCCGTGACGCCGAATGCAACTTTTCTGCCTCCGGGGTTGAAGGCGGTAGCGTCTATCCGCTGATCTACAGCAACTGCATCACTGACCAGACCAAGGCCCGGATCGAAGCATTCAAGACCTACCTCAAGTGCAAGGAAGGGGATCTGAGCTGCCCAGTTCCAGAGGCTTAACCGTCTGGATGGCAAAAAGGATGGCCTCCTCAGGTCATCCTTTTTTAGGTATGAGGTTTTTCAGCACAAAAACAAAACCCCTACCTGCGTCAGCAGATAGGGGTTTCGGAATTTAATCTTGACGATGACCTACTCTCACATGGGGAAACCCCACACTACCATCGGCGATGCATCGTTTCACTACTGAGTTCGGGATGGGATCAGGTGGTTCCAATGCTCTATGGTCGTCAAGAAATTCGGTAGCCGGTGCGTGCATTGCGGTCACGTGCCAGCGAATGGGTATGCGATAGTTTGTGTGTTTGCTGCGAACTTTCGGTTCATGTCGTCTTCACACACCGCAATCTGGTGCCCTTTCGGGTCAGCAAATTGCTTGGGTGTTATATGGTCAAGCCTCACGGGCAATTAGTACAGGTTAGCTCAACGCCTCACAGCGCTTACACACCCTGCCTATCAACGTCGTAGTCTTCGACGGCCCTTCAGGGGACTCAAGGTCCCAGTGAGATCTCATCTTGAGGCAAGTTTCCCGCTTAGATGCTTTCAGCGGTTATCTTTCCCGAACATAGCTACCCGGCAATGCCACTGGCGTGACAACCGGAACACCAGAGGTTCGTCCACTCCGGTCCTCTCGTACTAGGAGCAGCCCCTCTCAAATCTCAAACGTCCACGGCAGATAGGGACCGAACTGTCTCACGACGTTCTAAACCCAGCTCGCGTACCACTTTAAATGGCGAACAGCCATACCCTTGGGACCGGCTTCAGCCCCAGGATGTGATGAGCCGACATCGAGGTGCCAAACACCGCCGTCGATATGAACTCTTGGGCGGTATCAGCCTGTTATCCCCGGAGTACCTTTTATCCGTTGAGCGATGGCCCTTCCATACAGAACCACCGGATCACTAAGACCTACTTTCGTACCTGCTCGACGTGTCTGTCTCGCAGTCAAGCGCGCTTTTGCCTTTATACTCTACGACCGATTTCCGACCGGTCTGAGCGCACCTTCGTACTCCTCCGTTACTCTTTAGGAGGAGACCGCCCCAGTCAAACTACCCACCATACACTGTCCTCGATCCGGATAACGGACCTGAGTTAGAACCTCAAAGTTGCCAGGGTGGTATTTCAAGGATGGCTCCACGCGAACTGGCGTCCACGCTTCAAAGCCTCCCACCTATCCTACACAAGCAAATTCAAAGTCCAGTGCAAAGCTATAGTAAAGGTTCACGGGGTCTTTCCGTCTAGCCGCGGATACACTGCATCTTCACAGCGATTTCAATTTCACTGAGTCTCGGGTGGAGACAGCGCCGCCATCGTTACGCCATTCGTGCAGGTCGGAACTTACCCGACAAGGAATTTCGCTACCTTAGGACCGTTATAGTTACGGCCGCCGTTTACCGGGGCTTCGATCAAGAGCTTCGCGTTAGCTAACCCCATCAATTAACCTTCCGGCACCGGGCAGGCGTCACACCCTATACGTCCACTTTCGTGTTTGCAGAGTGCTGTGTTTTTAATAAACAGTCGCAGCGGCCTGGTATCTTCGACCGGCGTGGGCTTACGCAGCAAGTGCTTCACCCTCACCGGCGCACCTTCTCCCGAAGTTACGGTGCCATTTTGCCTAGTTCCTTCACCCGAGTTCTCTCAAGCGCCTTGGTATTCTCTACCCAACCACCTGTGTCGGTTTGGGGTACGGTTCCTGGTTACCTGAAGCTTAGAAGCTTTTCTTGGAAGCATGGCATCAACCACTTCGTCACCCAAAGGGTAACTCGTCATCAGCTCTCGGCCTTAAGATCCCGGATTTACCTAAGATCTCAGCCTACCACCTTAAACTTGGACAACCAACGCCAAGCTGGCCTAGCCTTCTCCGTCCCTCCATCGCAATAACCAGAAGTACAGGAATATTAACCTGTTTTCCATCGACTACGCTTTTCAGCCTCGCCTTAGGGACCGACTAACCCTGCGTCGATTAACGTTGCGCAGGAAACCTTGGTCTTTCGGCGTGGGTGTTTTTCACACCCATTGTCGTTACTCATGTCAGCATTCGCACTTCTGATACCTCCAGCAAGCTTCTCAACTCACCTTCACAGGCTTACAGAACGCTCCTCTACCGCATCACTTACGTGATACCCGTAGCTTCGGTGTATGGTTTGAGCCCCGTTACATCTTCCGCGCAGGCCGACTCGACTAGTGAGCTATTACGCTTTCTTTAAAGGGTGGCTGCTTCTAAGCCAACCTCCTAGCTGTCTAAGCCTTCCCACATCGTTTCCCACTTAACCATAACTTTGGGAC